>NZ_JAMBDI010000018.1:0-238955 GCF_036858055.1 Pseudomonas sp. SF2 | reverse complement strand
GCTTGCCGGCGATGGGCCGCAGAGCGGCCCCAATGTTTACAGCGGTTTGCCGCGGTTACCATGCTGGCTGACAAAGCCCTGCACAGCCTTCAGGTCATTGGCCAGCACCGTGCAACGCTCTTCACGGCTGAACAGGTCGCTGAGGTGCGCCGGCAGCTCCAGTGCCTTGCCCACACCGGCCTTCTCCACCGCTTCCGGGAACTTGACCGGGTGCGCGGTACCCAGCACCACCATCGGCGTGTCCAGGCTGCGGCGGCACTCGCGGGCGGCCTTGACGCCGATCGCGGTGTGCGGGTCGAGGACTTCACCGGTGGCTGCGAACACTTCGGCAATGGTTTCGCAGGTCTGCTCGTCGTTCACTGCCAGCGAGTCGAACAGCTTGCGCGCTTCGGTCCAGCGGTCTTGCTCGACGCTGAAGCCGCCACCTTGCTTGAAGTTGGCCATCAGCTCGGCAATGGCGCCACCGTTGCGGCCGTGCAGGTCGAACAGCAGGCGCTCGAAGTTGGACGAGACCATGATGTCCATCGACGGCGACAGGGTCGCGTGCAGGGTTTCCTTGACGTACTGGTTGCCGCTCATGAAGCGGTGCAGGATGTCGTTGCGGTTGGTGGCAACGATCAGCTGGCTGACCGGCAGGCCCATGTTACGTGCCAGGTAGCCGGCAAAGATGTCGCCGAAGTTGCCGGTCGGTACCGAGAACGCCACGGAACGCGCCGGGCCACCCAGCTGCAGGGCAGCGTGGAAGTAGTAGACGATCTGGGCCATGATCCGCGCCCAGTTGATCGAGTTGACCGCAACCAGGCGGGTGCCCTTGAGGAACGACTGGTCGGCGAAGCTGGCCTTGACCATTTCCTGGCAGTCGTCGAAGTTGCCTTCGATGGCGATGTTGTGGATGTTGTCACCGAAGATGGTGGTCATCTGCCGGCGCTGCACTTCCGACACGCGCTGGTGCGGGTGCAGGATGAAGATGTCGACGTTGTCGCAACGGCGGCAGCCTTCGATGGCGGCGGAACCGGTGTCACCGCTGGTGGCACCGATGATCACCACGCGCTCGTTGCGCTTGGCCAGCACGTGGTCGAGCAGGCGGCCGAGCAGTTGCAGGGCGAAGTCCTTGAACGCCAGGGTCGGGCCGTGGAACAGCTCCAGCACCCACTCGTTGCTGTTCAGCTGACGCAGCGGGGCAACGGCGGCGTGGGCGAACTCGCCGTAGGTTTCTTCGAGGATCTTCTTGAAGTCGGCGTCGGCGATGCTGCCTTCGACGAACGGGCGCATCACCCGGAAAGCCAGTTCGTGGTACGGCAGGCCGGCCCACGAGGCGATTTCTTCCTGGGTGAAACGTGGCAGGTTTTCCGGGACGTACAGGCCGCCGTCACTGGCCAGGCCAGCCAGCAGGACGTCTTCGAAATTCAGGGCCGATGCCTGGCCGCGGGTACTGATATAGCGCATGGGTGCAAACCTTCGATGCTGGGGCCGGGGCCGCGCTGGCGGCCCGCCGGCACTATTGTTAGTTGAGCTGCTCGACGCGAATGCGCACGACCTTGCCGACCACGTCCTGCAGGGCTTCCAGGGCGACGATGGCGTCGTTGATGCGCTGCTCGACCACGCGATGGGTCAGCAGGATCATCGGCACCAGGCCGTCCTGTTCCTCGGCTTCCTTCTGCATGATCGACTCGATGTTGATGCCACGCTCCGAGAGGATGCTGGCCACCTGGGCCAGTACCCCCGGGTGATCCTTGGCCTGGATGCGCAGGTAGTAGGCGCTTTCGCAGGCTTCGATCGGCAGGATAGGGTGGGCCGACAGCGAATCCGGCTGGAAGGCCAGGTGCGGCACGCGGTTTTCCGGGTCGGAGGTCATGGCGCGGACCACATCGACCACATCGCCGACCACCGACGAAGCGGTTGGCTCCATGCCGGCACCAGCGCCGTAGTACAGGGTGGAGCCGGCGGCATCGCCGTTGACCATGACGGCGTTCATCACGCCGTTGACGTTGGCGATCAGGCGGTCGGCCGGGATCAGCGTCGGGTGTACGCGCAGCTCAATGCCTTCGGCAGTGCGGCGGGCCACGCCCAGGTGCTTGATGCGGTAGCCCAGGGCCTCGGCGTAATTCACGTCAGCAGTGGTCAGCTGGGTGATGCCTTCGGTGTAGGCCTTGTCGAATTGCAGCGGGATGCCGAAAGCGATCGAGGCGAGAATGGTCAGCTTGTGCGCGGCATCGATGCCTTCGACGTCGAAGGTCGGGTCGGCTTCGGCGTACCCCAGCGCCTGGGCTTCGGCCAGCACATCCGGGAAGGCACGGCCCTTCTCACGCATTTCGGTGAGAATGAAGTTGCCGGTGCCGTTGATGATGCCGGCCAGCCAGTTGATGTGGTTGGCCGACAGGCCTTCGCGGATGGCCTTGATCACCGGGATGCCACCGGCCACGGCCGCTTCGAAGGCGACGATCACACCCTTCTCGCGGGCCTTGGCGAAAATTTCGTTGCCGTGCACGGCAATCAGCGCCTTGTTGGCGGTGACCACGTGCTTGCCGTTCTCGATGGCCTTGAGCACCAGTTCGCGAGCCACGGTGTAGCCACCGATCAGCTCGATGACAATGTCGATCTCCGGGTTGCTCGCAACTTCGAACACGTCAGCGGTAATGGGGGTACCGGTAATCTGGCAGTTCGGGTTCTGCGAGCGCATGGCGATCTGTGCCACTTCAATACCGCGCCCGGCACGGCGGGCAATCTCCTCGGCGTTGCGCTGAAGTACATTGAAGGTTCCGCCACCGACGGTCCCCAACCCACAGATGCCTACTTTGACCGGTTTCACTGTGAACTCCCCATTGAACGGCCGACACCTATGCCGACCGTGAAACATGCCGTCACCCCATGACGACGGCGTACTGAATTGGATTACTTGGCCAGCGCCAGCTTGGCGACCTGCGGTGCCGGCTGGTAGCCCGGAATGACCTGGCCGCTTTCAAGGACGATCGCCGGCGTGCCGTTGACGCCGATCGACTGGCCCAGCTGGAACTGCTTGCTGACCGGGTTGGCGCACTTGGCGGCCTTGATTTCCTCACCCTCGACCATCTTGTCCATCGCCGCACGGCGGTCACTGGAACACCAGACGGCCTGCAACTGCTGGTCACCCGGCGAGCCGAGACCCTGGCGCGGGAAGGCGACATAGCGCACTTCGATACCGCGGCGGTTGAGTTCGGGCACCTCGGCGTGCAGCTTGTGGCAGTACGGGCAGGTGGTGTCGGTGAACACGGTGATGTGCGACTTGGTCTCGCCCTTGGCAGGATAAACCACCATCTCGGCGGCTGGAATGCCGTTGATGAGCTTGGCAATACCCAGGCGCTCGGTCTTTTCGGTGAGGTTGACCGGCTTGCCGTCCTGGATCTGGAACAGGTAGCCCTGCATCACGAACTGGCCGTCGCCGCTGGCATACAGCACGCGGCCACCCTGCAGCTTGACTTCATACAGGCCGCTGACCGGGCTGCTGGCCACGCTTTCAACGGGCACTTCCAGCTCGAGGTTCTGCAACGACTTACGGATGGCCTGCTCGGCAGCGGTATTGCTGTCGGTTGCCGCAGCAACGGCAAAGGTACTGGCCAGCGCCAACGCGGCGGCGGCGAAAAACTGGGTCACGCGCATGGGAACTCCTGAAGGCGGACAGGGGCCGGAGGGCGCCACCTGCGGAAAATACGCGGTGACCGTGCGGCCCTTGGTGCAAACCGCTCAAGCCTACCACATCACACCGCCGGTGAAGGGCCTTGCAAGGACCGGTCGGCGGAACATGAAAAACATTCATCCACGCGGGTGGTGCCGGGCGTGCAGTTGCTGCAGGCGGGCCTTGGCAACATGGGTGTAGATCTGCGTGGTCGACAGGTCACTGTGGCCCAGCAGCATCTGTACCACGCGCAGGTCGGCACCGTGGTTGAGCAGATGGGTGGCGAAGGCGTGGCGCAGGGTGTGTGGCGACAGCGGTTTGTCGATGCCGGCGACCCGGGCATGGTGCTTGATGCGATGCCAGAAGGTCTGGCGGGTCATCTGCTCGCCACGCAAGCTGGGGAACAGGACGTCGCTGGGGCGGCCATTGAGCAGTTCGGCGCGGCCATCGCGCAGGTAGCGCTGCAGCCACAGCACCGCCTCTTCGCCCATGGGCACCAGGCGCTCCTTGCTGCCCTTGCCCATCACCCGCAGCACGCCCTGGCGCAGGTTGACCTGGTCGAGAGCCAGGCTGACCAGTTCGGTAACCCGCAGACCGCAGGCGTAGAGCACTTCGAGCATGGCGCGGTCACGCTGGCCGATGGCTTCGCCCAGGTCCGGAGCCTGCAGCAAGGCTTCGACGTCGGCTTCGGACAGCGACTTGGGCAGTGGCTTGCCCAGTTGCGGCATGTCGACTTGCAAGGTCGGGTCGATGGCCACCAGCTTTTCCCGCAGCAGGTAGCGGAAGAAGCCACGCAGGCCGGACAGGAAGCGTGCCGTGGAGCGCGGTTTGTAGCCTTGGTCGAGGCGCCAGGCCAGGTGGTCGAGAATCAGGTCGCGGCCAGCGTCGGGCAAGCTGACGCCGTGTTCCTGCAGCCAGCCGTTGAACAGGGCCAGGTCGCTGCGGTAGGACACGCGGGTGTTGTCGGACAGGCCCTTTTCAAGCCACAGGGCGTCGAGGAACTGGTCGATCAGGGGGTGGTCTAGGACGGGCATGCGGGGCTGCTGGGTGTTGAAGGTGGCTTAGTGTTTCACAGCAGCATAATTGTTGTCTGTACTGGCCTCTTCGCGGCTAAAGCCGCTCCCACAGGGATATCACCGCCCTCGAGGTATGTGCGATCCCTGTGGGAGCGGCTTTAGCCGCGAAAGGGCCAGTGCAGGAGAACTCAGGCCTGGGGCAGAACCGGCACCGGGCGCTTGTCCTCGTCGATGGCGACGAAGCTGAACACGCCATGGATCGCTCGCTCGCGCCCATCCAGGTACATATTCTCGACAAATACATCCACTTGCACCTGCAAGCTGGTATTGCCCACCTTGATCACCGACCCCACCAGCTCCACGATCGAGCCCGCCGGAATCGGGTGCTTGAAGTCGATGCGGTCGGTGGACACGGTCACCAGCGGCAGGCGGCAGAAGCGCGTGGCGGCGATGAACGACACTTCGTCCATCCAGGCCAGGGCGGTGCCGCCGAACAGGGTGTTGTGGTGGTTGGTGGTGTTGGGAAATACCGCCTTGGTCACGCGGGTCACCGACAGCTCGGTGCGGCGCAGGATTTCCTGGTCTCGGGTAGTCATGGCAATCACATCTTCGGGGGGCAAAAAGCAAAAAAGCAGCCCGAAGGCTGCTTTTTTCTCGCTAGGCGGCCTTGGCCACCGGGCAAACTGTACTCAGGACAGTTTTTCCTTGATGCGAGCGGCTTTGCCGGACAGGTCGCGCAGGTAGTACAGCTTGGCTTTACGCACGTCACCACGACGTTTCACGGCCAGGCTGTCGATTTGCGGGCTGTAGGTCTGGAAGGTACGCTCTACGCCAACGCCGCTGGAGATCTTGCGCACGGTGAAGGCGCTGTTCAGACCGCGGTTACGCTTGGCGATAACGACGCCTTCGAACGCCTGCAGACGGGAACGCTCACCTTCCTTCACTTTAACCTGAACGACAACGGTGTCGCCTGGTGCGAAGGTCGGGATTTCCTTGCTCATCTGCTCGGCTTCGAGCTGCTGGATGATCTTGTTGGTCATGCTGTGCTCCTAAGATGGATACGTGATCCACCATCGATACGTTTAACTATCGTCCCGCTCGCGGAGATATTCCTCGAGCAGCTTCTTCTCTTCTCCAGAAAGCGAGCGACTTTCCAGAAGATCGGCGCGTCGTTCGAAGGTCCTACCAAGGGACTGCTTCATTCTCCAACGCCGGATGTGTGCATGGTTGCCACTTAGCAACACGTCGGGAACACGCTGATCCGCATACACCTCAGGTCGGGTGTAGTGCGGGCAATCGAGCAGACCGTCAGTGAAAGAATCTTCTTCCGCCGAGTCCACATGCCCTAAAGCTCCGGGCAGCAGCCGTGTAACCGCATCGATCAGTACCATGGCCGGCAGCTCGCCACCGGAAAGCACATAGTCGCCAATCGACCACTCCTCATCGACATGAGCCTCGATAAAGCGCTCGTCGATGCCTTCATAACGACCGGCGATCAGGATCAACGATTCCTGTTCGGCCAGGCCTTTGACCGCCTGCTGAGTCAGCTTGCGGCCTTGTGGCGAAAGGTAGATCACCTTCGCCGCTGCTCCGGTCGCTTGCCTGGCGCTAACCAGGGCGTCTTCCAGAGGCTTGATTTTCATCACCATGCCCGGACCACCGCCAAACGGACGATCATCCACCGTGTGGTGACGATCTGTGGTGTAGTCCCGCGGGTTCCAGCAAGTCACCTGAAGCAACCCCTGTTTCACCGCGCGGCTGGTAATGCCGTACTCCGTGATGGCCGAGAACATCTCGGGGAACAACGTGATGACGTCTACGCGAAGGTTACCCATCGTTTAGAAGTCCGCGTCCCATTCAACCCGCATCACGCCTGCTTCCAGGTCGATGTCGAGCACGCATTGCGCCGTATAGGGCAACAGACGCTCGCGATCATCCAGGCTGCCTGCGCAGGGCTTGACCACCATTACATCGTTCGCACCGGTCTCCAACAGGTGATCGACCTTGCCGAACAGTTGTTCGTCCTGGTTGATGACCTTCAGGCCCACCAACTGGTACCAGTAGTACTCGTCAGCAGCCAGGTTGGGCAAAAGGCTCCGCGGTATGCAGATTTCGTAACCGCTCAGAAGACGGGCTTCATCGCGATCATCGAGGCCTTTCAGTTTCACGACCAGGCCCTTCTGGGAGCCACGACCGTTGACCAGCTCGACCTGCTTTACCTTGCCTTCGTGCCGAAGCGTCCAGCGCGGATAATCCAACAGGTTTTCAATCGGATCGGTAAAGGAATACACCTTCACCTCGCCGCGAACGCCGTGAACCGAAAAAATCTTGCCAACGACGATGAGGTCGTCAGCCTTTTCTGGCGTCGCGTTCATACTGCTCAGGCAGCAGCCTTGGCAGCGTCCTTCAGCAGCTGAGCAACGCGCTCAGACGGCTGTGCACCCTGGCTCAGCCAGTAGTTGACGCGCTCTTGGTTGACCGACAGCTTGACTTCGGCGCCAGCAGCGATCGGGTTGAAGAAACCTACGCGCTCAACGAAACGGCCGTCACGGGCGTTACGCGAGTTGGTCACGGTCAGGTGGTAGAATGGGCGCTTTTTCGAGCCGCCACGGGCCAGACGAATGGTTACCATGTGAACATCGTTCCTATAGTCGGTGCTGCAGTTGATACAGCAGCTGGTACTGCAAATCTGAATGCCAAATAGGCACACGGGTGCCCAAAAGGCCGCATATTCTCGGGGAATACACGGACATTTGCAAATGACTTTTTCGGCAAGGCCCTGCCCTGCCGTCCAGATCTGCCGGTTGAGCCGCGAAATCCGCGGCCATTGCCCCGCCACAGCGGGGGTTCTGGGCGCCTGCCGGACGAACGGCAGGCACCCGGAATAGGGGTTACAGCTTCGGCATGCCGCCGCCCGGCAGCATCCCGCCCAGGCCGCGCATCATCTTGGCCATGCCGCCCTTGGCGGAGAATTTCTTCATCATCTTCTGCATTTGCTTGTGCTGCTTGATCAGGCGGCCGACGTCCTGCACCTGGGTGCCGGAACCGATGGCGATACGGCGCTTGCGCGAGCCGCTGATCAACTCTGGATCACGGCGCTCGGCCGGGGTCATGGAGTTGATGATCGCTTCCATCTGCTTGAACTGCTTCTCGGCCGCGCCCTGGGCGTTGCCCATCTGCGACAGGTTGACCCCGCCGATGCTCGGCAGCTTGTCCATCAGGCCGCCGAGGCCGCCCATGTTCTTCATCTGCTGCAGCTGATCGCGGAAGTCTTCGAGGTCGAAGCCCTTGCCCTTCTTCAGCTTCTTGGCCAGCTTGTCGGCCTTGGCCTTGTCGATGTTCTGCTCGGCCTGCTCGATCAGGCTGAGCACGTCACCCATGCCGAGGATGCGCGAGGCGACACGGTCGGGGTGGAATGGTTCGAGGGCTTCGGTCTTCTCGCCCATACCGATGAACTTGATCGGCTTGCCGGTGATGGCACGCACCGACAGCGCGGCACCGCCACGGGCGTCACCGTCGACCTTGGTCAGCACCACGCCGGTCAGCGGCAGCGCCTCGCCAAACGCCTTGGCGGTGTTGGCGGCGTCCTGGCCGGTCATGGCGTCGACCACGAACAGGGTCTCGATCGGCTTGACCGCGGCGTGCAGCGCCTTGATCTCGTCCATCATGTCGGCGTCGATGTGCAGACGGCCGGCGGTGTCGACGATGACCACGTCGATGAACTTCAGCTTGGCTTCGCGGATGGCCGCTTCGGCGATGGCCACCGGCTTCTGGCTGATGTCGGACGGGAAGAAGGTGACGCCGATGTCGTTGGCCAGGGTTTCCAGCTGCTTGATCGCCGCCGGGCGGTAGACGTCGGCGGACACTACCATCACGCTCTTTTTCTTGCGCTCCTTGAGGAAGCGCGCCAGCTTGCCGGCGGTGGTGGTCTTACCGGCGCCCTGCAGGCCGGCCATCAGCACCACGGCGGGCGGGGCGGCGTTCAGCGCGAGGTCTTCATTGGCCGCGCCCATCAGGCTTTCCAGCTCGGCCTGGACGATCTTCACGAACGCCTGGCCAGGGGTCAGGCTGCGCGACACTTCGGTGCCGACTGCACGGTCCTTGACGCTGTTGACGAAATCCTTGACCACCGGCAGGGCAACGTCGGCCTCGAGCAGGGCCATGCGCACTTCGCGCAGCGTGTCCTTGATGTTGTCTTCGGTCAGCTTGGCCTTGCCGGTGACATGGCGCAGCGTCTGTGACAGGCGGTCGGTCAGGTTTTCGAACATGGTGATCCTTTCAGGCCCAGTAAAAGCCGAGGTTTGTCAGGCGCCCAGGGGGAATGCATACCCGCCGGGCACAGCAAGGCGGCGATTATAGCGAAGTGCGACGGCGGCGCACACCTTGGCGGCGGTATGGTAGATAATCGGTGGCTGTGCCGGCCTCTTCGCGGGTGAACCCGCTCCCACAGGGTCCCCACCCCATTCGAAACCGGCGCCATACCTGTGGGAGCGGGTTCACCCGCGAATACCGCACCGCAGCCTGCCAGTCTTCCTAGACCAGCGCGATCTATGCCAAACTCCGTCTCTTTAAGGCTCGCCAACCAGGACTTATGTTCTCCTCACCCAGCCTCCTCCCCAACCTGATCGCCGCCGGCCTATATATAGCTGCGGCCATCTACCAGGGCTCTTACCTTGCCCAGAACCGCAAGGCCGACAAGCGCCTGCTTGCCCTGCTGGGTGCCTTGGCGGTACTCGCCCAGGCCGGTGCGCTGTTCTTCCAGCTGATCACCCCGCTGGGCCTGAGCCTGGACTTCTTCAGTGCCGCCAGCCTGATCGCCGTGGCGGTCATCGCCCTGACCCTGCTGGCCTGCTTGCGCATACCCGTGGAGAACCTGCTGGTGCTGCTGTTCCCGCTGGGTGCGGTGACCGCGCTGCTGGCCCAGTTCGCGCCCCCTGGCACGGTACCGCTGGTCAACGAAGAGCCGGGCATCCTCGCGCATATCCTGCTGTCGATCCTGGCCTACGGGCTGTTCACCATCGCGGTGTTCCAGGCGCTGTTGTTGCTGCTGCAGGACCGCCAGTTGAAGAACAAGCACCCGTCCGGGCTGATCCGCAACTTCCCGCCGCTGCAAACCATGGAAAGCCTGCTGTTCGGCTTCCTCTGGGCCGGCTGGTGCCTGCTGTCGCTGTCGCTGATCTCCGGCTGGCTGTTCCTCGACAACCTGTTCGCCCAGCACCTGGCACACAAGACCCTGCTGGCCTGTGTCGCCTGGGTGGTGTTCAGCGTGCTGCTGTGGGGCCGCACCCGCCTGGGCTGGCGTGGCCACAAGGCCATCCGCTGGACGCTGGCCGGTTTCTGCCTGCTGATGCTGGCCTATTTCGGCAGCAAGCTGGTTCGCGAATTCATCCTGCATATCTGACGGCCGCCCATGGATACCCTGCCGTACGCACCGCTATTCGGCACCCTGGCACTGGCGCTGTTGTGGTCGGCGCTATTCACTGCGGTGGATGCCGCCCGCCTGCAACTCAATGGCGCGCTGCGCGCCGGCGAGGACGGCCAGCCCGTGCTGCCGGCCCAGGCCCTGGTGCTGTGCGCCAGCCTGGGCAAGCTGCTGGTGCTGGGCCTGGCCTGCCTGGTCGGCCAGCGGCATAGCGGCGAACACGGCTTCTGGCTGGCCGGGCTGGCCGCCACCCTCACCTTGCTGGTGTTCGCCGAATACCTGCCGCGGCGCCTGGCCCGGCGCAACCCGCAGGCGTTCGTCAGCCTCGGCGCCAGCCTGCTGAAAGTGCCCCTCACCCTGCTGCAACCACTGGCCTGCCTGCTGGATGGCGTTGCCAAGCTGATCCTGCGTCCGTTCCGCGTGCAACCCACGGCCGTGGCCCTGCACCCGCAGGAAGCCGACGAGTTCGACGAGGACGAGGAACACGAAGCGCCGCGCCACGGCCTGCTCGACGGCCTGCAGTCACTGGACAAGATGACCGTCAACGACATCCTGGTACCGCGCAACGAAGTGGACGGCATCAGCCTCGACGAGCCGATCGAGCGCATCATCGAGCAACTGATCGTCAGCCGCCACACCCGCCTGCCGGTGTACCACAGCGACATCAACCAGGTTGAAGCGATCCTCAACACCAAGCTGATCAGCCACCTGCTGCCCAAGGCCGAGCTGACCCTGGAGACGCTGCTCGGCGCCTGCTACGAGCCCTATTTCGTGCCGGAGAGCACGCCCCTGCAAATGCAGCTGCTGAACTTCCACAAGCAGCAGCGCCGCCTGGGCGTGGTGGTGGACGAGTACGGCGAAGTGCTGGGCATCGTCACCCTGGAAGACATCCTCGAAGAGATCGTTGGCGAGTTCGAGGATGAACACAGCTTGGTCAACCCCCACGTGCACCCGCAGCCCGATGGCACCTTCGTCATCGACGGCACCGCTTCGCTACGCGAAATCAACCGCAGCCTGGGCTGGCACCTGCCCTGCGACGGCGGGCCGAAAACCCTCAACGGGCTGGTCACCGAGGCGCTGGAGAGCATCCCGGAAAGCGCCGTTTGCCTGAAGATCGGCCGCTATCGCCTGGAAATCCTCGAAACAGAGGACAATTGTGCCAGCAAGGTACTGGTGTGGACCGTGACCCGATAGCTATACTCGGGTCACGCTTACCCAGCCCCGCCGTTCCGCCTGCTACCCGCACCCGGCGCCCCACGGCCAGTCCGCTCCACTGACACGCCCTGCGGTCCTGCTTCAACACCCCGAACAGTGCCCGCCCCCGCCCCTATCCCCCTTGGGCTATCGTCAGTCGGGCGCACACAACAACAAAACGCTCCCGCGTCCACGCAGCGGTGCTTGCCTTTTTGCCTCGCACGCCCATGGAGCTGGACCAGACTGTTAGGGACCTACTTAATGACAATCAGCAGCACCTATGCCGAAGCGCCTGCCGCGCCGGTCAACTCGCCCGCGCGGGTAGCCACCGCCAGCTTCATCGGCACCGCCATCGAGTTCTACGATTTCTACGTCTACGCCACTGCCGCCGCACTGGTGATCGGCCCGGTGTTCTTCCCGTCCGGGTCGGGCACCGCGCAGATGCTGGCGGCCTTTCTTACCTTCGGCATCGCCTTCCTCGCCCGCCCGCTGGGCTCGGCACTGTTCGGCCACTTTGGCGACCGTATCGGCCGCAAGTCGACCCTGGTCGCCTCACTGCTGCTGATGGGCGTATCCACGACGGCCATCGGCGTGCTGCCGGGCTATGACAGCATTGGTGTATGGGCGCCGATCATCCTCTGCCTGCTGCGTTTTGGCCAAGGCCTGGGCCTGGGCGGCGAATGGGGTGGTGCGGCCTTGCTGGCCACCGAGAACGCGCCGGAAGGCAAGCGAGCCTGGTTCGGCATGTTCCCGCAGTTGGGCCCGTCGATCGGCTTTTTGGCCGCCAACGGCCTGTTCCTGACCCTGGCCCTGGTGCTCAGCGACGAGCAGTTCCGCGAGTGGGGCTGGCGCATTCCGTTCCTGCTCAGCGCCGCGCTGGTACTGGTGGGCCTGTATGTGCGCCTGAAGCTTGAAGAAAGCCCGGTGTTCGCCAAGGCCGTCGCCCGCCACGAGCGGGTGAAAATGCCGGTGGTCGACCTGTTTTCAAGATACTGGCTGCAGACCCTGCTGGGCGCAGCGGCGATGGTGGTGTGCTACGCGCTGTTCTACATCTCCACGGTATTCTCGCTGAGCTATGGCGTGACCACGCTGGGCTACAGCCGCGAGACGTTCCTTGGCCTGCTGTGCTTCGCGGTGGTGTTCATGGCCCTGGCCACACCACTGTCGGCCTGGCTCAGCGACCGCTACGGGCGCAAACCGGTGCTGATCGTCGGCGGCCTGCTGGCGGTAGCCTCGGGCTTTGCCATGGAACCGCTGCTGACTTCGGGGTCGACCGCAGGCGTGGCGCTGTTTCTGGCCATCGAGCTGTTCCTGATGGGCGTGACCTTTGCGCCGATGGGAGCACTGCTGCCTGAGCTGTTCCCGACCCACGTGCGTTATACCGGCGCTTCGGCGGCGTATAACCTGGGCGGCATCGTCGGGGCCTCGGCGGCACCGTTCTTTGCCCAGAAGCTGGTGAGCATGGGTGGGTTGAGCTGGGTGGGGGGATATGTATCGGCGGCGGCGGTGATCAGCTTGATTGCCGTACTGTGCCTGAAAGAGACCCGCAATACGCAGCTGTAAGTAATTGGGGCCGCGTTGCGGCCCTTCGCGGGCACGCCCGCTCCCACAGGGGTAGCGCCGAAACCTGTGGGAGCGGGCGTGCCCGCGAAGGGCTGCAACGCAGCCCCGATCGGATCAGAACTCGACCTTGACCGCCTGCGCAGCACGGGTCGCCTTGGCCCGCGCCAATTCGACCGACTCGTCACGCGCCAGGCACACGCCCATGCGGCGGGTACCGTTGATTTCCGGCTTGCCGAACAGGCGAATGGCGGTATCCGGCTCGCTCAAGGCAGCGCCCAGGTTGGCAAAGCTGGTCTGCTGCGACTGCCCCTCAGGCAAGATCACCGCCGACGCCGACGGGCCGAACTGGCGCACGGCCGGAATCGGCAGGCCAAGAATGGCACGGGCATGCAGGGCAAACTGCGACAGGTCCTGGGAAATCAGGGTCACCAGGCCGGTGTCATGCGGGCGTGGCGAGACTTCGCTGAACCACACCTGATCGCCCTTCACGAACAGTTCCACGCCAAACAGGCCACGACCGCCCAGGGCATCGGTGACCGCCTTGGCCACCCGCTGCGACTCGGCCAGTGCCTTCGGGCTCATGGCCTGCGGCTGCCACGACTCCTGGTAGTCACCCTTCTCCTGGCGGTGGCCGACTGGCTCGAGGAAGGTGGTACCGCCGACGTGGCGCACGGTCAGCAGGGTGATTTCGTATTCGAAATCGATGAAGCCCTCGACGATGACCCGGCCCTTGCCGGCGCGGCCGCCTTCCTGGGCGTAGTCCCACGACTTCTGCAGGTCGGCATCGCTGCGCAGCAGGCTCTGGCCCTTGCCCGACGAGCTCATCACCGGTTTGACCACGCACGGGTAGCCGACATCGGCCACGGCCTTGGCGTAGTCTTCGTAGGTGTCGGCGAAGTGGTATGGCGAGGTTGGCAGGTCCAGCTCTTCGGCGGCCAGGCGGCGGATGCCTTCGCGGTTCATGGTCAGCTGGGTGGCGCGGGCGGTCGGCACCACGTTGAAACCTTCGTTTTCCAGCTCGACCAGGGTGGCGGTGGCGATGGCTTCGATTTCAGGGACGATGTAGTGCGGTTTTTCGGCCTCGATCACGGCGCGCAGCGCCACGCCATCGAGCATGTTGACCACGTGGCTGCGGTGCGCCACCTGCATTGCCGGGGCATTGGCGTAGCGGTCGACGGCGATCACTTCGACGCCCAGGCGCTGCAGCTCGATCACCACTTCCTTGCCCAGCTCGCCACAGCCGCAGAGCAGTACACGGGTCGCGGTGGGCGACAAGGGGGTTCCGATACGGGTCATTTCAGGTCCTCGAAGGCGTCCGGGGCCGCACCAGGCTTGGCGCCGCCCGCTGAAAAAGGACCGCTATTCTACACCATCAACCCGCCACGGCGGCCCGCCGGGCGCGAAAAGCCATGGCCAGCCACACGGCGGTGACACCGGCGAATTTCGAGGCCATGGCGGTGCCGATCACGGCTGGGGTCAGGGCACCGATCATGCCGAAGAAGATGAAGGTGTCGACCGGGATGCTCAGTGCCGAGCTCAGCCACAGGCGGTCGCGCAGCGGTCGGCGGGTAATGCTGAACACCAACCAGTCGATCAGTTCGGAAATGAAGAACGCGGTGGCACTGGCCAGGGCGATGGCCGGTTCCGAGGTGACATAGGACAGCACCAGCGCCACCAGCATGGCGACCAGTGCACCATGGCCGAAACGGGTCTGCACCATGTCGCGCAGGATGAACACCAGGCCGCCCCATGCGGACCAGATGATGTCCAGGTGCGGCGCGCTGGAGAAAGCGTAGTTGATCAGCACTACGCTGCTGATGTAGGCAATCAGATAGAACATGGCGGGTAGTCTGTGGGCAAGCCGCACAGATTACCGCTGGCTTGTTCGTGGGTAAACCCGCGCCATCGGTACAACATCAGCTTCGAAGGCTGCGCAATGCCTGTGGGAGCGGGTTCACCCGCGAAGAATCCAACACGGTGGATGGCACCGGCTGCGCCGGTGTTCGCGGGTGAACCCGCTCCCACAGGGGGGGCGCGTCAGCCTACAGGATGAGGCCGGCCTCCACTGCCCTTTCATGGCAACGCCTGAGCACCGCGCGGCGCTCGTCGTTGTCCATCCGCCCCCAGCGGCTGATTTCCGCCACGCTACGCTGGCAACCGGTGCAGATATCCTGCTCGTCCAGTGCACAGATGCTCACGCACGGCGAGGCCACCGGCCGCTCTACGACATCACTCATCGTCAACCACCAACTCCCGTGCATAACGCTGGGCATTGTGCACGTAATGCGCAGCACTGGCTTCGAGCATGCGCTTTTGCTGTTCGGTCAGCTCACGCACCACCTTGCCCGGCGAGCCCATCACCAGTGAACCGTCGGGAATCTCCTTGCCTTCTGCAATCAACGCATTGGCGCCGATGATGCAGTGCTTGCCGATGCGCGCGCCATTGAGGATCACCGCGTTGATACCGACCAGGCTGTAGTCGCCCACCGTGCAGCCATGCAGCATGGCGTTGTGGCCAACGGTCACGCCCTTGCCCAAGGTCAGCGGCGACCCCATGTCGGTGTGCATCACCGTGCCATCCTGCACGTTGCTGCCCTCGCCAATGTCGATCAGCTCGTTGTCCCCGCGCAGCACCGCGCCAAACCACACGCTGGCATTGGCCTGCAGGCGCACCTTGCCGATCAGCGTGGCGTTGGGTGCGGCCCAACTGGTGGGGTGGCTCTCGACCCGCAGGTCGCCCAGGCGGTATTTCATGCTTGCTCCTCAGGCTGCAACGCAGACGACGGGGTTGGCCCCGCTCAGTTTTCGATGTGACGCTCAGGGGGCTGGTGCAGGCTGATGCCGGCATCGAACAGCAGGTTGACCAGTTCGACGATCATGATCGCCGACAACCCCCAGATCTTGTATTCACCATAGCGATAGCTGGGCACATACCAACTGCGCCCCTGGTAATCGATACGGTGGGTATGGTCGCGCGGGTCCTGGCGGAAGAACTCCAGCGGCACGGTGAATACTGCCGCGATCTCGGCATCATTGGCGCGGTATTCGACAAAATCGGGGATAAGCCCGACGAATGGCGTCACTTTCAGGCCATGCAGCGAAATCAGCGGGCTGAGCGGGCCGATCACTTCCACCAGGCCGGGCGGCAAGCCGATTTCCTCTTCAGCTTCACGTAGCGCGGTGAACACCAGGTCGGGGTCTTCCGGGTCGCGGCGGCCGCCGGGAAAGGCCACTTCGCCGCCATGGGTGGACAGGCCTTTGGCGCGCAGGGTCAGGACCAGTTCGGGCGCTTCGCTGCGGGTAATGGGCAAAAGAACCGCCGCTTCGGGGAACCGTCGGTCGGTTTCCAGTGATGCGGGTTGGTGGTTGCTCATTCGGCGAAGTAGCTCGTCCAGCATTGCGCACGCTCGTATCCAAGGCCTGTCTTGCATGATGCACCAAAGGCGCGAAGCACCCAAGCCCTGTGCGCTTGCGGCGGCCCGGCCGGCGCGCCAAGATAGCCCAGAGCAAAAGGAACGACACATGAAATTCTGCAGCGCGTGCGGCCAGCCGGTCACTCAGCGGATCCCCGAGGGCGACAGCCGCCTGCGGTATGTCTGCGAGTCTTGCCAGACCATCCACTACCAGAACCCCAACATCGTCGCCGGCGTGTTGCCGACCTGGCGCAGCCAGGTGCTGCTGTGCCGGCGCGCCATCGAGCCACGCCGCGGTTTCTGGACCCTGCCTGCCGGTTTCATGGAAAACGGCGAAACCCTCGACCAGGCCGCCCGTCGCGAAACCGTCGAGGAAGCCTGCGCCCGGGTCGGCAGCATGAGCCTGTACCAGCTGTTCGACCTGCCACACATCAACCAGGTGCACGTGTTCTTCCGCGCCGAGCTGGCAGACCTTGATTTCGCGGTCGGTGTCGAAAGCCTGGAAGTGCGGCTGTTCGAAGAACATGAGATTCCGTGGGGCGAGCTGGCTTTCCGCACCGTCACTCGCACACTAGAATGCTACTATCGCGACCGCATCGGGCAGCATTACCCCATAGGCCATGAATACCTGCCGCCGATGAACGTCTCGACCACTACCTAGAAGCCTTCAGGGATACCGTTACATGCGCTGGTTGTTTGCCCTTTTCTGCCTTTGCGTTACCTCGGTGTCCCAGGCGGCCTTCACCGAGACCATCCTCCGCAAGCCCCAGCCGGCAGTGCAAGCACCCTCGCCTTCGCAGCAGGCCATGCAGCCGCTGATCGACAAGGTGCTGGTGATCAAGTCCGAGCGCCGCCTGCAGTTGATCAGCCGTGGCGAGCCGCTGAAAACCTACCGCATCTCCCTGGGCAAGCAGCCCAAGGGCGCCAAGGAACGCGAGGGCGACAAGAAAACCCCCGAGGGCCTGTACTGGCTGGACTGGCGCAAGCAGAGCGACCGCTTCAACCTGGCCATACACATCAATTACCCGAACATCACCGATGCCGCCCGTGCCACCCGTGAAGGGGTGAGTGCCGGCAGCATGATCATGATTCATGGCACACCGATCAACGACGAGTACCCGGAGTGGTACTTCCATACCCTGGACTGGACCGATGGCTGCATTGCCATGCGTAACCGCGACATGCAGGAAGTGTGGGACCTGGTGCGGGATGGGACGTTGATCGAGATTCGGCCTTGAGGTTTGTCGGAGCATTTCCGGCGCCTGCACGATCGAGCGCCGCCACTCAAGACTCAAGCCGATCACCTCCCAGCCTCCATGCAATCTCCACGCATTTCCCCTTACCAGCGCAAGTCTCGCTGCCCTGCCAATGCCTGTGGCCCAAGCCACTGCGCCCCACGTAGCAAGGGTGTCAGCGCCGCCTCCGGCTGCAACTCGAACACTACCTGCGCCCGGCGCCCTGGCAGGTCGGCATCCACAGCCAGTTGATGCTGCCCCTGCTGCACCAACTGCCCGCGCAGGCGCCAGCCGCGCTGGCAGTCCATCTCCAGCCAGCCCTGCCCCAGGCCGAGCGACCAGGGCTCGCTCAGGGCAAGGTCGGTTACCGTTATGCGGCCTTCACTGGTAAGGCATTGGCGCCCTGCCCCCTGAATTCGCAATGCCCCCTGCCACTGACCCGCCAGGCGATAATCCGTCGGAACGGTCGCCTGGGCGCCCACCGCAGAGGCGTCGAGCCGCCAGCGCCAAGGCCAGCCCTCGGCACGCAACTGCCAGGCCTGGCCCTGAAAGCCCAACTGCGCATTCGCCTGCAAGCGCCAAGGCTGCACCGTCCAGTGCAAAGGCCCGACCGGGCCCAACTGTCGGGCCTGGCCTTGCCACAGGCTGCCACTGGCGTCACGCATTGGCAGGCCGAACGCACGCACCACCCAATTGGCCGGAAGCTCAACCACTACCGACAGCACGAATACCAGCACAACCCACGCCATGCCCTTGCGGCTCATGGCTGCACCACCAGGTTGAAGCGCAGGCCCTTGGCATCCTGCTCCAGCCCCCATTGCAGTAGCTGGGCACCTTCTGCACGCAGGCTTTGCAACCAGCCTTGCAGCACGCGCTCGTCGGCCACCTGCCCATGCAGTTGCCAGGTTTTGTCGTGCGCATCGACCTCGGCCAGTTCGATCTGCCGCGCCTGAGCCGACTGGCGTAGCCGCTCCAGGTTCAACCCCGGGCCGCGCTGCAGGCTGGCGGCCTGTTCGGCCAGCCCGCGCCACTGGCTGAGCTCGCGCCATTGCGCAAGGCCTGCGCGCAGGGCAAGGAAGGCCAGCAACAAAGCAATCAGTGCCCAGGCGAACTTCAGACGATGACGCTGTAGCCAGTCCCGGTTCATGAGGCCGCTCCCAGGTCGAACACCACTTGGCCATCTTGCACCTGGACGGAGGCCCCGGCAGCTGTAGCCATGTCGCTCCATGGCGGCGCACTGCCCTCGCCCTCCAGCCGCAGGTGCCAGCGCTGGCCATCGAAGCGCACCGCTTGCAGGCGCCAGCCGGGGTGCTCACGCAACCAAGCCTGCAACGTCGCCTGCAGGTCGTCGAGCTGGCGCGTGCGCAGTTGCTGCTGCAGTTCGGTTTCGCGCAGGCGCTTGAGGGCCTGCGCGGCGTGCCGCGGGCTGGCCTGCTCACCGGTCACGGCGATGACCTGACTGCGCCAGCGTTGCGCCTGGCCCCACTGCGTGCTCAACCACAGCCCGCCCCAGATGGCAGCCAGTACCAGGCAGGCAGCGAGCAGCCGTTGCTGCGGCCGGGAAACCGCCGGCAGCGGGCGCACCTTGCGGGTACGCTCGAACAGGCCGGGCAATGTATCGAGCGGTACCAACGTACTTGGCCAGTCGCCGCTCAGCGAGACCTTTTGCAGCGCCGCCCACGGTTGCCGTGGCACCTCGCCCAGTCCCTCCGGCCAGGCCAGCCAGTGCTCCTGCCCGTCTTCGGCCAGCCCTTTGTACAAGGACATGCCGGGTGTGCGCTGCCATTGCCAGGCATAGCCCGCCTCAGGGGGCGGCAGCAGCTGCAGCTCCGCCCAGCAGCGCGCCACCTGCAAGCCCCATTCGGCACACTGCCCGCGCCAGTCGTCCAGTTGCTGACGGGCCACCACCAGTAACCGCAGATGGCCAGGCTCGCGAGCCAGGCAGGCGCATGTCACCTCATCGATGGCCTGCAGCAGGCGGTCTTCGAGCAACAGCGGCCATTCTTCACGTTTGAGGCCGGGCGGTGCCGGCACGCGGAAATGGCTGCAGGCCTGGGCAGGCAGGACCAACGCCACACGGGCCGGCAGGTTCGCCGGGGGCTCGCCCTGGCCTTGGCGTTGCACAAGGTCGCCCTCGACCAGCGCCCAGTGCCAGACAACGCCCGGTCGCAGCAACAGCCATGTCTGGGCCGGGCTGCGCCGCCGCCATTCAAACTTCATGAGCGCCCCCACGGGAGGGCGAAGGTGCAGACATAGGGTGCTCCGTCACGCTGCAGCTCCAGACGCACGCCACGGCCGGGGTGCGCAGGTTGGTCGGAAGGCCAGGCCAGCCAGCGGCCGCCCTGGTAATAAAGAACATTCATGGCACTGACCCGATCGAGCCGTTCGCGCTGGACCCAACCTGGGGCGGCGGCGGCGTAAAGGTCGGCCGAACTTTCCAGCAGCAGGCGCTGCTCGCGTGCCTCGAAGCGCAGGCGCTGGCGTTGCAGGCGCGAGCCGCCTTCGGCTTCCGGCAGGCCGGTGGTGGCGACCCAGAGCAACTGGTTGCTTGCCGGTTGCCAGTCCAGCCAGCGGCTGGCCAGGGGCAGGCGCTGGTCGTAGACACGGCGCATCACCGGGCTGTCGAAGCGACGCTCCAGGGCCAGGCAGAAGTCCAGCACCGAGGTTTCCCGGGTGGTGACCTGCAGGCGTTCGCGGACCTTGAGCCAGCCGTTGACCAGGGCGGCGAGCATGATGCCGAGCACGGCGGTAAGGGCCAGGGCAACCATCAGCTCGATCAGGGTCAGGCCGGCCTGGCGGCGCTTCGTGGGCAGGATACCGGGCTGACGGGTATACGCCGTCCCTGTGGGAGCGGGTTCACCCGCGAACACCGGCGAAGCCGGTGCCACACACCGCGGTGCCTGCTTCGCGGGTAAACCCGCCCCCACAGGGACCGCACAAGCTTCAGGATTTCTGTAACTCATGGCCGCTCCAGGAATACGGTGTACTGGCCCAGCGGCAGGCGCTGGTCGCGGTCGGCGAACAGCAGCAGTTCGCCACGGCGCAGGTCGCGTACGCCGGTGCGGCGCAGTTGCAGTTGCCAGTGGCAGCGCTGGCCACCCTGGCTCAGTTCACCGCCAACCTGGTTTGCAGCTGGCCAGTACTGCTCGACGGCAAAGCGGGTTTGCAGTTCGCGCGCACACAGCAGGCCAAGGCGGTGCTGTTGCAGGTTGTCCTGCACCGCCAGGCGCTGGCGCAGAACCTGGCTGGTGATCACCGCCAGCACTGCGGCGATCGCCAGGGCCACGGTCACTTCCAGCAGGGTGAAGCCACGCTGATGCTGCTTCATGGGGCAACCACCACCTGCAAGCGGCCAGCGCGGCTCCAGGCCCATTGCTGGCTGCCATCGGCCCAGCGCCAGCGCACATTGCCCGGTTGCGCCCAGCCATGCGGGGTGAACAGCAGGCGCGGCTGCGGGCTGGCCGGCCAGTCCGGGTGCAGGCCCTTGGGCCAGTCGCCGAGGGCGACGGCTTCGACCACCCAGCCATTGCCCTCGCGCCGGACGAACTCCGGGCGCTGGCCATTCCAGCGCAGCCCGCGCAGTTGCCCGGCATGCCGAGCCAGCGCGGCCTGTGCCCGGGTCTCGGTCGCCAGCCGTTGCAGGGCCTGATCGACACTGGCCTGGCTGTTGCCGAACCCAGCCACCGCCAGCCCGGTCATCAGCCCGGCGATGGCCAGCACCACCAGCAACTCGATCAGGCTGAAGCCCCGCTGACAACGCACCCGTTACAGCTCCCAGTTACCCAGGTCGGCATCCTGGCCTTCGCCGCCCGGCTGGCCATCGGCGCCCAGCGAGTACACGTCGACCCGGCCATGTTCGCCGGGCATGCGGTACTGGTATGGGGTGCCCCACGGGTCTTCCGGCAGGCGGCGCACGTAGCCGTCACTGCGCCAGGCCCGTGGCAGCGGTTCCTGGGCCGGCTTTTTCACCAGCGCGGCCAGGCCCTGTTCGCTGCTGGGGAAACGCAGGTTGTCCAGGCGATACATGTCCAGCGCCTGCTCCAGGGTGGCCAGGTCGGCCATCACCTTCTGCTTCATGGCCTTGTCCTGGTTGCCCAGCACGCTGGGCGCAACCACGGCGATCAGCAAGCCGATGATGAAGATCACCACCATGATTTCCATGAGGGTGAAACCGCGCTGGCGGTTACGTCGATGCTGCATGGCAGTACTCCTTGTCGTCACAGTTGCAGGCCCTGGTTGAGTTGCATGATCGGCAGCAGCACCGCCAGCACGATGAACAGCACCACGGCGCCCATCACCAGGATCATCAGGGGTTCGAACAGCGCCATGGCGGTATCGACCTGGCGGGCAAAGCCGCGCTCCTGGTCGTCGGCCACGCGCTCGAGCATGTCGGCCAGGGTGCCGCTGGCCTCACCGCTGCCGACCATGTTCACCAGCAGCGGCGGGAATTGCTGGCTGGCATCCAGCGCGCGGTGCAGGCTGGTGCCGCCCTGCACCTGCTGGCGCACCTGCTCCATGGCCAGACGGATACGCCGGTTGCCGACAGTTTCAGTGGCCACTTGCAGGGCTTCGAGCAGGGCCACACCGCTGCCGCTGAGAATCGCCAGGCTGCGTGCCAGGCGCGCGCTTTCCAGCACCTGCAGCAGGCTGCCAATGTGTGGCAGGCGTAGCAGCAACTGGTCGCGGCGCAGGCACCAGTACGGCTTGCGCAACAACCAGCCGCCGAGCACTCCGAGCAGCAGGGCCAGCGCCAACAGCCAGGGCCCGGCCTGCACCAGCCCTTGGCTCAGACCGATCAGCAGCGATGTAATGAGCGGCAGGCTCTGCCCGGCGTGGGCGAACTGTTCGGTGAGCTTGGGCACGACGAAGGTCATCAGGCCTACTACCACGGCGAGTGATACCCCCATCAAAACGGTGGGGTAGATCAGCGCGGTACGTGCCTTGTGCTGTTGTCGTTGTACCTGCTCCAGGTGGTCGGCGAGGCGGGTCAGCACCTGGGCCAGGCGCCCGGAGCGCTCGCCGGCCTCGACCAGCGCGCAATACAGGCCGGTGAACGGTGCCCCCTGACGGGCCAGGCTGCGGGCCAGGCCCAGGCCTTCGGCCAACGAGCCGCGCAAGGCCACCAGCACACTGTGCAGGGCGGGCTGGCGCAGTTGCCGTTCCAGGGTAGCCAGGGCGTCGACCAGAGGGATGCCGGCACCGGTCAGGGTGGCCAGCTGACGAGTCAGTTCGCACAGCTGGGCGCGGCTCAGGCGCTGGCGCCGGGGTTGCCGGGTGCCGGCTTCGTGACGCTGCAACCGGCGAGCGAACAGGCCCTGCTCGCGCAACAACTGACGGGCATGACGTTCGCTGTCGGCCTGCAAGCTGGCCTTGTGGGGCTTGCCGGCGAGATCGACGGCCTGGTAGCGATAGGTCGGCATGGCTCAGCCCTGCACCACACGCAGTACTTCGGCAAAACTGGTCTCGCCACGGGCCAGGCAGCCGCTGGCCATCGCCACCAGGCTCTGCCGGCGTTCGGCCAGGTAGTCCTGCATGGCCAGTTCACTGGCGCCGTCGTACAGCAGGCCGATCAGCCCGGCGTCCAGTTCGATGAATTCATACAGGCCCAGGCGCCCGACATAACCGCTGCCCTGGCACTGCTCGCAGCCCACTGCGTGGTAGCTGCTGCCCAGTGCCGCCAGCTCGGGCCACAGGTCACGTTCCGCCGGTTGCAGTGGGTGCGCCACGGCGCAACTGCACAAGCGCCGCACCAGGCGCTGGGCCAGTACGCCGCGCAGGCACGAGGCGATCAGGAACGGCTCGACGCCCATGTCACGCAGGCGGGTCACCGCGCCCACCGCACTGTTGGTGTGCAGTGTGGATAACACCAGGTGGCCGGTGAGGCTGGCCTGCACGGCGATCTGCGCGGTCTCCTGGTCGCGGATTTCGCCGAGCATGATCACGTCCGGGTCCTGGCGCAGGATGGCGCGCAGGCCACTGGCGAAGGTCAGCCCGGCACGCGGGTTGATGGCGGTCTGGCCGATGCCGGCGATGGCGTATTCCACCGGGTCCTCGACGGTGAGGATATTGCGGCTGCCGTCGTTGAGGCTGTTGAGGCTGGCGTACAAGGTAGTGGTCTTGCCCGAACCGGTCGGCCCCGTGGATAGCACGATACCGTTGGGCCGCGCCAGGCAGCTGCGCAGGCCCTGCAACACCGCTGCCGGCATGCCCAGGTTGCCTAGCGCCAAAAGGCTGGCCTGCTTGTCGAGCACACGCATCACCACCCGCTCGCCATGGATGCCGGGCAGGGTCGAAACGCGCACATCCACTTCACGTCCCGCCGCACGCAGGGTGATACGGCCATCCTGGGGCTGGCGCTTTTCGGCGATGTCCAGGCGCGCCATGACCTTGATCCGCGACACCAGCATGGCCGACAGTGCACGCGGTGGGCGCAACACTTCGCGCAGGTGACCATCGATCCGCAGGCGCACCACCAGGCTCTGCTCGAAGGTTTCTATATGAATGTCCGAGGCGCGCAGGCGCAGGGCCTGGCCGAACAGGCCGTTGATCAGGCGGATTACCGGAGCTTCGTCGTCGCTTTCCAGCAGGTCCTCGATGCGCGGCATTTCGCTCATCAGGCTGTCCAGGTCGACATGGTCACCAATGCCTTCGATCAGCGCCTCGGTGGCGGCATCACCGGCCTGGTACAGCTGGCCAAGGCGTTCGTCGAACAGCGCAGGCTCCAGGTATTCGAGCAGGCTGGGCTGGCCGTGCACGCGCAACAGCTCCTGCAACTGGGCACTGTCGGCGTCGCGCCGCAGCCACAGCTGCCAGCCCTGCTCCGCCGGGGCCATGGCCACCCCGCTCTGCCGTGCCTGGCGATAAGGCAGCATCACCAGGTACCGCCTTCCAGCCGTGCGCGGCTGGAGGGAAACACTTGCAGCAGCGGCGTAGCGCCTTGTGCATCAGCCAGGTCAGGCAATTGCAGCGGCGTGGTCTGCTGCAAGGTGCGGTACTTGGCTTCGCTGAGCCCGGCCAGGCTCGGCCCGTCACGCAGGATGCGCGGGCGAATGAACACCATCAGGTTCTGCTTGGTGTTCTTGGTGGCGTCGGAGCGGAACAGCCGGCCCAGGTAAGGGATATCGCCTAGCAGCGGCACGCGCTGGTCGCTGGTGCTCAGTTCGTCGCTGATCAGGCCGCCGAGGATCACCAGGCCGTTGTCCTCGACCATGACCTTGGTCTTGATCTCGCGCTTGTTGGTGATCACGTCGCTGGCAGCGGTTGACTCGGCAATCGATGACACCTCCTGGACAATATCCAGGCGCACGCTGTTGTCGATGTTGATCTGCGGCTTGATGCGCAGCTTCACCCCGACCTCCTTGCGCTCGATGGTCTGGTACGGGTTGGCGTTGCTCTGCGTCACCGAACCGGTGACGAAGGGCACCTCCTGGCCAACCAGGATCGACGCCTCGGCGTTGTCCAGGGTCAGCAGGGTGGGCGTGGACAGCAGGTTGAAGCCGCTCTTGCCCTTCAGCGCATTGACCAGCATGGCGAAGTTGAAACCGCCACCGAAATGGCCGATACCCGCCATGGCGCCGGTGGTGCTGGACAACAGGTCGCTCAGGGCCTCGTTGTCGCCACTGGCGGCGGCCCCGGCGATGTTGGCGATGTTCACCCCGTTGCTGCCGAAATTGACAATGCCGGCACCGAACTTCTCGTCGGCGAACAGCCACTGCACACCCAGTTCCTGGGCGCTGCTGTCGGACACCTCGGCGATGATCGCTTCCACCACGACCTGGGCACGGCGAATGTCCAGCTGCTCGACGATGGCGCGGTAGGCGGCCAGCTCGCTGTCGGGGCCGACCATGACCACGGCGTTGGTGCCTTCTTCGTATTCCAGGCGGATGCCCGAGCCGCCGGCAGCAGCCACCACGGGCCGGTCCTTGCCCTCGCCTTCGCCCGCACCTTCAGCGGGCGCCATGCCTTCCTGGCTGAGCCCGCGCAACACCTTGACCACTTCGCCAGCATTGGCATGCCGCAGGTAGATGACCTGAGTACTGCCGTTGCCGGGTGTCTCCTGGGGGCGGTCGAGCTGGCGCAGCAAGCTGGCGATACGTTCCAGGTTGCTGCGCCAGTCGGTAACGACCAACTGGTGCGCCGCCGGGTAAGGTGTGATAACACCGACCCGAGGGTCGATCAGAGGCTTGAGAATGCCCAGCACCTGCTCGCTGGCGGCGTTGCGCACATTGAATACCCGAGTAGCCACGCTGTCGCTGCCTTCCCCCTGCTGCCCTCCGGCCTCCACCGGCACGGGTTCCAGGCGAGCGGCCTGGTCGGGAACGATCTTCACGCTGCCGTTGGGCAGGTCGACAGTGGCGTAGCCCTGGGCGCGCAACTGGGCCAGGAAGATGTCGTAGATGGCATCGGCGTCGTGCAGGTCGACGGTGCGCACGGTGACCTTGCCTTTGACTCGGGGGTCGACAATGAAGGTGGTCCCGGTGATGCGCGACACGCTATCGATGAACTCGCCCAGTTCGGTGTCGACGAAGTTGACCTCGTACAGGGGCGTGCCGTTGTCATCGAACACCGGCTCTTCGGCACAGGCCATGGACAGGGTCAGGCTCAGCACGGTCGCCACGCAATATCTAACAAGCATCGTTCATCCTTGCCGCTTGAAGCCGGTCACGGCGGGGCGTGGCGGCCAGGGCAGGCGCTCACGCCGCCCCTGGTTGTTGAAAATCAGGCCATCGCTGTCGATGTCCTGCAGCACGATCCCTGGCGCCAGGCGCTGGCCGCGGGCCAAAGTGCGCACCTGCTCGCCATAGCGCAGCACTACCACGCTGGAGGCCAGCGGCTGGGCCTTGAGGCCGCCGAGGTATTGCAGCGGCAAGTGGGTGATGGCGATGGCACCGTCGTCGACGGGTACCTGCCAATGGCCGACCATCAAGCCAGGCAGCGGCCTGTTGGCCGCTGCGGGCGCAGTGGCCGGTTGCGGCTGGCGGCCCAGTTGCAGCACGCACTGGGCGGCCAGCCAGCCGGCCAGGGTCAGGCCGGCGCCAGTCAGCAGGCGCGAGGCGAGCATCACGAGGCCAGCTGCCTTGGGTGCCAGCCCGGGTGCCCCTGTACGTAGCGCACTTCGGGCAGTTGCAGCGGCACCAGTTGCCAGTCGGCCGGCTGCCGGGCGAGCCAGGCTTCGACCCGTTGCCACAGCGGCTCGCCAGCCTGGGTTTCGAATTGCAGGCCAAAGGTGCGGCACAGGCCCTGCACCGGCTCCAGGCCACTGATGCGCTTGCCTTGCGGGCTGTAGCTGACACGCCAGGCCTGGCCCTGCCAGCGCGGCAGGTCCTGGCTGTTGTCCAGCAGCAGCGGGTCGCCGAACAGTTGCTCCGCGGCGTTTTCCAGCACTTGCTCGACCTGCCGGGCCGGCGCTTCGACCACCGGTGCCGGGTAGCCACCGGTGAGACTGATCAGGTGTTCACGGGTGATGGCCGCCCCGGCGGGCAGCGGGTAGTCATAACGCAGGCCCGGCAGCAGCACTGGCATGCTGCTGTCGTCGGCCAGGGCCTGATGCAGCAGGCGGTCCCAACTGCCGCCGCGGGTGTCGCGGCGCCACAGCGCCTGGGGCGCGCGGGCCAGCGGTTGGTCGAGCCAGGCCGCATGGCCGGCGCGCTGCTGGCGCAGTTCTGCCTGCAATGCCCCGACACGCTGCTGTGCGGCGGGTGCCAGCTGTTGTTCAAAGGCCGGGAAGAAACGCCCGTCGAACTGCCACAGCCCGGCCACGCGCTGGCAGCGCAGGCGAAAGGCGCCGCTGCCCCGGCACCCGGCGAACAGCACCGGCACGCGGCGGCCGCTGGCCTGGCTCACCTCGACCGGCGCCGGCCACAGGTCCTGGCCACGAGCGCACAGCAGCACGTCGATCTGCGGCACCCGCTCGGCCAGCCACAGGCCCGGCCCGGTACCGACATCGGCCATGGCCACCACCAGGTCGGCCTCGCGCCGGGCCTGTTCGAACACTGGCTGCAATGACTGGTACCACTGTTTAAGAGAGGCCTTCTGGTCCTGGGCGTAGGGGTCGGTCACGCCGACCACGGCAATACGTGCGCCGCCGCGTTCGAAGATGTGCAAGGCTTCCAGGCCCAACGCCTGACGTTGCGTGTCCGCCAGCCCGGCGCCCAGGGTAACGGCGGTAGCCTGGCGATACAGCGCCGGGCTGCGCTGTGGCCACAGCACGCGCTCGTCGCTGCTGACCCGTGCTTCGATGCCCAGCAGCTGGCTGCCCTGCAGGCCGCTTTCGCCCTGGGTCAGGTAAGCCAGGCCACTGCCATTCCAGCCTTGGCCGTTTTCCAGGGTCAGGCTGTTGCCCGCCCCAGCCTCGCCGCGCAATTGCTCCAGCAACGCCGCCAGCACCGCGTAGCCGCCCAGTTGGGCAGATGCAGCCTGGCTGGCATCGAGCAGTGGCGCCAGTCGCGGGTAGGCGATACTGGCGCTGCTGCCGGTCATCCAGGGGGCGCGGCCCAGGTGGCTGACCGGCCCCAGGCGGGTGGCCGGCACCACGGCCTGGCCAGGCTGGCGGGCATCGAGGGTATCGGCCACGTACAGCAGGTCGAGGCGGGCGTTGCCGCCCTGCTGGCCAGGGAAGGCGGAGCAGGCGCCGAGCAACGGTGCCAAGGCACCGACACCCATCCAGCCAATCACTTCGCGCCTGTGCACACTGCTTGCCATCGAACCTGCCATCCTTATCCATGTTCATTCAGGGACCCGGATGTTGCGGCGTTGGCATTACAGTTTGATGGCAGAAATCCGACAGTCATTCCAAATGGATCTGTAGGCCATGCTTCTAAGAGCGAGTTGTTTTAAAACCCCCTTAACATTTCTGCCAATGAATCATCATATTTGCGCACTAAAGTCGCGGTTTCCTCTAACTCAGCCAACATAAGGACACCCTGATGAGTCGAGATACCGGCGACAACCTGGACCGGAACCAAAGCGGCAACCTGCCGATGGCCAACGTCATGGATGCTTACCTGAGCCGCCGCAGTGTGATGCGCGGCAGCCTGGGCGCCGCCATCGCCATGATTGCCGGTACCGGCCTGACAGGCTGCTTCGACGGTGGTGGCTCCGATCACGATGATCCGGTCACCGAGCCACCCGTGACTGAGCCGGAAGTGCCGAAACTGGCACTGGGCTTCCAGTCCATCCCGGGCTCGCGCACCGACGCCTGCGTGGTTGCCGCCGGCTACAGCGCCTACGTGCTGGCGCCCTGGGGCACGCCGATCAACAGCAACGGCAACCCGTGGAAGCCCGACGGCAGCAACACCTCGACCGACCAGGCCAACGCCATGGGCATGCACCATGACGGCATGCACTTCTTCCCCATCAACGGCAGCTCCGAAGACGGCCTGCTGGCGATCAACTTCGAGTACATCGACACCGCCGCCCTGCACCCTGCCGGCCCGACCACCGATGTCAACGGCAAGCGCCCGGCCGAGGAGGTGCGCAAGGAAATCAACGCCCACGGCGCCGGCGTGGTGCGCCTGCAGAAAATCGGTGGCCGCTGGCAGGTGGTCGACAACGACCCGCTCAACCGCCGCTTCACTACCGCTTCGCGCATGGAAATCACCGGCCCGCTGCGGGGTACCGACCATGTCAAGACCAAGTATTCCACCGCCGGTACCCACTGCCGCGGCACCAACAACAACTGCGGCAACGGCTACACCCCGTGGGGCACCTACCTGACCTGTGAAGAGAACTGGCCAGGCATCTTCGTCAACAAGGGCACCCGCCCCGAAGACCAGCGCCGCATTGGCGTGGGCACTTCCAGCGGCCAGTACAAGTGGGAAACCGCAGCCGGTGACAGCAGCGAGGTGGCCGACGAGTTCGCCCGTTTCGATGTCACCGTCAAAGGCGCCAGCGCCACCGACGACTACCGCAACGAAGCCAGCACCTACGGCTACATCGTTGAAATCGACCCGTACAACAGCAGCACCCTGGCCACCAAGCGCACCGCACTGGGCCGCTTCCGCCACGAAGGCTGCGCCCCAGGCCTGCCCATCGCCGGCAAGCCGCTGGTGTGGTACATGGGTGACGACTCGAACAACGAGTACCTGTACAAGTGGGTGTCCACCGCCGTGTGGGACGCCGCCGACGCCAACCCGGCCGACCGCCTGGCCACCGGCGCCAAGTACCTCGACCAGGGCAAGCTGTACGTGGCCCGCTTCAATGCCGACGGCACTGGCGCATGGCTGCTGCTGGACGTGGCCACCGCCACCACTGGCGGTAGCACCCTGGGCGCGCTGTTTGGCGACCTGCCGGGCATCATCCTCAACACCCGTGGTGCCGCCGATGCCGTGGGCGCAACGCCGATGGACCGCCCGGAGTGGACCACGGTCAACCCGCTCAACGGCGACGTGTACCTGACCCTGACCAACAACAGCGCGCGCACGCCAGAAAAGGCCGATGCAGCCAACCCGCGCGGCCCGAACCGTCATGGCCACATCATCCGCTGGCACGACAGCGACGACCAGCTGAGCTTCACCTGGGACATCTTCGTGTTCGGCGCCAACGCTGCCGGCACCGCCGACATCAACCGCTCCGGCCTGACCGAACTGAACCAGTTCGCCAGCCCGGACGGCATGAGCTTCGATAGCCGTGGCGTGCTGTGGTTCGAGACCGACAACGGCGAGAGCACCGTGACCGACTACACCAACGACCAATTGCTGGCGGTGATCCCTACCCAACTGGTGGATGCCAGCGGCAAGCAGGTGCCGGTGAACGCGCAGAACCAGGTGGACCTGCGCCGCTTCTTCGTCGGGCCGAACGAGTGCGAAGTGACCGGGATTACCTTTACCCCGGACAACAAGACACTGTTCGTCAACATCCAGCACCCGGGTAACTGGCCGTATACCGACAAGGCCACCGATGCCACCCCGGCAGGCACCACGGTAAGGCCGCGGGCTGCGACGGTGGTGATTCAGCGTATCGATGGTGGGGAAATCGGGACTGTCTGACCGATCTTCCCACAAGAGTCGCTTTGCGGCCCTATCGCGACATAAGGCTGTTCCTATAGAGGTTATGCAATCCTTTGTAGGAACGGCCACCTGATAATTCTGCCAGTAGACAGCCGCCAGTCTGTAGAAAATCATTCCACCACCTACGACTCCGCGGCCCAAGCATATGCAACTAACAACGCTCCAGCCAAAAAGGAAAAACTTTTTCTTTCAAGGTGACCAATTGGTTTGCCAAGCAAGTGACAGCACACGTCACCTGCTCTGGGCCAATGGTATTGCATTAGCAGAACTGGATACAAAAAGAACAACCAGTCAAATCTTGCAATCTGACAATGCAAACACCGCATTGCGCGGTATTCCTGGCAGCACGCAGCAGAACTATTCACCCTATGGTTTCCTGCACACAGCTCCATCAGCACATCTTGTTGCCTTCAGTGGGCAGCGGCTTGATAGAATGCTGGACTGTTATGCACTCGGCAATGGACACCGATTCTACAGCCCCAGATCAGGGCGATTTCTCCAACCTGATACTCAGTCTCCGTTTCGCAAGGGCGGGCCTAACGGCTACTGCTATTGCCAGAACGATCCCATCAACCGGAATGACCCAAGTGGACAATGGTGGGAATGGCTGAAGCGGGGAGTAAATTGGCTGACCGGTCAGCTTCCAACTCTTTCTGTAGATAGACCACAGCTACGTATCGGAGGCAGCAACTGGCAAAGCTCAAGTTTACGAATAAACTTACATAGAACCGGACAAACACCAGCACCGGACTCACCTCATATTTCTCTACACATTGATGACCTCGAGTTTGCTGCAACGATAGGAAACAATATCATTAATAGCCCCGAAGTGCTGGAGCCCTTATCAACCACAGTGGTTAACCGCGTCGAAAATTTTGCCGCCGGCGTTACAGCTGCTTATGTAACACACCATGCGACAAATAGCATCGGCCTCGCTTTGGCCGCCCAAATCTCAACCCAGCTTTATCTCGAAAGAGGAGCCTTCGAAGCATCTATATCGACCATTCGAGGCAGACCGCCTGAAGATCTCTTTCATATGATTAACCGTAATTAGACTTGATTCTACAGTCCAGAGGGGCTGTCGCGTCCCCTTGGTATACCGGTGGCAAGCAGATGCCGGTAAACGCAAGACCAGATAGCGGGGAGATTAGATCGGCGTACAGGGGCCGCTTTGCGGCCCCGGCTATTTAAAGCTTTACCAGGCCATCGGCTCGCGGCTGCGCACCCGCACCTGCTGCGCCGGCACCCGGGCATGCCATTGCACCACCCCCAGCGCCTCCACCTGGAACTCGCTGCGTATCACCCGCCCTTCCTCCGCGAACGACAGCTGCAACAGGAAATACCCACTGTTCAACAGCAGCCCTTCGCTCAACCGTTCGAAGGTTTCGTCATCCACTGCCCCCAGCGCCTGGCGTAACGCAGCTGCATCCACATACCCCGACGCCGGCCGGCCGCCGATAATGCGGCTGAGCAACGAGCGCGGATAACGCCCTTCATACAGCGCCTCCAGCAACGGCAGATGCTCCAGCCCCAGGGCATTGGCATTCAGCCGCCAACCAGTGGTCTGCGGCAAGGCACACAGCATCGGGTAACGGCTCTGGCGGCTGGCGTCCGGCTCGAGTAGCAGGTTCAGCTCGCTGGTATCGAGCATCGGCTGGTTGGCCGCCAGGCGCGGTGGTTGCTGGCGCAAATACTGGGCGCTTTCGGCGCCCTGCAGGCGGGCATCGCTGTCGGCATCGAGCCAGTCAGCCAAGGCATCGACCAGGCGCTCGGCAGCCATGTCGTCACCCAGCAGATAACGCAACTGGCGCGCGGCACGCTCGCCATCAGCGCCGAGCAGCGCATTGACGTTGAAGCAGGTGTGCTGGTCGCGCACCCGCAACTGCGCCTGGCCAGCGCCAAAATCATAGTTCAGCGGCTGCCCGCGCAAGGCCTGCCAGAACAGCGGGCTAAGCCGCCAGCTGGGGTCACGCAGGGCCTGCCCGGCATAGGCCAGGCCGGCCTGTTCCATCGCCCGCGCTTGCACCCGCTGGTGCAACAGGCGCACGTCTTCGACCTGGCGCCGGCCATCTTCCACCAGCCAGGCCATGCCCGCCGCCAGCATCGCCAGCACCACCATCACCATCAGCAGGGCCACGCCCCGCTGTTGCCTGCCACCCATCCTTGCCTGCCTCTGTCGCCAAATAAAGACGCCAGTCAACACGCCAGGTGTTGCAGGTAGATGGCAGTGACCGTTCGTCATGTGCACGTCATCTACGCGAGGCAGGATTGCCCTTCCTTTTCATGACCTTACAGGAGTGGTCGCAATGGGTGGCATTGGAATCTGGCAACTGGTGATCGTACTGCTGATCGTATTCCTGCTGTTTGGTACCAGGCGCCTCAAGGGCCTGGGTAGCGATGTGGGCGAGGCGATCCAGGGCTTTCGCAAGTCCATGGGCGGCGACAATGACGCCAACGCCCCTGGCCAGGCGCACGTACAGAAGCAGGCCCCGCTGGCTGGCCAGGCCACGCAACAGCCTCAAGCGGATCGTCAGGCCTGATGTTCGAGGTAGGCTTCAGCGAGTTGCTGCTGGTCGGCATCGTCGCGCTGTTGGTGCTGGGCCCGGAACGTCTGCCGGTGGCGGCGCGCACGCTTGGCCGTGGCCTGGGCCAGGCGCGCCGGGCCATGCACGCCTTGCGCACGCAGGTGGAGCGGGAGATCGACCTGCGCGCTGTCGAGCTACCCAATCTCGACAGTGCGCCTTTGCAGCGCCTGGAACAGGAGATCCGCCAGGGCATCACCCTGAACGCGGAGCCGGCCAATGATGCGGCTACGGTTACTTCCCCCAAGGAAAACGCTTCATGAGTATTGCCATTGACCCGGCGGCGAGCATGCCGCTGACCGAACACCTGCGCGACCTGCGCAAACGACTGGTGCGTTGCCTGGCACTGGTGGCGCTGGTGTTCGCCGGGCTGTTCCCCTTCGCCCAGACGTTGTACACGCTGATTTCCGAACCGCTGCGGCGCTTCTTGCCGGAAGGCGCGAGCATGATCGCCACCAGCGTCACTTCGCCGTTCCTGACGCCGTTCAAGCTGACCGCGATGTGCGCACTGTTCGTGGCCATGCCGCTGCTGCTGCACCAGGCCTGGGGCTTTCTGGCGCCGGGGCTGTACCGCCGCGAACGGCGCATTGCCCTTCCGCTACTGGTGTCGAGCATCGTGCTGTTCTATGCCGGCATGGCCTTCGCGTTCTTCCTGGTGTTCCCGATGATGTTCGGCTTCTTTGCCAGCGTGACACCGGAGGGCGTGGCGATGATGACCGATATCAGCCAGTACCTGGACTTTATCCTGGCGCTGTTCCTGGCGTTCGGGCTGGCGTTCGAGATCCCGGTGGCGACGTTTATCGTGGTCTGGGTGGGGTTGGCCGATGTGGCTATGTTGCGGCGCAGCAGGCCCTACGTGATCGTCGGCTGCTTTGTGGTGGGGATGATCCTGACGCCGCCGGATGTGTTTTCGCAGACGATGCTGGCGGTGCCGATGTGGGTGCTGTTCGAGGTGGGGTTGCTGGCTTGTGGGTGGCTGAAGCGGCCCGGGCAGGGCAAGGAGATTGTGCCTGGATTGTAAGGCCTCTTCGCGGGTGAACCCGCTCCCACAGGGATCGCACAATATCCGAGGGTTGTGCGATCCCTGTGGGAGCGGGTTTACCCGCGAATTGCCTTGATGCGGTCTAGAACTCGGCGAGCCGCCAGACTTCGTAGGCTGGCGTCTCGTACGGGTGGCTCTGCTTGAGTGCAGCGACGGCCTGGACAATCAGCTCGTCAGCCACCACCAGCTCCACCTTCCACTCCTCCACCACCTCGACCTGGCCGGTTTGCCCGAGGAACGGCTGGCTGCCGTCCAACGGGCGAAACTGGCCCTGGCCCAGGGTCTGCCAGGCGCAGTGGTCATAGTCACCGATGCGCCCGCCACCAGCAGCGAACACAGCGGCCTTGACCACTTCGACGTGGCTGGCGGGGACGAAGAAGGCGAGCTTGTACACGCCTTAGTTCACCCACACCCGTGCGTTGCGGAACATACGCATCAGCGCGGCATCTTCCTGCCACTCATCCGGGCGCCAGGAGTTCTGCACGGCACGGAACATACGCTCCGGGTGCGGCATCATGATGGTCACGCGGCCGTCGCGGCTGGTGAGGCCGGTGATACCACGCGGCGAGCCGTTCGGGTTGGCCGGGTAGGCTTCGGTGACCTTGCCGTGGTTGTCGACGTAGCGCAGGGCCACGCAACCGGACAGGTCGGCTGCCAGCAGTGCTTCTTCGCTGGCGAACTCGGCATGGCCTTCACCGTGGGCGATGGCGATCGGCATGCGCGAACCGGCCATGCCCTGCAGGAAGATCGAGTTGGACTTCTGCACTTCGACCATGGCCACACGCGCCTCGAACTGCTCCGAGCGGTTGCGCACGAAGTGCGGCCAGTGCTCGGTGCCCGGGATCAGCTCGTGCAGGTTGGACATCATCTGGCAACCGTTGCACACGCCCAGGGCGAAGCTGTCGGTACGCTCGAAGAAGGCCTGGAAGGCATCACGGGCGCGGCTGTTGAACAGGGCCGACTTGGCCCAGCCTTCACCGGCACCCAGCACGTCACCGTAGGAGAAGCCACCGCAGGCGACCAGGCCCTTGAAGGCTTCGAAGTCGACACGGCCGGCGAGGATATCGCTCATGTGCACGTCGATGGCAGCGAAGCCGGCGCGGTCGAAGGCGGCAGCCATCTCGACCTGGCCGTTGACGCCCTGCTCGCGCAGGATGGCCACTTGCGGGCGCACACCCTTCTTGATGTACGGCGCGGCGATGTCGTCGTTGACGTCGAAGCCCAGCTTGACCGACAGGCCCGGGTTGTCCTCTTCGAGCAGCAGGTCGAATTCCTGGTCGGCGCAGTCGGCGTTGTCACGCAGGCGCTGGATCTGGTAGCTGGTCTCGGCCCACTGGCGCTGCAGCATGCGGCGGTCGTCGTCGAACAGCACTTCGCCGTTCAGGCTGATGGACACTTCACCGTTGTTGATCGGCTTGCCGATCACCGCGACGCACTCACCCAGGCCAGCGGCGCTGAACTGTGCCAGCACGTCCGGAGTGGCATCCTGGCGAACCTGGATGACCGCGCCCAGCTCTTCGTTGAAGAGGATGGCCGGTACGTCGCCACGGCTGTCGGTCAGCGGGTCGAGGTGCAGGTCGAGACCGCAGTGGCCGGCGAAGGCCATTTCCAGCACGGTGGTAACCAGGCCGCCGTCGGAACGGTCGTGGTAGGCCAGCAGGTGACCGTCGGCGTTCAGGCCCTGGATCACGGCGAAGAAGGCCTTGAGGTCTTCGGCATCGTCGACGTCCGGTGCCTGGGCAGCGATCTTGCCGTAGGTCTGGGCCAGGATCGAGGCGCCCATGCGGTTCTTGCCACGGCCCAGGTCGATCAGGATCAGGTCGGTTTCACCCTTGTCCATGCGCAGTTGCGGGGTCAGGGTCTTGCGGATGTCGGTGACCGGGGCGAAGCCGGTGATGATCAGCGACATTGGCGAGGTGACGCTCTTCTCGACGCCCTCGTCGCTCCACTTGGTCTTCATCGACATCGAGTCTTTGCCGACCGGAATGGTGATGCCCAGCTCCGGGCACAGCTCCATGCCGACAGCCTTGACGGTGTCGTACAGGCGGGCGTCTTCACCTGGGTGGCCGGCGGCGGACATCCAGTTGGCCGACAGTTTGATGTCGGACAGCTTCTCGATGCGTGCAGCGGCCAGGTTGGTCAGTGTCTCGCCAATGGCCATGCGGCCGGACGCCGGGGCATCCAGCAGCGCCAGCGGGGTACGCTCGCCCATGGCCATGGCTTCACCGGTGTAGACGTCGAAGCTGGTGGCGGTGACGGCGCAGTCGGCCACCGGTACCTGCCACGGGCCGACCATCTGGTCACGAGCGACCAGGCCAGTGATGGTGCGGTCGCCGATGGTGATCAGGAAGCTCTTGCTGGCCACGGCCGGGTGGCTGAGGACGCGCTGAACGGCGTTGTCCAGGTCCAGCTTGCTCGGGTCGAAGTCATCGCCCAGCTCGGCTTCGCGGGTAACCGAACGGTGCATGCGTGGTGGCTTGCCCAGCAGCACATCGAGCGGCATGTCTACCGGCGTGTTGCCGAAGTGGCTGTCGCTTACGGTCAGGTGTTGCTCTTCAGTCGCTTCACCCACTACGGCAAACGGGCAACGCTCACGTTCGCAGATGGCCTTGAAGCGCTCGAAGTCGACGGCGCTGACGGCCAGCACGTAACGTTCTTGCGATTCGTTGCTCCAGATTTCGTGCGGGGCCATGCCCGGCTCGTCATTGGGCACGTTGCGCAGCTCGAAGCGGCCACCACGGCCACCGTCGTTGACCAGCTCAGGGAAGGCGTTGGAGATACCGCCGGCGCCGACGTCGTGGATGAAGGCGATCGGGTTCTTGTCGCCCAGCTGCCAGCAGCGGTCGATGACCTCCTGGCAACGGCGCTCCATTTCCGGGTTTTCGCGCTGTACCGAAGCAAAGTCCAGGTCAGCCGAGCTGGCACCGGTCGCCACCGACGAAGCGGCGCCGCCGCCCAGGCCGATCAGCATGGCCGGGCCACCGAGCACGATCAGCTTGGCGCCGACAGTGATCTCACCCTTCTGCACGTGGTCTTCACGGATGTTGCCCATGCCACCGGCCAGCATGATAGGCTTGTGGTAGCCGCGCACTTCTTCACCGTGCGGGGTGTTGATGGCCTGCTCGAAGGTACGGAAGTAACCGGTCAGGGCCGGGCGACCGAATTCGTTGTTGAACGCAGCGCCACCCAGCGGGCCTTCGATCATGATGTCGAGGGCGTCGACGATGCGCTCAGGCTTGCCGTAGGCCTGCTCCCACGGCTGTTCGAAGCCCGGGATACGCAGGTTGGACACGGTGAAGCCGGTCAGGCCGGCCTTGGGCTTGGCACCACGGCCGGTCGCGCCTTCGTCGCGGATTTCGCCGCCGGAGCCGGTGGAGGCGCCGGAGAACGGGGCAATGGCGGTCGGGTGGTTGTGGGTTTCCACCTTCATCAGGATGTGCACCGGCTCCTGTACCGCACCGTACTGGCGGGTTTCAGGGTTCGGGAAGAAACGGCCGGCAACGTTGCCGACGATCACCGAGGCGTTGTCCTTGTACGCAGACAGCACACCTTCGTTGTGCATCTGGTAGGTGTTCTTGATCATGCCGAACAGGCTCTTTTCCTGAGCCTGGCCGTCGATGTCCCAACTGGCGTTGAAGATCTTGTGGCGGCAGTGCTCGGAGTTGGCCTGGGCGAACATCATCAGTTCGATGTCGTTCGGGTTGCGCTTGAGACCCTGGAAGGCGTTGACCAGGTAGTCGATCTCGTCTTCGGCCAGGGCCAGGCCCAGGTCGATGTTGGCCTTGGCCAGGGCGTCACGGCCACCGGCGAGGATGTCCACCGAGGTCATCGGCTTTGGCTGGGCATGGCTGAACAGGTCAGCGGCCTGCTCCAGCTGGCCGAGCACGCGCTGGGTCATGCGGTCGTGCAGCTCGGCGGCGATCAGTTCGGCGTCGGCTTCGCTCAGGCTGCCGGCAACGTAGTAGGCGATACCGCGCTCCAGGCGCTGGATCGACTGCAGGCCGCAGTTGTGGGCAATGTCGCTGGCCTTGCTGGCCCAGGGCGAAATGGTGCCCAGGCGCGGCACGACCAGGAACAGGCGGCCGCTCGGCTCCTGTACCGGCACGCTCGGGCCGTACTTGAGCAGACGGCCCAGCACCTGCTGCTGGTCGGCGGTCAGCTCGCCGTCGACATCGGCGAAGTGGGCGAATTCGGCATACAAACCAGTAACAGCGGGAACTTTCTGGCTCAGTTGCTCGAGTAATTTACCGTGGCGAAAGGCAGAAAGGGCAGGAGCGCCGCGCAGGATCAACATCGTCGGGACAGCCTCAGGAAGGGGTGTGCTTAGAGGCCGTGCATTCTAGCCTAATTCAAAGGGTTTCGGCACCCGCTCTAAGCCACGGCTGCCGGGCGGCGGAACCGGACTTTCGGGTCAGAAATTCAGGTGTTCGTCGTTGCCGGTCCGGCGCCTGTGAGATCGAGCGNNCGCTCGATCTCACAGGCGCCAAACCTCCATAGGCAGGCACCCACACCACAGAACCCGCTACCAGACAAGCTAACAGTTGTCGAGATATGGTTGGGCCAGTCCTTTGCGTATACTGCAACCTATGTTCGCCCACACTGCTTTGCGCCAGCGTTGCGCCAGATGGCTTTTCGCAACCGGACTCTTTCTGTTGCTCGGTGCCTGCGTTGAAAAACCCAGCACTCTCGAGCGCGTGAAGGAGGATGGCGTGCTGCGCGTGATCACCCGCAACAGCCCGGCCACCTATTTCCAGGACCGCAACGGCGAAACCGGCTTCGAGTACGAGCTGGTCCAGCATTTCGCCGAGGATCTCGGCGTGAAGCTGCAGATCGAGACCGCCGATAACCTCGACGAGTTGTACGATAGCCTCGGCAAACCCTCCGGCCCGGTGCTGGCGGCGGCCGGCCTGGTCACCAGCGAACGGCGCAAGGCCCAGGTGAAGTACTCCCACCCTTACCTGGAAGTGACCCCACAGGTCATCTACCGCAACGGCCGCACGCGGCCCACCGATGCCAAGGGCCTGGTCGGCAAGAAGATCATGGTGCTCAAGGGCAGCAGCCACGCCGACCAGCTGGCCGAGCTGAAAAAGCAGTACCCGGGCCTGGAATACGAAGAATCCGACGCCGTCGAGGTGGTCGACCTGCTGCGCATGGTCGACGAAGGGCAGATCGACCTGACCCTGGTCGACTCCAACGAGCTGGCGATGAACCAGGTGTACTTCCCCAACGTGCGGGTTGCCTTCGACCTGGGCGACACCCGCGACCAACGCTGGGCGGTGGCGGCCGGTGATGACAACAGCCTGCTCAACGAGGTCAACGAGTTCCTCGACAAGGCGCAGAAGAACGGCACCCTGCAACGCCTGAAGGACCGCTACTACGGCCATGTCGACGTACTGGGCTATGTGGGTGCCTATACCTTTGCCCAGCACCTGCAGCAGCGCCTGCCCAAGTACGAGAAGCACTTCAAGAGCTACGCCAAGGTCGAGCAGGTGGACTGGCGCCTGCTGGCCGCCATCGGCTACCAGGAATCGATGTGGCAGCCCGAGGTCACCTCCAAGACCGGTGTGCGCGGCCTGATGATGCTGACCCAGCGCACCGCCCAGGCCATGGGCGTGTCCAACCGCCTGGACCCGAAGCAGAGCATCCAGGGCGGCGCCAAATACTTCATGAAGATCAAGGAAGAGCTCGACGACAGCATCCAGGAACCGGACCGCACCTGGTTCGCCCTGGCCGCCTACAACGTCGGCACCGGCCACCTGGAAGACGCCCGCACCCTGGCCAGGCGCGAGAAGCTCAACCCGAACAAGTGGCTGGACGTGAAGAAGATGCTGCCGCGGCTATCGCAGAAGCAGTGGTATCGGCAGACCAAGTATGGGTATGCCCGGGGCGGCGAACCGGTGCATTTCGTGGCCAACATCCGCCGCTACTACGACATCCTCACCTGGGTGACCCAACCGCAGCTCGAAGGCCAGGTGGCCGAGGGCAGCCTGCATGTGCCCGGGGTGAACAAGGACAAGCCGGCGGAGCAGTCGCCGCCGATGTAGGCCTGTACCGGCCTCTTCGCGGGTAAACCCGCTCCCACAGGTACATCACTGGTTTTGAAGATAGTGGTATTCCTGTAGGAGCGGGTTTACCCGCGAAGGGGCCGGTACAGGTCAAGACTTGGCCCGGCGAGCCTTGAAGAAGTCACTGAGGATCTGCCCGCACTCCTCCGCCAGTACCCCGCCCTCCGCCATCACCCGGTGGTTGAGGAAGCCCTGCCCGAAGAACTGCCCCTGGCTCTGCACGATCCCCGCCTTGGGCTCCAGCGCGCCGTACACCACCCGCATCACCCGCGAATGCACGATCAACCCCGCACACATGCTGCACGGCTCCAGGGTCACGTACAGGGTGCTGCCGGGCAGCCGGTAGTTACTGGCGGATTTCGCTGCCGCGCGAATGGCCACCATCTCGGCATGCGCACTGGGGTCACTGTCGATGATCGGCCGGTTGAAGCCCTGCCCGATCACCTGCCCATGCTGCACCAGCACCGCGCCCACTGGCACCTCCCCCATTGCCGCGCCTTCGGCGGCAAGGGTCAGGGCCAGGCGCATGAATTCCTGATCACGGCTGCGATCGATGATCTGCGGGCGCATCAGACCACCGCGATCGCGGCCATCAGGCCGGTTTCCATGTGGTCGATGACGTGGCAGTGGAACATCCAGGTGCCCGGGTTATCCGCCACCAGCGCCACCTGGGCGCGCTCGTTCTTGCCCAGCAGGTAGGTGTCGGTGAACCACGGTTCCTTGATGTCATGGCGGTTGGAGCCGATCACCTTGAAGCTCATGCCGTGCAGGTGGATCGGGTGCTGGTACTGGGTCATGTTCTTCAGCTCGAAGATGTAGCTCTTGCCCTGCTTCAGCGTGGCGATCGGCCGCTCGGCGCAGGTCTTGTCGGTGATATCCCAGGCCTGGCCGTTGATCTGCCACATGCTCGACGGCCTGTCCTGGTCCGAAGTGACCGAGACTTTCGCCGCCCACTCGAAATTGAAGTTCAGCTTCTCGGCATTCTCCAGGTCCGGCTCGGCGATCGGGTTGGGCGGCAGCGCCGGTGGCCAGTCGCTCGGCGCGTCGTTGCTGGCCACCGAACGCAAGGTGCCCAGGCGCACAAAGCCGTCGCGCAGGGAGACTTCCTCGCCCGCCTCGGGAATACGGATAGCCAGGCAGATGCGCATGCCTGGGCCGAGCCAGTAGTCATCGTCCAATGGGCGCGGGGTTACCGGGTTGCCGTCCAGGGCATAGATTCTTGCCTCGCAGTTGCCCTTGAGGTTGATGCGGTAGGTCCAGGTGTTGTCCAGGTTCAGCAGGCGCACTCGCACCACCTGGCCGGCTGGCAGTTCGGTGACCGAATCGGCCTGGCCATTGATGGTGATCAGGCGCCCGGCGGTGCCGTTGCGCGCGGCCTCACGCGGAATGCTGAAAGGCAACCAGGCGCCCTGCTCGTCCACGTGCCAGTTCTTCAGGCTGAGCGTGCGCTCATGCTGAAAGCCGGTCGGCTCGCGCTCCTCGACAATCAGCGGGCCGACCAGGCCCCGCCCCAGTTCCTCGGAGCTGCTGACGTGCGGGTGGTACCAGTAGCTGCCGGCGTCCGGCACGCGGAACTTGTAGTCGAAGTACTCGCCCGGCTTGACCGGCAGCTGCGACACATAAGGCACGCCGTCCATTTCCAGCGGCAGGCGGATGCCGTGCCAGTGGATGGTGGTTTCGACCGGCAGGTGGTTGATGAAGCGCACCCGCAGCCAGGTGCCCTGGCGTACGCGCAGTTCGGTACCCGGTGCCGACGGGCCGAAGGCCCAGGCCTCGGTCTTGTGCCCAGGCACCAACTCGACGTCCAGAGGGGCGGCGATGAGCTCGTAGTCGTGGCCGGCGTTGTCGTCTTCGACCTTGCCCAGCCAGTAACGCGCTGCGCCACCGGCGCCCAGGCCAACCACAACCAGGCCGGTCAGGCCCTTGAGCATTTGTCGACGGGTGAAGGACATCGGTGCGGGTACCTCGTGTTCTGCGCAATCAAGCTGCCAGCATGGCTGGCGATGAAGGGCGAATACGATACACCTGCAAATGGGAAAGATTAAGTGAAGTCTCGTTTTTGCCTGCGCTGGCCTCTTCGCGGGCAAGCCCGCTCCCACAAGGACACCACAGCATTTGAAAGCTGCGCTTTACCTGTGGGAGCGGGCGCGCCCGCGAACAGGCCGATACAGAGGGCAGATACAACAAGGGCGCCGTGCGGCGCCCTTGTGGCTCAACTTATTCCCACTCGATAGTGGCCGGCGGCTTGCTCGACACGTCGTAGGTCACGCGCGAGATACCGTCGATTTCGTTGATGATACGGCCGCTGACGGTTTCCAGCAGTTCGTACGGCAGGTGCGCCCAGCGCGCGGTCATGAAGTCCACGGTCTCGACGGCACGCAGGGCCACGACCCAGGCGTAGCGACGGCCGTCGCCAACGACACCCACCGACTTGACCGGCTGGAACACCACGAATGCCTGGCTGGTCTTGTGGTACCAGTCGGCCTTGCGCAGCTCTTCGATGAAGATGTGGTCGGCGCGACGCAGGATGTCGGCGTATTCCTTCTTCACTTCACCGAGGATGCGCACGCCCAGGCCCGGCCCCGGGAACGGGTGGCGGTAGACCATGTCGTACGGCAGGCCCAGCTCCAGGCCGATCTTGCGCACTTCGTCCTTGAACAGTTCACGCAGCGGCTCGACCAGCTTGAGGTTCATTTCCTCCGGCAGGCCACCGACGTTGTGGTGCGACTTGATCACGTGGGCCTTGCCGCTCTTGGCGCCAGCCGACTCGATCACGTCCGGGTAGATGGTGCCCTGGGCGAGGAACTGGATGTTTTCCAGTTTGCTGGCTTCGGCATCGAACACGTCGATGAAGGTGCGGCCGATGATCTTGCGTTTCTTCTCCGGGTCGGCTTCGCCGGCCAGGTTGTCGAGGAACTGCTTTTCAGCGTCGGCACGGATGACCTTGACGCCCATGTTCTCCTTGAACATGGCCATCACCTGGTCGCCTTCGTGCAGGCGCAGCAGGCCGTTGTCGACGAATACGCAGGTCAGCTGGTCGCCGATGGCGCGGTGCAGCAGCGCAGCAACCACCGAGCTGTCGACGCCGCCGGACAGGCCCAGCAGGACGTTGGCCGAACCGACCTGCTCACGCACCTGGGCAATGGCGTCTTCGACGATGTTGGACGGGGTCCACAGGGCTTCACAGCCGCAGATGTCCTGCACGAAGCGGGACAGGATGCGACCGCCCTGCTTGGTGTGGGTCACTTCCGGGTGGAACTGCACGCCGTAGTAGCCGCGCGCGTCGTCGAACATGCCGGCGATCGGGCAGCTCGGGGTGCTGGCCAGCACGTGGAAGTTGCCCGGCATCTGGGTGACCTTGTCGCCGTGGCTCATCCACACGTCCAGGCCCAGCACGCCGTCGGCGTCGATGTGGTCTTCGATGCCATCGAGCAGGCGGCTCTTGCCGACCACGTCAACGCGGGCATAACCGAACTCACGCAGGTCGGAACCTTCGACCTTGCCGCCCATCTGTTCGGCCATGGTCTGCATGCCGTAGCAGATGCCCAGTACCGGTACGTTCAGGTCGAACACCGCCTGCGGGGCGCGTGGGCTGTTGGCTTCGTGGACCGACTCGGGGCCGCCGGCGAGGATGATGCCACGCGGGTTGAATTCGCGGATCGCTTCATCGTCCATGTCGAACGGATGCAGCTCGCAGTACACGCCGATTTCGCGCACACGGCGGGCGATCAGCTGGGTGTACTGGGAACCGAAATCGAGGATCAGGATGCGGTGAGCGTGAATGTCGAGGGCCATGACTCAATCTCGTCAGTGGAAATCGGAAACGACGCGGGGCTGTCGTGACAGCCCCGCTTTCTGTTGTAGCTGGAAGCCTCAGCCTACGCGGTAGTTAGGGGCTTCTTTGGTGATCTGCACGTCATGCACGTGGGACTCGGCCATGCCGGCACCGGTGATGCGTACGAACTCCGGCTTGGTGCGCATCTCTTCGATGGTTGCGCTGCCGGTATAGCCCATGGACGAACGCAGGCCGCCCATCAGCTGGTGGATGATCGCGGCCAGGGCGCCCTTGTAGGGAACACGGCCTTCGATGCCTTCCGGTACCAGCTTCTCGGCGCCGGCCGAGGAGTCCTGGAAGTAGCGGTCGGACGAGCCTTGCGCCTGTGCCATGGCACCCAGCGAGCCCATGCCGCGGTAAGCCTTGTAGGAACGGCCCTGGAACAGTTCGACTTCACCCGGAGCCTCTTCGGTACCGGCGAACATCGAACCCATCATCACGCAGGAAGCACCGGCAACGATGGCCTTGGACAGGTCACCCGAGAAGCGGATGCCGCCGTCGGCGATCAGCGGCACGCCAGTGCCTTCCAGTGCAGCGGCAACGTTGGCGATGGCGCTGATTTGCGGCACGCCGACACCGGCAACGATACGGGTGGTGCAGATCGAGCCTGGGCCGATACCGACCTTGACCGCGTCAGCGCCAGCTTCGGCCAGAGCCTTGGCGGCAGCGCCGGTGGCGATGTTGCCGCCGATCACCTGTACTTGCGGGTAGGTTTCCTTGACCCAGCGAACGCGGTCGATCACGCCTTTGGAGTGACCGTGAGCGGTGTCGACCACCACGACGTCAACGCCAGCAGCCACCAGGGCGGCAACGCGCTCGCCGGTGTCCTTGCCGGTGCCGACTGCGGCGCCGACGCGCAGGCGACCCTGGTCGTCCTTGCTGGCCAGCGGGTAGGCCTTGGCCTTTTCGATGTCCTTGACGGTCATCATGCCCTTGAGGTTGAACTTGTCGTCAACGATCAGGACTTTTTCCAGGCGGTGCTTGTGCAGCAGCTCGCGGACTTCGTTCTTGTTGGCGCCTTCGCGGACGGTGACCAGACGCTCTTTGGGGGTCATCACGTCGCGGACCTTGGCGTCCAGGCGGCTTTCGAAGCGCACGTCACGGGAGGTGACGATGCCGACCAGGTCGCCGTTCGCCAGCACCGGAACGCCGGAGATGTTGTTCAGGCGGGTCAGGTCGAACAGGTCGCGCACGGTGGCGTCGGCGTCGATGGTGATCGGGTCCTTGACCACGCCAGCCTCGAACTTCTTGACCTTGCGGACTTCGCTGGCCTGCTGCTCGATGGTCATGTTCTTGTGGATGATGCCGATGCCGCCTTCCTGGGCCATGGCAATGGCCAGGCGCGCTTCGGTCACGGTATCCATGGCGGCGGAAACCAGCGGAATGTTCAGCTCGATGCCACGGGTCAAACGGGTCTTGAGACTGACTTCATTAGGCAGTACCTCGGAATAGCCAGGTACAAGGAGGATATCGTCGAAGGTCAGGGCTTCTTGGCTGATACGCAGCATCGCGGGGGCTCCCGGGCGGGAAAAATGGAAGCGCGCCATTATACTCATGCACGGCGCGCCGCTCAACGCAAAAAAAGGGCCTTCGGTCAGCCTTGTGGCAGTTTTACCTGTACCACGGCCACTGGCTGGTCGAGCCAGTCGGCGAAGCTGTCGAGAAAGGCCTGGGTGAACCCGGCCTCGCCCCAGTTGTTGAAGATGAACCCCAGGTTGGAAAAGGCACATGGCTGAAGGTAAATGAAGCCATTGATGTCATCTTCGAAGCCGCACAGCGGGCAGGTAAAGTTGTCGCTCACCGCCGGCATCCATTCTTCGAGGCTTTCGAACAGCGGCTCGCCCACCTCACGCCGGCACTCGGGGCAACCGGCCTCTTCGAGGAAACCTTCGGTAGGGGTATAGATGCAGCGCTTGAGCATCACCTCCAGGCCGTTGACCTGCTCGCCGAAGGGCAGTTTCTCCGGGTGCAGGGCCACTTTGCGGGCACCTTCGGCCAAGGCATGGGCCATGCGGTTGCCGGTGCGGCCACAGGTGGTCAGCTGTTCCTCGACGACTTTCTCGCGCACCAGCCAGCGCAGGATGGCGCGGGCACGGGCTTCATGCACCGGGACGGTAGACAGCTTGGGAACGATGATGCTCTGGGTGTTCATGAACGGGGCAAGCCTGAAAAACTGCGGTAATGACGCAATTCTACCGCCTGCTCAGGCGCTCAGATAGCGACCGATCAGCGCCAGCCCGCTGGCCAGCACCAGCCAGGTGACCAGGCGCACGAACGCTTCGCGGGACAGCCGGTGGGTCAGCCTGCGCCCTGCCCAGAGACCAGCAAGCATGACCGGCAACAGGCAGGCGGCGAGCAGCAGCAGGCTTTGATCGGCATAGACGCCAGCGGTCAGGAACAGCATCAGGCGCACCACTGTACTGCAACTGATCAGTGCGCTCTGGGTAGCGCGCACCTGTTCCTTTACCTCCAGCCGCGCACTCAGGTACAGGGCATATAGAAAGCCACCGCTGCCGAACAAGGCACCGAACAGCCCGCCTGCCGTGCCCATCGGCACCGCCCAGAAACCGGACAGACTGGCCGGCCGCACCTTCACCGCCAGCCCGTACACGGCATATGCCGTGACGAACAAGCCCATCAGCAGCAGCAACAGGTCGGACTTCAGCTGTAGCAGGAATACCACGCCCAGCGTGCAACCTACGGCCATGAACGGCAACAGCCGCAGCAGCTCGCCCCGCACGACATCGCGGCGCGATGGCAGCAGGTTGCCGAAGGCGGCGACGAAGTCCAGCAGTACCAGCAGCGGTATGATCCGCGACAGCGGCATGAAGTGGATCAGCACTGGGCCGGCCACCAGCGCAGTGCCGAAACCGGCGATACCGAAGACGATGTAGGCAACGCCAACACCCAGCAGGATGGGCAGCCAGTCGAGGCCGGAAAACGACAGTTGAGCGAGCATGGCAGCAGTTCCTGGGAAGACAGGCAAAGGTTAGCCAGCCATGAGCCATGCCGACTAATATGCATTTTCCGCCACAACCATCTCGAAAAGGCATGACATGACGTCGATCCGCCAGTTGCGTTACTTCGTGGAAATCGCCGAATGCGGCAGCTTCAGCGGTGCCGCCGAGCGACTGTACATTGCCCAGTCGGCGCTGAGCCGGCAGATCAAGGAGCTGGAACAGCAACTGGGCACGCCGCTGTTCGAACGCACCGCGCGCCTGCCGCGCCTGACACTGGCTGGCCAGGCCTTTCTGGAGCGGGCGCGGCGCTTGCTGGCCGACCTGGCGCAGGCCGAGCGAGTGACCCGCGACATTGGTGAAGGGCTGCAGGGCAGCCTGCGCCTGAACCACTCCAGTACAGTGCCGCTGACCGGCCCATTGCTGGCTCGCCTGGGCGGCTACTTGCGCGACAACCCGGGGGTTTCGCTGGAAATTGCCCAGCAGTCGTCGGAGGCGCAGCTGGAGGATATTGCTAATGGACGCCTGGATATCGGCCTGCTGCGTTTGCCTGTGTTGCGCCAGCATGAAGGCGTGGTGCTGCATGCGCTGTTCAGTGAGCCATTGCTGCTGGCGGTTGCCGCTGGGCATCCGCTGGCTGACGCACCACAGGTGAAGCTTGAACAGTTGCGCGAGGAGCGCTTCATTTCCATTCCGCATCGGGATCGTGGCGGGCTGAGCTACCTGTCGGCCTCGTTGTGCATGGAGGCAGGCTTTTTTCCGCGCGCGGCGCAGGTGCTGTCGCGCAAGACCACCCAGTTGCAGCTGATTCAGGCGGGGTTTGGGGTGGCGTTGCTGCCGGCGTGCATGCGCGAGATTGCGCCAGCCTCAGTCAGCTTCGTGGCGCTGGAGGGAGGGTGTGAGAGTACTGTGGCGATGGCTTGCAGGCGGGATGCGGGGCAGATGGTCAGGCAATTCGTGGCTGCGATGCAGGGTTGATGGCACCGGCGATGCCGGTGTTCGCGGGTAAACCCGCTCCCACAGGTACAGCGTCAACTCGAAGCCAGCGCAGCCTCTGTGGGAGCGGGCGTGCCCGCGAAACAGGCAGCGCCGTTGATGGCACCGGCTTCGCCGGTGTTCGCGGGCTCGCCCGCTCCCACTGAGATCGCGACAGGGCCGGGACAGACAACCGGGGCCGATGTCCTTTATGATGCCCGCCATGATCAGAGACCCTTTCGAACGACTCGGCCTGGACCGCGAGGTCCTTACCGTCAGCCAACTCAACGGTCGCGCCCGCGTGCTGCTGGAGGACGTGTTCCGCAGCGTGTGGGTGGAAGGCGAGATTTCCAACCTCGCCCGCCCAGCCTCCGGCCACATGTACTTCACCCTCAAGGACAGCGGCGCGCAGGTGCGCTGCGCGCTGTTCCGGCAGAACGCCACGCGGGTGCGCCAGGCCTTGCGCGACGGCCTGGCGGTGCGGGTGCGCGGTAAGGTTTCGCTGTTCGAGGGGCGTGGCGACTACCAGCTGATTATCGACACCGTCGAGCCGGCCGGCGACGGCGCCTTGCGCCTGGCCTTCGAGGCCCTGAAGGAAAAGCTCGGCGCCGAGGGGCTGTTCAGCGCCGAACGCAAGCAGCCGCTACCGGCCCACCCGCAGCGCATCGGCATCATCACCTCGCCCACCGGCGCGGTGATCCGCGACATCATCAGCGTGTTCGGCCGCCGCGCCCCGCAGGTGGAACTGAACCTCATCCCCACCGCAGTACAGGGCCGCGAAGCCGTTGCACAGATCGTGCGCGCCATCCGCCTGGCCGACAGCCTCGGTTTCGATGCGCTGATCCTGGCCCGGGGCGGCGGCTCGCTGGAGGACCTGTGGTGCTTCAACGAAGAAGCCGTGGCACGGGCCGTGGCCGCCTGTGTAACACCAATTGTCAGCGCCGTGGGCCATGAGACCGATGTCTCGATCAGCGACTTCGTCGCCGACGTGCGCGCACCCACACCGTCTGCCGCCGCCGAGCTGCTGGCACCCGACAACAGCGGCCTGCAGCAACGCCTGGACGGCCTGCAACGGCGCCTGCTGCTGCGCATGCAGAACCGCCTGACCCACGACCGCCTGCGCCTGGAGTCGCTGACCCGGCGCCTGCGCCACCCGGGCGAGCGCTTGCGCCAGCAGGCCCAGCGCCTGGACGACCTGGACATGCGCCTGCGCCGTGCATTCATGCTCAACCTCAACCAGCGCCGCGAACGCCTGGCACGCCTGGATACCCGCCTCGCCGCGCAGCACCCTGGGCGTACCCTGAAACTGCTGGGCCAACGCCTGGACAGCCTCGCCGAACGCCTGCCGCGGGCGATGCGCGAAGTGCTCAAGGACCGCCGCCAGCGCTTCCAGGCCCAGTTGCAGACGCTGCAGGTGGTCAGCCCGCTGGCCACCCTCGCCCGCGGCTACAGCATCCTGCTGGACGAACAGGGCCAGGCCATCCGCAGCGCCGAACAGACCCGCAATGGCCAACGCCTGACCGCCCGCCTGAACGAAGGCGAGCTGTTGGTGCGGGTCGAAGACAACCACCTGACCCCGGTCACCCTCTCACTTCTGGACTGACACATGCCTCGCCTGCTCGCGCCCCTGCTTGCCCTTTCCCTCCTGCTGCTGGCCGGCGGCGCCCAGGCCAGCTACATCACCCGCACACTGAACAAGCCGGTACCCGGCGGCGTGGCGGTGGTCGACCTCGGCCCCGCCGCCAGTGCACCCACCGCCAGCTTCGACGGCAAACCGGTGCTGGTGGTGAAGGAGCAGGACAACTGGCTGGCCATCGTCGGCATCCCGCTGACCCAGAAGCCCGGCACCGCTGTGCTGAACCAAGGTGGCCGTACCCTGCCCTTCACGGTCGGCAGCAAGAAGTACCCCGAGCAGCGCATCACCCTGAAGAACACCCGCCAGGTCAACCCGAACCCGGCCGACCTCAAGCGCATCGACCGCGAGCTGGCCGAGCAGATCAAGGCTTACCGCAGCTTCAGCCCGACCCTGCCGAGCAACCTGATCCTCGACAAGCCGGTCAGTGGCCCGCTGTCGAGCAAGTTCGGCGTGCGCCGCTTCTTCAATGGTGAAGAACGCAACCCACACGCCGGGCTGGACTTCGCGGTACCGGCCGGCACGCCGATCAAGACCCCGGCCAATGGCAAGGTGATCCTGGTGGGGGATTACTTCTTCAATGGCCGCACGGTGTTCGTCGACCACGGGCAGGGCTTTATCAGCATGTTCTGCCATATGTCGAAGATCGATGTGCAGGTGGGGCAGCAGCTGCGCCGGGGCGAGGTGGTCGGGCGCGTGGGCTCGACCGGGCGGGCTACCGGGCCGCACATGCACTGGAACGTCAGCCTGAATGATGCGCGGGTGGATCCGGCGATTTTCATTGGCGCGTTCCAGCCCTGAGACCGGGGCGCCTGCTTCGCGGGCATGCCCGCTCCCACAGGTATTGCGCCGCGCCTGAAGGCTGTGCTGTACCTGTGGGAGCGGGCGCGCCCGCGAAGAGGCCAGCACATGAGACATCATGTTCAACCGCGTTGCGCCATCGAAAAAGACTGCGCAAAAATCGAGAAGCACTCAGAAAAATATAGCGATAAAATCTCGCCTATCAGCTTTTTTTAAGCATTCCTCTCAATTTTTGCTGAACGCTTGCCATCCCCCACCCCACTGTTTAAGTTTGAAGGCATGAAAACCTTCAGCACCCTCATCCTGCTCCGACAACATCGCAGCCTCTGCCTGGTCAGCGCCCGACTACCAGGCTGAATCGCGTCGCCTCGCCTTTTCATCTCGTTATCGCTCGGCAGGCCCGATTTCGGCCGCACACAAAAGGATTGCTTCCATGACCATGCTCAAAGACCCTTCGAAGAAATACCGCGCTTTCCCGACCATCGACCTGCCTGACCGTACCTGGCCGTCGAAGACCATCACCGCCGCGCCGATCTGGTGCAGCTCCGACCTGCGTGATGGCAACCAGTCGCTGATCGAGCCGATGGATTCGGAGAAGAAGCTGCGCTTCTGGAAGACCTTGGTGCAGGTTGGCGTGAAGGAAATCGAAGCCTCGTTCCCGTCCGCATCGCAGACCGATTTCGACTTCGTGCGCATGCTGATCGAAGAAGGCCACATCCCGGACGACACCACCATCCAGGTGCTCACCCAGGCCCGTGAAGACCTCATCGCCCGCACCTTCGAATCGCTGCGCGGGGCGAAGAAGGCCATCGTCCACCTGTACAACGCCACCAGCCCGTCGTTCCGCCGCATTGTCTTCAACCAGGACAAGCAAGGCGTGAAGGACATCGCGGTGAACGCGGCCAAGCTGTTCGTCAAGTACGCCGCCCAGCAGCCGGAAACCCAGTGGACCTTCCAGTACTCGCCGGAAACCTTCAGCGCCACCGAGATGGAGTTCGCCAAGGAAGTCTGCGACGCGGTGATCGAGGTGTGGAACCCGACCCCCGAGCACAAGATCATCCTCAACCTGCCGGCCACCGTGGAAGTGTCTACGCCGAACATCTACGCCGACCAGATCGAGTGGTTCTGCCGCAACGTCAGCCGTCGCGACAGCGTCATCATCAGCCTGCACTGCCACAACGACCGCGGCACCGGCATCGCCGCCACCGAACTGGGCCTGATGGCCGGTGCCGACCGCGCCGAAGGCTGCCTGTTCGGCAACGGCGAGCGTACCGGTAACGTCGACCTGGTGACCCTGGCGTTGAACCTCTACACCCAGGGCATCGACCCGCTGCTGGACTTCTCCGACATCGACGGCGTGCGCAAGGTGGTCGAAGAGTGCAACCAGCTGCCGGTGCACCCGCGTCACCCGTACGTGGGCGACCTGGTCCACACCGCGTTCTCCGGCTCGCACCAGGACGCCATCCGCAAGGGCTTCGCCAAGCAGCAGGAAGGCGAGCTGTGGGAAGTGCCTTACCTGCCGATCGACCCGGCCGACATCGGCCGCAGCTACGAGGCGGTGATCCGCGTCAACAGCCAGTCGGGCAAAGGCGGCATCACCTACCTGCTCGAGCAGGAATACGGCATCAGCCTGCCGCGCCGCATGCAGATCGAGTTCAGCCAGGTAGTACAGAGTGAAACCGACCGTCTGGGCCTGGAAATGACTGCCCAGCAGATCTACAGCCTGCTGCACAAGGAATACCTCCAGGCCAACACCCCGTACGCGCTGGTCAGTCACCGCCTGCAGGAAGAGAACGGCCACAGCGCCGTGGAAGTGGAAGTCGCCAGTGAAGGCGAAACCACCCTGCACTGGCGCGGCAAGGGCAACGGCGCGCTGGAAGCGCTGGTGGCCGGCCTGCCGATTGCCGTGGAGATCATGGACTACAACGAGCACGCCATTGGCGCCGGTACCAATGCCAAGGCTGCGGCCTATATCGAACTGCGCGTGGCCGGTGGCCGCCCGGTGCATGGTGTGGGTATCGATGAAAACTTCACCACGGCCAGCTTCAAGGCACTGTTCAGCGCGCTGAACCGCTCGCTGAGCCAGCAGGAAGCCAAGGCGGCCTGAACTGTAGCGTGATGAATGCAAAAGCCCGCATCGTTTGATGCGGGCTTTTTTGTCTGCCTGTGCCGGCCTCTTCGCGGGTGAACCCGCTCCCACAGGGATCGCGCTGCACTCAGCAACTGTACAGTACCTGTGGGAGCGGGTTCACCCGCGAAAGGGCCGGTACAGGCACTGCAAGATCTCCAGGCAAAAAAAAGGGGCGCCGACCAAGCGCCCCATAAGCCGTAAAGCACACAACAAATTCAGTTGGCGTCCAGCAGCGCCATTGCCTCCGCACTGCACGCTTCGATCCGCGCCCAGTCGCCGTTCTTGATCCAGCCACTGTCGAGCATCCAGGTGCCACCCACGCACATCACATTGGGCAACGCCATGTAGTTGCGCACGTTGGCCGGGTTCACCCCGCCGGTCGGGCAGAAGCGAATATCGCCGAACGGGCCACCAAAGGCCTTGATCGCCGCGACGCCGCCGCTGATTTCCGCCGGGAACAGCTTGAAGCGGCGGTAGCCCAGGGCATAGCCCATCATGATTTCGGACGGCGTGCTGATGCCTGGCAGCAGCGGGATCTCACTGTCCACACCGGCTTCGAGAATGTCCTGGGTAATGCCCGGGGTAACGACGAATTGCGCCCCCGCAGCTTCAACGGCCGCGAACATGCCGCGATCGAGCACGGTGCCGGCACCGACACAAAGTTCCGGGCGCTGCTCGCGCAGCACCTGGATGGCCTTCAGGCCATACTGCGAGCGCAAGGTCACTTCCAGGGTACGGATACCGCCGGCCGCCAGGGCATCAGCCAGCGGCAGGATGTCTTCCTCACGGGCGATGGTGATCACCGGCAGGATGCGCGCCTTTTTGCAAATGGCGTCGATCCGTGCGGCTTTGTCGGCCATCGAGAGCTTGGGCTGTGGGCGTTCGAGGGTGGTCATGACTGTGGATCCTTGGCTCATGGGCACCAGTAGATGTCCAGGGGGGCGTGAAGAAAAGCGCGAATCGGCATTTCGGTAAGGTCGTTGCCAGCCAGCGCGGCGCGCAGGGTAGCGAGTTTGCCCTGCCCTTGTACGGACAGCGCGGTAAAGGCGGCACCGGCCAGCAGCGAGCGGGTCATCGACAGGCGCTGGTGCGGCACGCTCGGTGCCAGCAAGGGCAGGCAGCGGCGTGGGCTGGCCAGGTCGAGGCCTGCTTCCAGGTTGGGACTGGCGGGGAACAGCGAGGCGGTATGGCCATCATCACCCATGCCCAGCACCAGCACGTCGATTGGCGGCAGCTCGGCCAGGGCCTGATCGGCCTTGCCCGCAGCAGCATCGAGGTTATCCGCCTGCTGGTACAGGCCAACGAAGCGGGCCTTGGCCGCCGCGCCCTTGAACAGGTGGCGGGCCAGCAGGCCGGCGTTGCTGTCGGCGTGCTCCACCGGCACCCAGCGCTCATCGGCCAGGCTGACGGTAACCTTGGCCCAGTCGAGGTTTTCGCTGGCCAGCTTTTCGAGGAACGGCACCGGGCTGCGGCCACCGGACAGCACCAGGCAGGCCTGGCCCTTGGCGGCAATGGCCGCGCGCAGGCGCTCAGCCACGTCATGGGCCTGGGTTGCGGCCAGCGCCTTGGCATCCGCCAGCTCATGCACCTTCACAACCGCTGGCAGTTTCAGTTCAGATATCCCCATACCACGCCCTCCCATCGCGCGTGATCAGTGCAATCGAGCTCATCGGCCCCCAGGAGCCTGCCGCGTATGGCTTGGGTGCATCACCCGCGTTACGCCAGCCGGCGATCAGCTGGTCGCACCACTTCCAGGCATATTCGATTTCGTCCTTGCGCACGAACAGGTTCTGGTTGCCGCGCATCACTTCGAGCAACAGCCGCTCGTAGGCATCCGGAATCCTTGCACTGCGCCAGGTGTCGGAGAAATTCAGCTGCAACGGGCCGCTGCGCAGTTGCATGCCTTTGTCCAGGCCCTGCTCCTTGGTCATCACCCGCAAAGAAATGCCTTCGTCCGGTTGCAGGCGGATGATCAGCTTGTTACCGATCTGCAAACGCTGTTCCGGGGCGAAGATGTAGTGCGGCGTTTCCTTGAAATGGATGACGATCTGCGACAGCTTCTGCGGCATGCGCTTGCCGGTACGCAGGTAGAACGGCACGCCCGACCAGCGCCAGTTGCGGATGTCGGCACGCAGGGCGACGAAGGTTTCGGTGTCGCTCTGGGCGTTGGCGTTGTCTTCTTCCAGGTAACCGGGCACCGGCTTGCCTTCGCTGTAGCCGGCGATGTACTGGCCGCGCACCACACGGGTGCTCAGCCCTTCGCCGGTGATCGGTGCCAGGGCCTTGAGTACCTTGACCTTTTCGTCACGGATGGCATCGGCGGACAGTTCGCTGGGCGGGTCCATGGCGATCAGGCACAGCAGCTGCAGCAGGTGGTTCTGGATCATGTCGCGCAGCTGGCCGGCCTTGTCGAAGTAGCCCCAGCGGCCTTCGATGCCGACCTTCTCGGCGACGGTGATCTCCACATGGGAGATGGAATTCTGGTTCCACTGGGTTTCGAACAGGCTGTTGGCGAAGCGCAGGGCGATCAGGTTCTGCACCGTTTCCTTGCCCAGGTAGTGGTCGATACGGTAGACCCGGCTCTCGGGGAAGAACCGCGCCACGGCATCGTTGACCCGGCGCGACGACTCCAGGTCGTGGCCAATGGGCTTCTCCAGCACCACCCGGGTGCGCGCGGCCAGCCCGGCCTTGTCGAGGTTTTCGCAGATGGCCCCGTACACCGCCGCTGCGGTGGCGAAGTAGGCGATCAGCGGCAGCTCGCCCGGCAACTGCTCGGCCAGGGCCTGGTAGCCCTCGGGCTGGAGGAAGTCCAGGTGCTGGTAGCTCAGCCGGGCGAGGAAGCGGCCCAGCGCAGCGGGCTCGATATCGGCCTCGGGCACATGCCGGCGCAGGTGCGCTTCGATGCTGTCCAGGTGGTCCTGCGCGCTACCGGCCTCGCGGGCCAGCGCCAGCAGGCGGGTATCCGGGTGCAACAGGTTGGCCCGGTCGAGCTGGTAAAGCGCAGGAAACAGCTTGCGCAATGCCAGGTCGCCGAGGGCGCCAAACAGGGCAAAGGTGCAAGGTTCGACACTGATCGCAGCCATGATGTTGGTTCTTTCCTAAAGTTGGTCTAGGAATACCGCTTTCACATACGGTTTTCAAGGGATAATGTAGTAAAAACCACAACATTACACACAAGTGTTACAGACAAGTGGTACGTCAACCGCGCCGACAGTACGATAGACGACCGTGCAAAAAGCCTGCTGCTCCCACAGCCGGCTGTCTTCCCGACCCAAGGACACACCCATGGACCGCGTGCGAAACCTCCTGGAACAGATCCAGGGCCGCCTCGACGAGCTGAACAAGGCCGAACGCAAAGTCGCCGAAGTCATCCTGCTCAACCCGCAACAAGCCACCCGTTTCAGCATCGCTGCGCTGGCCCAGGCGGCCAAGGTCAGCGAACCGACCGTCAACCGCTTCTGCCGCTCGTTCGGCGTCAGCGGCTACCCCGAGCTCAAGCTGCAGCTGGCGCAGAGCCTGGCCAGCGGCGCCGCCTACGTCAGCCGCGCGGTAGAGGCTGACGATGACCCGGCAGCCTACACCCAGAAGATCTTCGCCAGCGCCATCGCCTCGCTCGACAGCGCCTGCCAGCAGCTCGACCCGCAGCAGGTCAGCCGTGCCGTGGACATGATGATCCAGGCCCGGCAGATCCACTTCTTCGGCCTGGGCGCCTCGGCCCCGGTGGCGCTGGACGCCCAGCACAAGTTCTTCCGCTTCAACCTCGCAGTATCGGCCCACGCCGACGTGCTGATGCAGCGCATGCTGGCCTCGGTGGCGCACACTGGCGACCTGTTCGTGATCATTTCCTACACCGGGCGCACCCGCGAACTGGTCGAAGTGGCCCGCCTGGCCCGCGAGAACGGCGCCTCGGTGCTGGGCCTGACCGCCGCCGGTTCGCCGCTGGCCAATGCCTGCAGCCTGAGCCTGCACATTCCGCTGCCGGAAGACACCGACATCTATATGCCAATGACCTCGCGGATCATCCAGCTGACCGTGCTCGATGTACTGGCCACCGGCATGACCCTGCGCCGTGGCGTGGACTTCCAGCCGCACCTGCGCAAGATCAAGGAAAGCCTCAACGCCAGCCGCTACCCGATCGAGGACGACGAGCTCAACTGAGCCGGTGCGCCTGCAGGCGCAGGTGGGCACGCTGCCCCGGCGCCAGGCTCAGGCCCTCACCACTGCCGCTGGCGGCCTCGACACAGACGAAGTGCTGGCATTCACGCCCGGTCACGCCCATCAGCGGGCGGTTGCCCGGGTGCCAGACCACCGTGTCGTCGCTGTCACCGGTATCGATGCACAGCTCGCGCTGCCAGGCCGGGTCCTGCAGTTGCACCCGCGGCGTGCCGGGGTAGACCTTCTGGCAGCCGCCCTTGAGCTTCAGCGCGCCATCCTCACGGCAGACCTGGCGGTTGAGGCGGTCGTAGCCTTCGATATCCTCGAGCCCGGACAGCGCTATCTCAGCCACGTCACTGATACGCCAGTAGGCCAGCAGGGCATGGCTCAATTGGCAGGGTTCGCTGTCCTGGTGCTCGGTGCTCAGGCTCAGCTCCATGCGGCTGCCCAACCGGGCATGCAGGTCGACCTGCCAGTCGCACAGGTCCAGCCGCCACTTCAGGGTTACGCCCTCCTCGTCCTCGCGGCTGTCCACCAGCTTCCAGTCCAGCAAGCGCGCCCAGCCATGGGCCGGCCACAAGTCCTCGCTGGGGTGGCGGCCATACCACGGCCAGCACACCGGTACGCCACCGCGTATCGCTCCCACCTGCGGCCACTGCTCGGCGCACCACAACCAGGGCCGTTCACCCGCCGGTTGAAAATGCAGCAGTTGCGCACCCTGGCGGCTGAACACCGCCTGGCAACGGGGGTGATCGATGATCAGCACATCGCGCTGCTGGTAACGCTCCCACTCGAATGTCGGCCGGGGCCGCTGCGAGGCAAAGAAGCGATGGAGCGGATGTTCGGGCATGGTTCAGAGCTCTTGTTGTTTGAGATAGCGCTGTCTCGGCCTATCCCCGGCACCCACTGCAGGGCAGTGGGTGCCGACTATCGAAATAGTACCGAAAATGAATTGGCGTAAATTTACAACAATCGCCCTCAGAATGACGACTGAATCTTCAACCCTGCGACCAGCGCGTTGTCCACCTCATCCACCCCGCCGGGGCTCTTGATGTACTGCAGGTTGGGCCGCACGGTCAGCCAGTTGGTCACATGGAAGCCGTAGTAGAGCTCGGCGTTGTACTCGGTACGCTGCAGCGGCACGAAGCCTGGGTTGTCGTAATCGTTGATGCCGCTCTGGGCGTTGAGGAGTTCGGCGCGTTTCTTCACGTCGTCATTCACATGAATGCGCGCCACGCCGAAGCCGATGTCATCCTTGGGCCGGGCATCGAAGGCGCCTTTGTAGACCAGTCCTACCTGCTGGTAGTTGTCGACGACGTTGGTGGCCTGGTCGTGCACGGTGAAGTTGGCGAACAGGCTAAGGCCCCGGTTGACGTCGCCGCCATGGGCAGTGACCTGCTGCTGTGCCACTACCCACCAGCCATGCTTGCTGGAGTGCGACTTGAAGGCTTCGCCCGTCAGCGCCTGCGGGTTACCGTTGACGTCATCGAACACATCATCGGCCTTGGCCGTGCTGTAGTAGTAACCCAGGCGGTACTCGCCCGGCAGGCCGTTGACCTTGGGTGACCACACCGCTTCCACCGGCAGGATCGCGCCCTTGGTGCCGCTGCCACTGAGCTTGAAGCCGTTGCCGGTTTCCAGGTTGGAAGGGTTCTGCTCGAAGGCACCGACCTGGACGAAGAATTCCGGGGTGATGTTGTATTTCACCCGCAGCGCCCACTGGCTGACCGGCCAGTTGTACCAGATGCCGCCAACCCAGTTGCCGACCTGCGAGCCGCAGAAGGCCAGGTTCTGGAAGTCGCAGGGGAAGCTGTTGAAGTCCTCGCCCTCGCCGAAGCGGCCGAATTTCACGTCCAGCGCACCGTCGAAGTACTTCTGCTTGACCCACATCTGGGTCAGGCGCCAGGTCTGGCCACGGCCCCACACTTCCTGCACCGAGCTGAACTGCCCGGCGCGCGGATCGCTGATACGGTCGTTGGACAGGTTGCGGCCGCTACGCTCGGTGATCGCCAGCTTGAACTCGGCATCGTGCCAGCCGAAGATTTTCTGCAGATCCAGATGCGCGCCAAGGGCGAACTGGTCGCTATAGCGCGCGGTCTTGTCGTCGTTGTAGCCGCCGTGCAGGTTGCCAGCGACCTCACCGACATAATCGAGGGTGAAGTCGTAGCCCTTTTCCAATAGTTCGGTACGGGTGCCACCCCAGTCGCCGGTCATCCACTTCGATTCGCTGGAAAAGGCCTCGGCAGCCTGCGCGCCGCTGCTACCGGCCATTGCCAGTGGTGCGAGCAAGGCCAGCGAGCCCAATGTCCTGATGCGTTTGCGCTGTTCCATCCCTTTGCGTCCTCTTTTTCTTATTGATGGTGTAGACGAGTTATCGGCCTTTGAAGTGCGCCACGTTGTCCTTCATGGCTGCGGCAGTGGTGGCCAGGTGCAAACGCTCGCCGCTGGCGGCGTCGAACAGCAGCACCCGGGCCGGGTCGAATTGCAGGTTCAGGCTGTCGCCGACCCGGCACGCCACATCTGGCGCCAGGCGGCAGCAGACCTTGGTCTGGTTGAGGGTGACGAACACCAGCAGGTCTGGCCCGGTGGGCTCGGTCACCTGCACCTCGGCGCGAATGCCCGGCAGGCCATTGCCCTCCGCGGCCCCAAGGGCAATCTGCTCGGGGCGGATGCCAAGGATGATCTCGCGGCCATCCAGTTCGTCAGCGGCCACCCCCAAGGGCAGCTCGCAACGCGCCTGACCGCTGTCGAGCACGGCCAGCAGGCGCCCGTCCTGTTGCGTGAGGCGCACCGGGATGAAGTTCATCGGCGGCGAACCGATGAAGCTGGCGACGAACTGGTTGGCCGGATCGTTGTAGATCTGCTGCGGGGTGCCGAACTGCTGGATGATGCCGTCCTTCATCACCGCCACCTTGTCGCCCAGGGTCATGGCCTCGATCTGGTCATGGGTGACGTACACGGTGGTGGTCTTCAGGCGCTGGTGCATCAGTTTCATTTCGGTACGCATCTCGACGCGCAGCTTGGCATCGAGGTTGGACAGCGGTTCATCGAACAGGTAGATCTTCGGCCGCCGCGCCAGCGCCCGGCCCATGGCCACGCGCTGCTGCTGGCCACCGGACAGCTGCGCCGGCTTGCGCGCCAGCAGGTGCTCGATCTGCAACAGCTTGGCCACCCGCGCCACCTCCTCGTCGATGGCGGCCTGGGGCAGCTTGCGGATCTTCAGGCCGAACTCGATGTTCTCGCGCACGCTCATGGTCGGGTACAGCGCGTAGGACTGGAACACCATGGCGATGTCGCGGTCCTTGGGGCTCATGCCGCTGACGTCCTGCTGGTCGATGAGAATCGCGCCGCCGCTGATCTGCTCCAGCCCGGCGATGCAGTTCATCAAGGTCGACTTGCCGCAGCCCGACGGGCCGACCAGGATCAGGAACTCGCCATCCCTGATCGACAACTGGATGTCCTTGAGGGTGTCCGGCAAGCCGCTGCCGTAGGTCTTGTTCACGTTGCGAAGTTCGAGCGTTGCCATGACTTACCCCTTTACCGCGCCAGCAGTCAGCCCGCGGACGAAATATTTGCCTGCCACCACGTAGACCAGCAGGGTTGGCAGGCCAGCGATCATCGCCGCCGCCATGTCGACGTTGTATTCCTTGGCCCCGGTGCTGGTGTTGACCAGGTTGTTCAGGGCCACGGTAATCGGTTGCGAATCGCCGCTGGAGAACACCACGCCGAACAGGAAGTCGTTCCAGATCTGGGTGAACTGCCAGATCAGGCAGACCATGATGATCGGCGTGGACATCGGCAGGATGATGCGGCGGAAGATGGTGAAGAACCCGGCACCGTCCAGGCGCGCAGCCTTGACCAGGGCATCGGGGATGCTCACGTAGAAGTTGCGGAAGAACAGCGTGGTGAAGGCCAGGCCGTAGACCACGTGCACCAGCACCAGGCCGGTCGTGGTGCTGGCCAGGCCGAGCTTGCCGAGGGTGAACGAGGCCGGCAGCAGCACGGTCTGGAACGGCAGGAAGCAGCCGAACAGCAGCAGGCCGAAGAACAGCTGCGAGCCACGGAAGCGCCACATCGACAGCACATAGCCGTTCAGCGCGCCGATGGCGGTGGAGATCAGCACCGCTGGCACGGTGATCATGATCGAGTTCCAGAAGTAACCGCTGACCGTGCTCCAGGCCTTGACCCAGCCGATACCGGTAATTGCCACCGGCCAGCTCAGCAGGTTGCCGGTGCTGATGTCGTCCGGGGTCTTGAAGCTGGTCAGCAGCATTACCACCAGCGGCACCAGGTACAGCAGCACTGCCAGCAACAGCACCGCGTGGATGGCGATGCGGCTCGGGCTCAGCGCTGGCTTGTCGAGAGGGCTATGCATGGCGTTTGCTCCGCAGCTCCGAGTACAGGTAAGGCACGAGGATCGCCAGGATCGCCCCGAGCATGAGGATGGCGCTGGCCGAGCCCATGCCCATCTGGCCGCGACTGAAGGTGAACGAATACATGAACATCGCCGGCAGGTCGGACGAGTAGCCCGGGCCGCCGGCAGTCATCGCCGCCACCAGGTCGAAGCTCTTGATGGCAATGTGTGCGAGGATCATCAGCGAGCTGAAGAACACCGGGCGCAGGCTGGGCAGTACCACGCGCCAGTAGATGCGCGGCAGGCTGGCGCCGTCGATCTGCGCGGCGCGGATGATCGACGGGTCGACACCACGCAGGCCGGCGAGGAACATCGCCATGATGAAGCCCGAGGCTTGCCACACGGCGGCAATCACCAGGCAGTACACCACCCGGTCGGGATCGATCAGCCAGTCCAGGCGAAAGCCCTCCCAGCCCCAGTCGCGCAGCAGCTTGTCCAGGCCCATGCCGGGGTTGAGCAGCCACTTCCAGGCGGTGCCGGTGACGATCATCGACAGCGCCATGGGGTACAGGTAGATGGTGCGGATGAAACCTTCGCGCCGGATGCGTTGGTCCAGCAAGACCGCCAGCACTACGCCGATGGCCAGGCTGATGGCGATGAACAGGCCGCCGAACAGCAGCAGGTTCTTGCTTGCCACCCACCAGCGGTCGTTGTCGAACAGCCGGGCGTACTGCGCCAGGCCGGCCCACTTGTAGGTGGGCAGGAAGGTCGAGGTGGTGAAGGACAGGACAAAGGTCCAGAGGATGTAGCCGTAGAAACCCACCAGGACGATGAACATGCTCGGCGCCAGCACCAGCTTGGGCAGCCAGCGCTGTAGCGCGTCCAGGGGTGAGGCCCGCAGTTGGGCGGTTGCTGTGGTCATGGTTCACCTCAAAGGCACAACGGCCCGCTTTTGTGGGAGCGGCCTTGTGTCGCGAAAGGGCTGCGAAGCAGCCCCGGGGGCCTGATGAAGGAAGCTGTTCTGGAAGGACTGCGCTGCCTGGTTCTGGGACCGCTTTGCGGTCCTTTCGCGACGCAAGGCCGCTCCCACAGTCAGGCTGCGTTGGCCTCCGAGCCGCTTATTGGGCAGCCTTGATCGCCGCCGCCAGCTTCTTCGCCGCATCGGCCGGGTCGGCCTTGGGGTCGTTGATGTAGTTGGTCACCACATCGAAGAATGCGCCCTGCACGGCCAGCGTGGTGGCCATGTTGTGCGCCATGCTCGGCTGCAGGCCGCCGGTCTTGGCATCGGCGAGGAAGTCGTTGGCGGAGGTTTGCGCACAGGCATCGAAGCCATGCTTGCCCATGTCGGCGAGCATGTCGTTACGCACCGGGATCGACCCTTTGTTGCTGCTGAAGACCTTCTGGAAGTCCTCGCCCAGCACCTTGCGCGCAATGTCCTGCTGGCCGGCGGACGTGCCAGCGTCGTTCTGCTTGAACACCACCAGCGAGTCGATGTTGTACAGGAACGCCTTGTCGGTGCCGGGGAACGGCACGCACTGGTAATCCTTGCCGGCGGTTTTCTTCGCCAGGGTCCATTCGCTCTTGGCCCAGTCGCCCATGATCTGCATGCCGGCCTTGCCGTTGATCACCTTGGCCGCTTCCAGGTTCCAGTCCTGGCCCTTGCCGTCCGGGTCCATGTAGGTGGCGACCTTTTTCAGCTCGGTCAGCGCCTTGACCATCTGCGGGCCGGTCAAGGCTGTGCTGTCGAGATCGACCAGGGCCTTCTTGTAGCCATCGGCCCCCATCACCGCCAGCACCACGTTCTCGAACACGGTGCTGTCCTGCCACGGTTGGCCACCATGGGCGAGCGGGATGAAGCCGGCGGCCTTGAGCTTGTCGGCTGTGGCGTAGAATTCGTCGAGGGTGGCGGGTGCCTTGTCGATGCCGGCCTTCTTGAAGACGTCGGGGTTGATCCATAGCCAGTTGATGCGGTGGATGTTCACCGGCACGGCGACATAGTCACCGTCGTACTTGACGGTATCGGCGACTTTCTTGTCGAGCAGTGAGTCCCACTTTTCTTCCTTGGCCACACCCTTGAGCACATCGGCGTCGAGCAGCCCGGTGGCCGCCCAGTCCTGGATGTCCGGGCCCTTGATCTGCGCGACACCCGGCGGGTTGCCGGCCACGGCGCGGCTCTTGAGCACGGTCATGGCCGTGGCACCACCACCACCGGCGACGGCGCCGTCCTTCCAGGTGAAGCCATCGTTTTCGACCTGGGTCTTGAGTACATCAACCGCCGCTTTTTCACCCCCGGAAGTCCACCAGTGCACCACCTCGACACTGCCTTTGGAGTCGGCAGCCAGAGCACTGAACGGAAGTAAGGAAGCCAGGGAGATGGCGGCAGCGAGACGGAGCGTGGGATTCATTGGGGCACCTTTCTTGTTGTTATGCCGGGCAAGTCTTCGCTTGCATTGCATGAAGTCTAAACAGCGTGTCCGCCTCGCCAGGTAACGAAGCGACGCGCGAATGTCATCGTTTGGTTACATTACCGGCCAGGCCGCTGGCCAGGCTGGGTGCCAGTGGCAAGCCCGGCAGCAGCAGCGCCTGGTAGGCGTGGTAGAGGTCGGGCTTGCCTGGCCAGATGGTCGCGGCCGGGTGGTTGTGCGCATCGAGTTCGTGGTGCCAGCTGCCAGCGCCGTGGTCGATGAAATGGTTAGCGATGAAGTCCCAGCAACGACGGTACCACTGCTCGTAGTGCGCCTCGCCCGTGCGCTGCAACAGGGCTGCGGCGGCGGCGCAGGCTTCGGCATGCACCCAGTGCAGGCGTGCGCGCACCACCGGGCGATCGGCCCAGTCCAGGGTGTAGACGAAACCTGGCGCGCCATCGACGTTCCAGGCCAGCTGGCAGGCAGCGTCGAACAACGCGCGGGCGCTACCTGGCAGCCAGCCGGGTGCGTGCAGCCCGGCCCGTTCCAGGCTGGCCTCCAGGTGCAGCAGCAACCGCGCCCACTCCAGGGCATGCCCGGGCGTGGTGCCATAAGGCCGGAAGTGGTCGGCCGGGTGCGCCTGGTTGTAGTGCGGCAGTGGCTGCCAGAGGGCGTCGAAATGCTCGATGACCCGGTAGCCGTTGGCGGCGGCATGGGTGTGGATGATGCGTTCGGCGATACGCAAGCCGCGTTGCAGCCACAGGCTGTCGCCAGTGACATCCGCCAGGGCCAGGAAAGCCTCGACCGCATGCATGTTGCTGTTGGCGCCACGGTACGGCTCGGGCAACTGCCAGGTGCGGGAGAAGGCTTCCCGCAGGGCACCCTCCTCTTCACTCCAGAAATGCGCTTCAAGTACCTGCACCGCGTCTGCCAGCAGGGCTGTTGCATCCCCAGCACCGGCCATTACCGCCGAACTGGCAGCCAGGGCGACGAAGGCGTGCAGGTAAGCCGCCTTGCCACTGTCGTCATGGCCACCGGGGTGAGCGAACCAGCCGCCGTAGGTGGCATCCTGCAGCGCCCCGCGCAAGGCGGCCACACCGTGTTCGGCATAGGCCAGGCAACCGGGCACGCCCTGCAGGTGAGCCAGGGCGAAGCAGTGGGTCATGCGGGCGGTGTTCAGGGTTTCGGCGCGGGCACCAGGGGCAACCTGCCCCTTGGCATCCAGGTTGCCAAAACCGTCGGGCAGTTTCGCGGCCTTGGCGAAGGTCAGCAGGCGCTGCCCTTCGGCCATGCGCCAGGCGGTGTGGGCCGGGGCGTCGAACCAGCGGGTGGAAGGCAGGTTGGAGGTGTTCATGGGCCAGCTTGATCCTTGCCAGTCGTGTGCGAATTCTAGTGAGCGGGCCTGGATGGGAATGTCACCAAGGAAGGTGGATTTGTCACCAGCAAGTGACATTTGCGTTGCCTGTGCCGGCCTCTTCGCGGGTAAACCCGCTCCCACAAGTTTTTGCATTAGCCTCGGAATCTGTATGGACCTGTGAGGCCTCTGTGGGAGCGGGTTTACCCGCGAAGAGGCCGGCACAGGCAACACAACCCTTCAGTCCATGCTCCGCGGCAGATACAAGGTCACCCGCAACCCGCCCTCACGCAGGTTCAGCAAGCTCACCTCTCCCCCATGGCTATGGGCTATGTTGCGCGCGATCCCCAATCCCAGCCCGTACCCCTGCTGCTGCCCGGCCAGACGGAAGTGCGGCTCGAACACCTGCTCCATTTGCTGCTGCGGCACCCCCGGCCCCTGGTCATCCACCTGCAGCACGAACCCCTCGGCAGTGTCGATGATGCGCAGCCGCGCCCGCTCGCCGTACTTGATGGCGTTGTCGATCAGGTTGCCGATGCAGCGCCGCAACGCCAGCGGCTTGCCCGGGTACGGCGCCAGCGCCCGGCCTTCGAGCGTGATGCGGCCATCGCCCAGGTAAGGCTCGGCCAGGATTTCCAGCACCTGGTTGAGGTCGACCGGCTCGATGTTCTCGTGGATGTCGGTGTCCTTCACGCACTGCAACGCACCTTTGACCAGCAGCTCCAGCTCGTCCAGGTCCTGGCTGAACTTGGCCTGCAGGCGCTCGTCCTCCAGCAGCTCGACGCGCAGACGCAAGCGGGTGATCGGTGTGCGCAGGTCGTGGGAGATGGCACTGAACAGCTGGCTGCGCTCGGTCAGGTAGCGGCTGATGCGCTCGCGCATGCTGTTGAACGCGCGCCCCACCTCGACCACTTCACTGCCACCGCCTTCGGCCACTGGCGCCACATCAGCGCCCAGCGACATCTCCCGCGCAGCCCGCGCCAGGCGCTTGAGCGGCCAGCTCTGCCAGTGCACCAGCAAGCCGATGAACAACAGCAGCAACGCCGTGGTCAGCACGATGAAGCCTATCTGCTGGCGCGGCAGGCGCTCGGCTTCCAGGCTGGTGTAGGGCTCGGGCAGCAGCGAGGCGATGTACAGCCACTCGCCCTCGCCCAGGCGGATCTGCGTGACCAGCACCGGCGGGTTGAGCGGCTCCAGGGTCAGCGAGTAATGGGCCCAGGAACGTGGCAGCTCGTCGAGCTTGAGGCCACTGTTGAAGATGCGCAGGTCGTCTGGCGCGACGAACGCCACGGAAATTTCCATCTGCGAACCCAGGCGCTCATGCAGCACTTGCCGGAACACATCGATTACCGCCTGCTTGCGCGGGGTAACGGGCAATACCGGCATGTCCAGCGGCTTGGCATTGAGCGACACGAAGAAGCGCGTGCCGCCCATGCTGCGCAGCTGGTCGAGGACCATCGGCCGGTAGGCCACCGGCAGCGAGCGGAAGTAACTGACGCTGGCGCTCATCGAATGGGCCAGGCTGCTGGCGCTGGCACGCAGGCCCTGCAACTGGCTGGCGCGTAACTGGGCAACCCAGATGATGCTCGACAAACCCTGGGCCAGCAGCACTACCAGCAGGGTCAGCAGCAGCATGCGCCCCAGTAGCGAACGCGGCAGCAGGCGCCAGCGCCGTTCAGGGCGCACTGCAGACATGGGCAGCCAACAGGTAGCCGCTGCCGCGTACGGTGCGGATCAGCCGGGGTGGTTTGTCAGTATCGCGCAGACGCTGGCGCAGGCGGCTGACCGCCATGTCGACGATGCGGTCCAGCGGCATCGGCTCGCGGCCACGGGTGGCGTTGCCGATGGTGTCGCGATCGAGGATCTGCTGTGGGTGGTCGAGGAACAGCTTGAGCAGGGCGAAGTCGGCGCCGGAGAGAATCACCTCCTCACCGTCGCGATGGAACAGGCGGTGGCTGACCGTGTCCAGGCGCCAGTCGTCGAAGGCCAGCACCGCACTGCCCGGCGCCGCCTGGCCGAACTCGGCGCGGCGCAGCAGGGCCTTGATCCGCGCTTGCAGTTCGCGGGGGCTGAACGGCTTGCCCAGGTAGTCGTCGGCGCCCAGTTCCAGGCCAATGACCCGGTCGGTTTCGTCGGAGCTGGCGGTGAGCATGATGATCGGTACCCGTGCCTGGCGCGGGTGCTGGCGTACCCAGCGGCACAGGCTGAAACCGTCTTCGTCGGGCAGCATGACATCGAGGATGACCAGGTCGCAGGGGGTGGTTTCCAGGGCGCGGCGAAAGCCCTTGCCGTCGGCTTCGGCATGTACCTGGAAGCCGGAGCGGCTCAGGTAGGTTTGCAGCAGTTCGCGGATTTCCTGGTCGTCGTCGACCATCAGGATCGATTTTCCGGCAGTGCTCAAGGTGGTCCGTCCTCTTGTTAGTTACAGGTCTTTGTTGCCTGTTTTTTGGGGGCCGCTTTGCGGCCCCAGTCAGTGATCCAGCGCTTGCTGCAAGGCCACCCCGGCCCCCAGCAACCCGGAAAACTCCGCCGTCACCAGCCAAACGGGCACGCCAGCGAAATAGCCGCTCATGCAACCCTTGTCGGAAAAACTGGCGGCAAACCCGCTGCGCACGAACAGTTCGGCAAAGCGCGGGATCACGCCGCCGACAATATAGACCCCACCCCGTGCGCCCAGCGTCAGAACATTGTTACCCGCGACTCGGCCGAGGAACCGGCAGAACTGCTCGATCACCGCCAACGCCCTTGGCTCGCCGCCCAGCGCGGCATCGGTGATCTGCGCCGGGGTCTTGTGTCGGGGTGTGTCGCCGTCCAGCGCACAGATTGCCTGGTACAAACGCAGCAGGCCACCGCCACTGAGCACGGTCTCGGCGCTGACATGGCCGATCTGGTCATGAATCTGTTGGTGGATCGCAGCCTCGCGGGCATTGCCCACCGGCAGGTCGACGTGCCCGCCCTCCCCCGGCAGTGCCTGCCAGTGCTGTTCGCCCAGGCGCAGCAGCGCGCCCACGCCCAGCCCGGTGCCCGGGCCGATGACCAGGGCCGGCCGCGACAGGTCCGCCTGGCCCGGGCACACTTCGCGGAATTCGCCGGGGCGCAAGCGGGTCATGCCCAGCGCCATGGCGGTAAAATCGTTGATCAGCAGCAGCCGCTCGACCTGCAATGTCTGGCAGAAGGCCACGCGGCTCAGGCGCCAGTGGTTGTTGGTGAAGCGGAACTCATCGCCATCGACCGGCCCGGCCACCGCCAGGCACACCGCCGCCAGGCCGCCGCGGGCGATACCCTGGCCTTCCAGGTAGGCCTCGATGGCCTGTTCCGGGCAGGTGTAGTCAGCGGTGGCGAAGACCTTCACTTCATGCAGCTGGTTGTCACGCCACAACGCAAAACGGGCATTGGTGCCGCCGATGTCGCCAACCAGCAGGTCCTTCATTTAAGGTTCTCCAGGGCCGAGGTGAACGCACTGGCGCCCTGCTCTGCCGGGCTGAATGCCATGCGCATGAAGCCGAACAGCTCGCGCCCGCAACCCAGGTCGTTACCCTGGGGCGCTGGCGGCAGGTCGCGGCTGGCCAGTTCTTCGGCCGACACCATCACCCGCAGCGTGCCTTCGACACCATCGACCCGCACCATATCACCGTCACGCACCCGCGCCAGCGGCCCCCCGTCATAAGCCTCGGGGCAAACGTGAATGGCCGCCGGGATCTTGCCCGAAGCACCGGACATGCGCCCGTCGGTGACCAGCGCTACCTTGTAGCCACGATCCTGCAACACGCCGAGGAACGGCGTGAGCTTGTGCAGTTCCGGCATGCCGTTGCAGCGCGGGCCCTGGAAGCGCACCACGGCGACGAAATCACGCTCCAGCTCGCCGGCCTTGAATGCATCGGCCAGCGACTGCTGGTCGTGGAACACCCGCGCCGGGGCCTCGACCACCTGGTGCTCGGGGGCGACAGCGGACACCTTCATCACCCCTCGGCCAAGGTTGCCCTCCATCACCCGCAGGCCGCCTTCGGCCGAGAATGGCCGCGCCACCGGGCGCAGGATGCTTTCGTCCAGGCTGTGCTGCGGCCCTTCGCGCCACACCAGCTTGCCGTTATCGAGGAATGGCTCCTGGGTGTAGCGGCGCAGGCCATGGCCGGCCACGGTGTTGACGTCTTCGTGCAGCAGCCCGGCATCGAGCAGCTCGCGGATCAGGAAGGCCATGCCGCCCGCGGCCTGGAAGTGGTTGATGTCAGCCTTGCCGTTGGGGTAGACGTGGGACAGGGTCGGCACCACCTCGGACAGGTCAGCCATGTCCTGCCAGGTCAACTGGATACCCGCAGCCTGGGCAATCGCCGGGATGTGCAGGGTGTGGTTGGTCGAGCCGCCGGTGGCGTGCAGGGCAACGATGGAGTTGACCAGCGCCTTTTCGTCGACGATTTCACCCAGCGGCATGAAGCTGCCGCTGGCCTTGGTCATGCGCGTGACCTGCTGCGCAGCCTCGGCGGTGAGTGCGTCGCGCAGCGGTGTGTACGGGTTGACGAACGAGGCGCCCGGCAGGTGCAGGCCCATCACTTCCATCACCAGCTGGTTGGTGTTGGCAGTGCCGTAGAAAGTGCAGGTGCCCGGGCTGTGGTAGGACTTCATCTCCGACTCCAGCAGCTCTTCGCGGCTGGCCTTGCCCTCGGCGTAGCGTTGGCGCACATCGGCCTTCTGCTTGTTGGAAATGCCGGAGACCATCGGCCCGCCCGGGACGAAAATGGTCGGCAGGTGACCAAAGCGCAGTGCACCCATCATCAAACCAGGGACGATCTTGTCGCAGATCCCCAGCATCAGCGCGGCGTCGAACATGTTGTGCGACAGGGCCACGGCGGTAGACATGGCGATCACTTCGCGGCTGGCGATGGCCAGCTCCATGCCCGGCTCACCCTGAGTCACGCCGTCGCACATGGCCGGCACGCCACCGGCGAACTGGCCGACCGAGCCGACCTCGCGCAGGGCCTGCTTGATCTGCTCGGGGAAGTGCTGGTACGGCTGGTGCGCCGAAAGCATGTCGTTGTAGGCCGAGACGATGGCCACGTTGGCCGCGTTCATCAGGCGCAGGGTCTGCTTGTCGTCGCTGCCGCAACCGGCCACGCCGTGGGCGAAGTTGGCGCACTGCAGGCTGGCACGCATGGGGCCATCACTGGCCGCGCCGCGAATCAGCTGCAGGTAGCGTTCGCGGGTGGCACGGCTACGTTCGACCAGCCGCTGGGTGACCTCAAGGATGCGCGGATGCATGTACTGGACTCCAGGCTAATTGTAAGGGCGGTTTGCCGGGCATTTCCCCTCCAAACGATTGCGGCCTAGGCTCAAGGTAAAGGAGCCTGCTGCATCACTGGAGGAACGTCGCCCAACCACTCGTTGTATGTTTAAACAAAATACTGCCACTAAAAAGGCTTGTTTTCTATCGTCGAGTGAATAATCTTGTAATTCCAACAACAAAACCGTTTCAGTGAAGCTCCTTTTTGCCACAGGTTTCACTCGGACTGCCAGAGGTACTGCCATGACCCTACGCATCGCCATCAATGGATTCGGCCGCATCGGGCGCAACGTCCTGCGCGCACTGTATACCCAAGGCTACCGCCAGGACCTGCAGGTCGTCGCCATCAACGACCTGGGCGACAGCGCCATGAATGCCCACCTGCTCAAGTACGACAGCGTGCACGGCACCTTCGATGCCAGCGTCGAGGCCGACCACGAGAGCCTGACGGTCAATGGTGACCGTATCGCGGTCAGCGCCATCCGCAACCCGGCCGAACTGCCCTGGAAGGCCGAAGCGATCGACGTGGTGTTCGAATGCACCGGGCTGTTCACCGAGCGCGCCAAGGCCGCCGCACACCTGGCCGCGGGGGCTGGCAAGGTAATTGTCTCGGCACCGGCCAAAGGCGCCGATGCCACCGTGGTGTACGGGGTCAACCACGACATCCTGCGGGCCTCGCACCAGATCATTTCCAACGCCTCCTGCACCACCAACTGCCTGGCGCCGATTGCCCAGGTGCTGCATCGCGAGTTCGGCATCGAGCAAGGCCTGATGACCACCATCCACGCCTACACCAACGACCAGGTGCTGACCGATGTGTACCACAGCGACCCCTACCGTGCGCGCTCCGCGACCCAGTCGATGATCCCGAGCAAGACCGGCGCCGCCGAGGCCGTGGGCCTGGTGCTGCCGGAGCTGGCCGGCAAACTGACCGGCATGGCGGTACGGGTGCCGGTGATCAACGTGTCGTTGGTGGACCTCACCGTCAACCTCAAGCGCGAGGCCACGGCCGAGCAGGTCAACCAGCTGTTCCTCGAGGCCAGCAAGCATTCCAGGGTATTGGGCTACAACGCCTTGCCGCTGGTTTCCTGCGATTTCAACCACAACCCGCTGTCGTCGATCTTCGATGCCAACCATACCCGGGCCAACGGGCGCATGCTCAAGGTGCTGGCCTGGTATGACAACGAGTGGGGGTTCAGCAACCGGATGCTGGATAACTGTTTGGCGTTGTGCCGGGCCCGTTGAGCATGACATGGCATTTTTGCCGCCTGTGAGATCGAGCGCCGCGCGGGCGGCGCTCGATCTCACAGGCACTGATAATGCCGTGGCGAGCGCCTCTGCGCCCAATACTCACAATCTTTACCTTTTCCTAACATTTCCAGGCTTGACCTTCGAGATAGATGATAAGCATTATCATTAACCTTTCGTCGGCCAGGTCCCCCCGTGAGTCAGTCCCGGTTCAACTCTGTCTTCCTCGTCCAGCGCCTTACCCTGCTGCGCACTTTGCAGCGCATGGTGGGCAACCCCACCACGGCCGAGGACCTGCTGCAGGAAACCTACCTGCGGGTTTCCCGCGCCCTCGGTGAGCGGCCCATCGAACACATCGAACCGTTCGTGTTCCAGACCGCGCGCAACCTGGCCCTCGACCACCTGCGCGCGCGCCGGGTGCAATCGCGCATGCTGGTCGACGACGTGCCCGATGAGGTCCTGCACAGCGTGGCCGCGCCGGCCACCAGCAGCGAGGATGCCGCCCATGCCGAACGGTTGCTCAAGCAACTGAGCGTCAGCCTCAACCAGCTCAGCGAACGCCAGCAGCGCATCTTCATCCTCAGCCGCCTGCATGGCGCCACCTACCTGGAAATCGCCGAACAACTGAATGTTTCGCCCAGCACGGTACAGAAGGAACTGAAACTGATCATGGCGATCTGCATGGGTGTCGCCGACCGCCTCAAGTGAGGCTACGCAAAGCCCTTGCCACACCCCGCCTCAGCCTTGATCATTCGCAAAAAACCATTCAAGGACTCACCGTGACCGACAGCCCTGCCCCTCGCCCGTCACCCGCCGGGCCCAGCGCCCGTGCTCGTGCCATGGACGAGGCGCTGGACTGGCTGGTGCGCCTGCAATGCGCCGACGCCGAGGACACCCAGGCCTTCGAAGCCTGGCTAAGCGCTGCACCGGAAAATGCCGAGGCCTATGTCGAGGCAGAAGCCCTGTGGAACGGTGCGCCGCTGCACCAGGTGGCCGTGCAGATGCACCAGCAACAGCGCCGCTCGTGGCGCGGGCGCCTGCGCAGCCACTGGAAACCCCTGGCCACGGCGGCGCTGCTGCTGGTCGGGCTGTTCACCCTCGGCAACCTGCCCATGCGCCTGCAGGCTGACCACCTGACGGTGGTGGGCGAGCGCCAGCGCCTGCAGCTGGAAGACGGGGCGCAAGTGCTGCTCAACACCAATTCGGCGTTTGCCAGCGACCACCGTGACGGTCGCCAGATCGCCCGCCTGCTGCAGGGCGAGGCTTATTTCCAGGTCCCCGAGGGTGCGCTGCTGCCACTGGAAGTGCAGGCCGGGCCGCTGCGCGCGCAGGTGCGCGACACCGATTTTGCCGTGCGCTACCTCGACGGCGAGGCACAGGTGCGGGTACAGCGCGGCGATGTCGACCTGCAGGGCAGCCGCGACCAGCGCATTCGCCTGAGTGCCGGCGACAGCATCAGTGTTGGCCCACAGGGCTTTGGCCAGCGCCAGCGCCCCGACATGCACAAGGACCTGGCCTGGGTAGACGGCCGCCTGGTGTTCGAGAATTGCCCGTTGAGCCAGGTGCTGGCCGAGGTGCAGCGCTACTACCCGGGCTGGATCATCAACCGCAACGCACAGCTGGAAGACGTGGCGGTCACCGGCAACTACCGCCTCGACCAGCCACTGGAAACCCTGCGCGCGCTGGCCCACATCACCTCGGCACGGCTGCACGAGTACCCGGCGCTGGTCATCCTGAACTGATCCGCCAATCGATCTTCAGCAAAATCTGAAACCCGACACGGTCCCTGTGGGAGCGGGCGTGCCCGCTCCCACGGAAATCGCGATACAGATTGCCAGACCGCAATCCAACTTTTTTTACGCAGTCACGCTACCCCGCCCGTCTCGTTATAGCCAATGCAACTGATTCTCGTTTGAAAACGGGAACAGCCATCACCTATAACAGTCCGCGCGTCAGGGAGCGCTTCCGATGTCCACAGGTCCTACCCGCCCCTCCACCCTTCCCAGCCGTAGAGGGCAACCGTCCCTCCTGAGCCTTTCCCTACTGAACCTGGCCCTGCTCGCCAGCGGCGCCTGCAGCCTGCCGGCGCTGGCCGCCGAGCCGGCCCAGGCCAGCAGCCCGCGCATGGGCGACTACCGCTTCAGCATCGGCCAGCAGCCACTGGTTTCGGCCATCAATGCCTTCAGCCAGGTCACTGGCTGGCAAGTCGGTTTCAGCGCCGAGCTGGCCGACGGCGTGGCCTCACCAGGCGTGCAGGGCTCGCTACCGCCGGAAGCCGCGCTCAAGCGCCTGCTGCACGGTACCGGCCTGGGCTTTCGCAAGATCAGCAACGGCAATGTAGTGCTCGAACGCCAGGCCAGCGCCAATGTGGTCGCCCTGCAACAGGTCACGGTCAGCGCCACGCGCAGTGCCCAGGACGTCAGCCAGGTGCCGAGCACCGTCAGCGTGCAGACCCGCGAGGAACTGGACCGGCAGAACGTCAACAACATCCAGGACCTGGTGCGCTACGAGCCGGGTGTATCGGTGGCCGGCACCGGCCAGCGCAGCGGCCTGAACGGCTACAACATCCGGGGCATCGACGGCGAGCGCATTCTCACCCAGGTCGATGGCGTGTCGATCCCCGACAGCTTCTTCTTCGGCCCCTACGCCCAGACCCAGCGCAACTACGTGGACCCGGAGATCGTCAAGCGGGTGGAAATCCTCCGCGGCCCGGCCTCGGTGCTGTATGGCAGCAACGCCATCGGCGGGGCGGTGAGCTACTTCACCCTCGACCCGGATGACATCATCAAGCCCGGCAAGGATGCAGGTGCCCGCCTGAAGACCGGCTACAGCTCGGCCGACGAAAGCTGGCTGACCTCCGCCACCGTCGCCGGTCGCCAGGGCGACTTCGACGGCCTGTTGCACCTGAGCCAGCGCAACGGCCACGAAACCGAGACCCACGGCGGCCACGGCGGTGACGGGCTGTCCCGTACCGAAGCCAACCCGATGGACGTGCGTACTACAAACGTGCTGGCCAAGCTGGGCTGGAACTACGCCGACGACGCGCGCCTGGGCTTCACCTACGAACGCTACAAGGATGATCGCGACCAGAACATCCTCAGTGCGGTGGGCGGGCCGTTCATTCCCGGCCTTGGTGCCTCGGGTTACTACAAGGCGCGCAATGGCAACGACACCATCACCCGCGAACGCTTTGGCATCAACCATGAGTTCGGCCTGGATTCGCTGGTCGCCGACCATGTGAAGTGGAGCCTGAACTACCAGATCGCCAAGACCGACCAGCACACTGAGGAAGTCTACGCACCGCCCGGCCGTCAGGTGCTGCGTACCCGCGACACCACCTACAAGGACCGCCAGTGGGTATTCGACGCCCAGCTGGACAAGGCCTTCAGCCTCGGCGCCACCGACCACCTGCTGACCTACGGCACCACCTTCAAGCACGAAAAGGTCACCGGTTCGCGCAGCGGCACCGGCACCTGCCTGGCCGTTGGCTCAGGTTGCTCCGCCGCTGGCGCCGAGCGCCCGGCAGATGGCCAGGCCCTGGTCAGCGACTTCCCGGACCCGACCGTGAATACCTACAGCCTGTTCGTGCAGGATGAAATCCGCTGGAACAACTGGACCTTCATGCCTGGCGCTCGTTACGACTACACGCGCATGGAGCCCAGGTTCACCAAGGAATTCCTGCGAGGCCTGGAGTCCTCCGGCACCGCGCCCACCTCCCAGGACGACTCGGACAAGAAGTGGCACCGTATCTCGCCCAAGTTCGGCCTGACCTATGCCTTCAACGACAACTACACCTGGTATGGCCAGTACGCCGAAGGTTTCCGCACCCCGAGCGCCAAAGCCATGTACGGGAAGTTCGAGAACATCGAGCAAGGCTACCGCGTAGAAGGCAACCCGGGCCTCGAGCCCGAAAAGAGCAAAAGCTATGAAACCGGCCTGCGTGGCAACTTCGACGCCGGCAACTTCGACGTGGCGGTGTTCTACAACAAGTACCGCGACTTCATCGACGAGGACGCCGTAAAAAGCGCCAACCTGGAGCAAACCTTCAAGGCCAACAACATCAAGCACGCCACCATCAAGGGTGCCGAGGTCAAGGGCCGCCTGAACCTCGACCACTTTGGTGCGCCGCAGGGCCTGTATACCCAGGGCTCGATCGCCTACACCCATGGCCGCAACGATGACACCGGCGAGCCACTGAACAGCGTCAACCCGTTGAAGGGCGTGTTCGGCCTGGGTTACGAGCAACAGCACTACGGCGGCCTGCTGAGCTGGACACTGGTCAAGCGCAAGACCCGCGTCGACGACAGCACCTTCTACTCGCCCGACGGCTCGAGTTCCAAGTTCCGCACCCCGGGCTACGGGGTGCTGGACCTGACGGGTTACTACAAGGTCACCGACGACGTGACCATCAACGCCGGCCTGTACAACCTCACCGACAAGAAGTACTGGCAGTGGGATTCGGTACGCAGCTACGACGGCCAGGGTGAAGCGGCTGTGACCCAGCCCGCCAACATCGACCGCCTGACCATGCCGGGGCGCAACTTCGGCATCAATGTGGTTTGGGATATCTGACCTGGATTATCGCTGACAGGTTTGTTTCGTCAGTGCCGGCCTCTTCGCGGGTAAACCCGCTCCCACAGGGACATCACAGGCCCGAGGTCTGCGCAATACCTGTGGGAGCGGGTTCACCCGCGAAGAGGCCGTCACTACCAGCACAAATACCGGCTTTTTTTACTGTCCCGCCCCCGCTGTTTCGTCTTGTTTCCAGACGCCCCTTTTTTCAAGGACTGCCCCATGACCGACCGCCCAGCCCTGCGCTCTCAGCGCCTGAACCAGATCACCCACGCCCCGCACGCCGAACTGGATGCCCTGGTCAAATCCCACGCGCCCTTCGACAGCCGTGAAAGCTTCGCCCGCTTCGTGGTTGCCCAGTACCTGTTCCAGGCCGAGTTGCAGGCCCTGTACAACGACCCGCAACTGATCGCCATCGTCCCCGACCTGGCCGAGCGCTGCCGCGCCGAACAGGCACGCCTGGACCTCGCCGACCTCGACACCGAAGTACCGCCAGCCGTGCCGGGTGCCCTGCGCAACCCGAGCCTGGGCGAGGCAATGGGCTGGATCTTCGTCTCCGAAGGCTCCAAACTGGGCGCTGCGTTTCTGATCAAGCGTGCCGTGGCCCTGGAACTGTCCGACAGCTTCGGTGCCCGCCACCTGGGCGAACCGGCCGGTGGCCGTGCCGAAGGCTGGAAGCAGTTCACCCGCATTCTTGATGAACTGGCGCTGTCGGCCGAAGAGGAAGCCGCTGCCGAACGCGGCGCAGTCGCTGCCTTCGAGCGCTTCACCGAGCTGCTCAAGCACGCCTATGCTGCAGATGCCGCGCTGGTTTGACACACCGTACCCGGCCACCCTACCGGTGGCCGAACCGCTTTATGCAGTGAGACCATGACCCGACCCGCCCGCTCGAAACTCGCCCGCCTGCTGTATGCGATCCTGGCTTACGTGAGCCTGGGCGTGGGCCTGGTCGCGATCGTCATTCCCGGCCTGCCGACCACCGAATTCATCCTGCTGGCCGCCTGGGCGGCCACGCGCAGTTCGCCACGCCTGTCTGCCTGGCTGGAGAACCATCGGCTGTTCGGGCCGATCCTGCACAACTGGCGCAATGGCAAGGTGATCCAGCGCCGGGCCAAGGTCAGCGCAACCTTCAGCATGCTGCTGTGCGCGGGCCTGATGCTGACGTTCCTGGAACACCGCTGGCCGGTGTTCCTGGCCATCGCCGGCATGACCCTGGGCAACCTGTGGATCTGGTCACGCCCGGAGCACGCCGCCTGCCCTGCCCCGTCACAAGCTCAGCAGCCCTGAATACAGGGCATATGCCGCCAGCGCGGCGCCTGCCAGCACGGCGGCGAAAATCAGCTTTTCCCAGGTGGTGAACAAGGTTTTTCCCTGCTCATGCTTGGCCCTGGCGAACAGGATCACGCCCGGCGCGTACAGCAGCGCCGACAGCAGCAGGTACTTGAGCCCGCCGGCGTACAACAGCCACACGGCATACGCCAGGGCAACCAGCGCCACCAGCAGGTCCTTGCGGCGCAGGGCCGGCTGCCCGGTGTAGGTTTCTGCACGTAACGCCAACAGCACGGCATAGGCCGCCGACCACAGGTAGGGCACCAGGATCATCGACGAGGCCAGGTAGATCAGGCTGGTATAGGTACCGGCGGAAAACAGCGTGATCAGCAGAAAACCCTGGATCATGCAGTTGGTCAGCCACAGGGCGTTGGCCGGCACATGGTTGGCGTTTTCCTTGGCCAGGAAGCGCGGCATGGTCTTGTCCCGCGCCGTGGCGAAGAGGATCTCGGCGCACAGCAGCGCCCACGACAGCAGCGCGCCGAGCAGCGAAACCGCCAGGCCGATACTGATCAGCAAGGCACCCCAGGGCCCGACGATATGCTCCAGCACCGAGGCCAGCGACGGGTTCTGCAGCCCGGCCAGCTCCGGCTGGGTCATCACCCCCAGCGACAGCACGTTGACCAGTACCAGCAGCGCCAACACCCCCAGGAAACCGATCACTGTGGCCTTGCCCACATCCGAACGGCGCTGGGCGCGCCCGGAATACACGCTGGCGCCCTCGATGCCGATGAACACGAACACGGTCACCAGCATCATGTTGCGCACCTGCTCCAGCACGCTGCCGAACTGCGGGTTGCTCAGGCCCCAGATGTCACGGGTGAAGATATCGGCGCGGAAGGCGAATGCCGCTATCACCACGAAAATCAGTAACGGCACCACCTTGGCCACGGTGGTCACCTGGTTGATGAATGCCGCTTCCTTGATGCCGCGCAGCACCAGGAAATGCACCGCCCACAACAGCAGCGAGGCGCAGCCGATGGCGATTGGCGTGTTGCCTTCGCCGAACACCGGGAAGTAGAAGCCCAAGGTACTGAACAACAGCACGAAGTAGCCGACGTTGCCCAGCCAGGCACTGATCCAGTAGCCCCAGGCCGAAGAAAACCCCATGTACTCGCCAAAGCCGGCCTTGGCGTAGGCATACACCCCCGAATCCAGCTCCGGCTTGCGGTTGGCCAGGGTCTGGAACACGAAGGCCAGGGCCAGCATGCCGACCGCGGTGATACTCCAGCCGATCAGCACCGCCCCCACATCGGCACGCGCCGCCATGTTCTGCGGCAGCGAGAAGATCCCGCCACCAATCATCGAGCCGACCACCAACGCGATCAGCGCACCCAGGCGCAGCTTCTGTCCCGGTTCGCTCATGAGCCTTCCTTTTTTTTGCGCGCTGTCATGGGTTTGAAACAGCCATGCGCGCCATATACACGATGTTACTTATAAGGATCCTGATCGATGAAGCTATAGCACTAATAACTGCTTTGTCTATGCCACCCTTTGACAAAAAACTAGCAGCTCCCGAGCAACTAGAAAAGAACCTGATAAAACTCGAAATTCTTGTGAAAAATTTGCGAAAGCGGCAAAAGCGGCTAGCTTCAAGCATCGCAGGCTGAACAGAGCGTTTGCTCTAGAAGGACATGGAGGTGCCAGCGTGCAAGGCCTGCAGCAGAAGTTGTCGGCACTCTCCAGGAGCTTCGTGAAGGAATTTTCCTACTTCACGTCGCCATGAACTGACCCAAGTCAGCGAATGGCCGCGGCGTCGGATTTACTCTGTCGTCAACTTTCTCCTGGCAGGAGTTGTTAAATGTCTGATTCATCCGGAAAACTAAAACTCGGCGCGCTAGTTGCACTTGTCGTCGGCTCGATGATTGGTGGCGGGATCTTCTCGCTGCCGCAAAACATGGCTGCCAGCGCTGGGGTTGGCGCTGTACTGATCGGTTGGGCCATCACCGCGGTCGGCATGCTGACCCTGGCGTTCGTGTTCCAGACCCTGGCCAACCGCAAGCCTGACCTGGATGGCGGGGTGTATGCCTACGCCAAGGCCGGTTTCGGCGACTACATGGGCTTCTCCTCGGCCTGGGGCTACTGGATCAGTGCCTGGCTGGGCAACGTCGGCTACTTCGTGCTGCTCTTCAGCACCCTGGGCTACTTCTTCCCGATCTTCGGCGAAGGCAACACCCCGGCCGCCATCATTGGCGCGTCGGTGCTGCTGTGGGCCGTGCACTTCCTGGTGCTGCGCGGCATCAAGGAAGCGGCATTCATCAACCTGGTCACCACCGTGGCCAAAGTGGTGCCGCTGCTGCTGTTCGCCCTGATCTGCCTGTTCGCCTTCAAGCTCGACATCTTCACCGCCGACATCTGGGGGGTTGGCACGCCAGAGCTTGGCAGCGTGATGAACCAGGTGCGCAACATGATGCTGGTCACCGTATGGGTGTTCATCGGCATCGAGGGTGCGAGCATCTTCTCGTCGCGGGCGGAAAAACGCTCTGACGTGGGCAAGGCCACGGTCATCGGCTTCGTCACCGTGCTGCTGTTCCTGGTGCTGGTCAACGTGCTGTCGCTGGGCATCATGACCCAACCGGAACTGGCCAAGCTGCAGAACCCGTCGATGGCAGCCGTGCTGGAGCATGTGGTCGGCCACTGGGGCGCGGTGCTGATCAGCGTCGGCCTGATCATCTCGCTGCTCGGGGCACTGCTGTCGTGGGTGCTGCTGTGCGCCGAGATCATGTTCGCCGCCGCCAAGGACCACACCATGCCGGAGTTCCTGCGCCGCGAGAACGCCAACCAGGTACCGGCCAACGCCCTGTGGCTGACCAACGCCATGGTGCAGATCTTCCTGGTGATCACGCTGTTCTCCAACAGCACCTACCTGTCGCTGATCTACCTGGCCACATCGATGATCCTGGTGCCCTACCTGTGGTCGGCAGCCTATGCCGTGCTGCTGGCAGTGCGTAGCGAAACCTACGAACAGGCCCTGGCCGAACGCCAGAAGGACCTGGTGATCGGTGGCATCGCCCTGTTGTACGCCATCTGGCTGCTGTACGCCGGCGGCGTGAAATACCTGCTGCTCTCGGCCCTGCTCTACGCACCTGGCGCGATCCTGTTCGCCAAGGCCAAGCGTGAGGTTGGCCAACCTGTCTTCACCAACGTGGAAAAACTGATCTTCGCAGCCGTGGTCATCGGCGCCCTGGTGGCAGCCTTTGGCCTGTACGACGGCTTCCTGACCCTTTGACCCACGTCTTCGTTCAACTGGAGGAATGAAACCATGTCCGCTGAAAAACAGAAGTACGGTGTCCACTCCGAAGCCGGCAAACTGCGCAAAGTGATGGTTTGCTCGCCGGGCCTGGCGCACAAGCGCCTGACGCCAAGCAACTGTGACGAGCTGCTGTTCGACGATGTGATCTGGGTCGACCAGGCCAAGCGTGACCATTTCGACTTTGTCACCAAGATGCGCGAGCGCGGCGTGGATGTGCTGGAGATGCACAACCTGCTGACCGACATCGTCCAGCAACCCGAGGCACTGAAGTGGATCCTCGATCGCAAGATCACCTCCGACACCGTCGGTGTCGGCCTGACCAACGAAGTACGCAGCTGGCTCGAAGGCCTTGAGCCGCGCCACCTGGCCGAGTTCCTGATCGGCGGCGTCGCCGGGCAGGACCTGCCACAGAGCGAAGGCGCCGAGGTGGTCAAGATGTACAACGACTACCTGGGCCACTCCAGCTTCATCCTGCCACCGCTGCCCAACACCCAGTTCACCCGCGACACCACCTGCTGGATCTACGGCGGCGTCACGCTCAACCCGATGTACTGGCCGGCGCGACGCCAGGAAACCCTGCTGACCACCGCCATCTACAAGTTCCACCCACAGTTCACCAACGCCGACTTCCAGGTGTGGTATGGCGACCCGGACAAGGAACATGGCCAGTCCACCCTCGAGGGCGGCGATGTCATGCCGATCGGCAAGGGCATCGTGCTGATCGGCATGGGCGAACGCACCTCGCGTCAGGCTATCGGCCAACTTGCGCAGAACCTGTTCGCCAAGGGCGCCGTCAAGGAAGTGATCGTCGCCGGCCTGCCGAAATCGCGCGCCGCCATGCATCTGGATACCGTGTTCAGCTTCTGCGACCGCGACCTGGTCACGGTCTTCCCGGAAGTGGTCAAAGAGATCGTGCCGTTCATCATCCGTCCGGACGAAAGCAAGCCTTACGGCATGGACGTGCGCCGCATCAACAAGTCGTTCATCGAAGTGGTAGGCGAGCAACTGGGGGTCAAGCTGCGCGTGGTCGAGACCGGCGGCAACAGCTTCGCCGCCGAGCGCGAACAGTGGGATGACGGCAACAACGTGGTGGCCATCGAGCCGGGCGTGGTCATTGGCTACGACCGCAACACCTACACCAACACCCTGCTGCGCAAGGCCGGTATCGAGGTCATCACCATCAGCGCCGGCGAACTGGGCCGGGGCCGGGGCGGCGGCCACTGCATGACCTGCCCGATCGTGCGCGACCCGATCGACTACTAACGCCCATTACCCCCGGCCGCCCTCACAAAGCGGCGGCCGGTGTGTTCACCAAACTCAAGGAGAAAAGTCATGGCGTTCAATATTCACAACCGCAACCTGCTCAGCCTGGAACACCACAGCACCCGCGAGCTGCGCTACCTGCTGGACCTGTCCCGCGACCTCAAGCGCGCCAAGTACACCGGTACCGAGCAGCAGCACCTGAAGGGCAACAACATCGCGCTGATCTTCGAAAAAACCTCTACCCGTACCCGCTGCGCCTTCGAAGTGGCCGCCTATGACCAGGGCGCCAATGTCACCTACATCGACCCGACCTCCTCGCAGATCGGCCACAAGGAAAGCATGAAGGACACCGCCCGCGTGCTCGGGCGCATGTACGACGCCATCGAGTACCGTGGCTTCAAGCAGGAAATCGTCGAAGAGCTGGCCAAGTTCGCCGGCGTACCGGTGTTCAACGGCCTGACCGACGAATACCACCCCACCCAGATGATCGCCGACGTGCTGACCATGCGTGAACACAGCGACAAGCCGCTGCACGACATCAGCTACGCCTACCTGGGCGACGCCCGCAACAACATGGGCAACTCGCTGCTGCTGATCGGCGCCAAGCTCGGCATGGATGTGCGCATCGCCGCGCCCAAGGCACTGTGGCCGCATGACGACCTGGTCGAACGCTGCAAGAAATACGCGGAAGAAAGCGGCGCGCGCATCACCCTCACCGAAGACCCGCTTGCCGCGGTCAAGGGCGTGGACTTCGTGCACACCGACGTGTGGGTATCGATGGGTGAGCCGATCGAAGCCTGGGGTGAGCGCATCAAGCTGCTCAAGCCGTATCAGGTGAATGCGCAGCTGATGAAGTCCACCGGTAACCCACGGACCAAGTTCATGCACTGCCTGCCGGCGTTCCACAACTCCGAAACCAAGGTAGGCAAGCAGATCGCCGAACAGTACCCGGACCTGGCCAACGGTATCGAAGTGACCGACGACGTGTTCGAGTCGCCGGCCTGCATCGCCTTCGAGCAGGCGGAAAACCGCATGCACACGATCAAGGCGATCCTGGTGTCGACCCTGGCTGACCTGTAAAGGCTGACTCGGCAAGCCGGGCAACCCGGATCCCTGTGGGAGCGGGTTTACCCGCGAATGCGTCAGTAGCACCAGCCGCGTTGCATGGGCTGACGCTTTCGCGGGTAAACCCGCTCCCACAAGGGGCGGCGATACCGGTCGAGCGCAGCGCTCCCTTCTTTTCGTTAAAGGACATTCCCCATGCGTATCGTTGTTGCATTGGGCGGCAACGCCCTGCTGCGTCGCGGCGAGCCCATGACCGCTGACAACCAGCGCGCCAATATCCGCACCGCCACCGAACAGATCGCCAAGATCCACCCAGGCAACGAGCTGGTCATCGCCCACGGCAATGGCCCGCAGGTTGGCCTGCTATCGCTGCAGGGCCTGTCCTACAAGCCCGACGAGGCCTACCCGCTGGACGTGCTGGGTGCCGAGACCGAGGGCATGATCGGCTACATGATCGAACAGGAACTGGGCAACCTGCTGGCCTTTGAAGTGCCGTTCGCCACCCTGCTGACCCAGGTCGAAGTGGACGCCAACGACCCCGCCTTCAAGGACCCGACCAAGTTCATCGGCCCGGTCTACGGCAAGGAAGAAGCCGAGCGCCTGGCCAAGGAAAAGGGTTGGGTGGTCAAGCCCGACGGCGACAAGTACCGCCGCGTGGTGGCCAGCCCGAAACCCAAGCGCATCTTCGAGATCCGCCCGATCAAGTGGCTGCTGGAAAAGAGCAGCATCGTGATCTGCGCCGGCGGCGGCGGTATCCCCACCATGTATGATGAGAACCGCAAGCTCAAGGGCATCGAGGCGGTGATCGACAAGGACCTGTGCTCGGCCCTGCTGGCGGAGCAACTGGACGCCGACCTTCTGATAATCGCCACCGACGTCGATGCGGCCTACATTGACTGGGGCAAACCCACGCAGAAAGCCATCGCCCAGGCACACCCCGACGAACTCGAACGCCTCGGCTTCGCCGCCGGCTCCATGGGGCCGAAGGTGCAGGCCGCCTGCGACTTTGCCCGCAATACCGGCAAAGTGGCTGTCATCAGTTCGCTGGAGAACATCGAAGACATCGTCAAAGGCACCGCCGGCACACGCGTTTCCACCGCGAAGCCGGGGATCAGCTACCGTTGAATGCAGTGGGCGGGCGCCAGGCGCCCGCCATTTTCGACCTTCCAAAGGAGCTTGCCATGGCCCAGTACCAGCCCGGTCATGTACACATCGAGCGCACCGCGCTGAACAAGAACGACCACAGCTATGACCTGAACATCGAATACGAAGCCGCGTCGGATCCCAAGGAAGGCAGAGGTATCCAGTTCAAGATGCATGGCAGCATCGAAGGCAAGCCAGTCGAAGAAAAGTTCTTCCTGGCCAAGGATCAGGTGTTGCCCAGCTTCCTCATGCTGCTGACCCGCAAGGCGCAGTCGTACCTGACGCCACCGAAGAAATTCGAGAACCTGAGTTCGCCGCACAAGCTTTATGACCATATGTTCGCGGACATTCGCGAAAAGCTGGATGTGAAGTCGGGCGACCCGATCAAGCCTGAGCATCTGGAGTAATTCAGGAACCGGGGGCTGCTGCGCAGCCCATCGCGACACAAGGCCGCTCCCACAGGTTGGCCGCTGACCTCAAGGCCTGTGCAATATTGTGGGAGCGGCCTTGCGTCGCGAAAGGGCCGCAAAGCGGCCCCGACAATGTTGAGGCATACTACCGCCCTCCCCGGCCACCACTTCACCCTCCCCATGCGCATCCACGTCAGCTTCATCGACCGCGTCGGCATCACCCAGGAAGTCCTCGCCCTGCTCGGTGCCCGCAACCTCAACCTGGACGCCGTGGAGATGGTCCCGCCGAACGTCTACATCGACGCCCCTACCCTCAGCCCCGCCGTGCTCGAAGAACTGCACGATGCGCTGTTCGAGGTGCATGGCGTGCAATCGGTGGACGTGGTCGACATCCTCCCTGGCCAACGCCGGCACCTGCAGCTCGATGCCCTGCTGGCGGCAATGACCGACCCGGTGCTGGCCGTGGACAGTGCCGGCAAGGTGTTGCTGGCCAACCCCGCGCTGATCGAGTTGTGCGGCCGCGAATCGGCCGGGCGCTCGGTGGGTGAACTGTTCGGCGACCCGGCACTGCTGCAGGCCCTGCTGGACAACAACTTCCACCTGCCCATGCGCGAGATGCAGCTCAACGGCCAGAGCCTGCTGCTGGACGCCATGCCGATCACCAACGCCGGTGGCCTGCTGACGCTGTACCCACCCACGCGCATGGGCGAGCGCCTGTCGGCCATGCACCACGACCATGCCGAAGGCTTGGATGCCTTGCTCGGCGAGTCACCGGCCATCCGCACCCTCAAGGCCCGCGCCTTGCGCGTGGCGGCGCTCGATGCGCCGCTGCTGGTGCATGGCGAAACCGGCACCGGCAAAGAACTGGTAGCCCGCGCCTGCCACGCCATCAGCAGCCGCCACGCGGCGCCATTTCTGGCCCTGAACTGCGCCGCGCTGCCCGAAAGCCTGGCCGAGAGCGAACTGTTCGGCTACGCCCCCGGCGCCTTCACCGGCGCGCAACGGGGCGGCAAACCCGGGCTGATGGAGCTGGCCAACCAGGGCACGGTATTCCTCGATGAAATCGGCGAAATGTCGCCGTACCTGCAGGCCAAGCTGCTGCGCTTTCTCAGCGATGGCAGCTTCCGCCGGGTGGGTGGCGACCGCGAAGTGAAGGTGGATGTACGCATCATCAGCGCCACCCACCGCGACCTGGAGCGCATGGTCGCCGAAGGCAGCTTCCGCGAAGACCTGTTCTACCGCCTGAACGTGCTCAACCTGCAGGTGCCGCCGCTGCGTGACCGTGGCCAGGACATCCTGATGCTGGCGCATTTCTTTATGCAGCAGGCCTGTACGCAGATCCAGCGCCCCGCCTGCCGGCTGACCCCGGCCACCCATTCGGCACTGCTGGCCAACCCTTGGCCGGGCAATGTGCGCCAGCTGCAAAACGTGATATTCCGCGCCGCAGCCATCTGCGAAAGCAACCTGGTGGATATCGGTGACCTGGACATCGCCGGCACCTCGGTGGCCCGTGGCCAGGACGGCGAAGTGGCCAGCCTGGAACAGGCCGTGGGCGATTTCGAGCGCGAGCTGTTACAACGCCTGTATGCCAGTTACCCCTCAACCCGGCAACTGGCCGGGCGCTTGCAGACCTCGCATACCGCCATTGCCCAGCGCCTGCGCAAATATGGAATACCGGGCAAAGCCTAGTGCCTGTCAGATATCGCTAACGGGGCTGCCGGCGATGGGCGCAAAGCGGCCCCAAATTAAGTAACTGACAGGTCGTAGGTTAAAGCCTGATAGTTTGCTGGAATAATCCAGTTGGTTGTTCAGGCTTTTCCTACGCCGATGAAAGATACTCTCCCACGCATGCCTCGTAGAATGGTGACAGTGTAATCCTACCTGTCACCCCGCTTATCCGCCCCAGAGCGGGAAGTGGTTCGCTACTGGATATAACGAGAGCACCTGATGTTTGAACTCGATTTTTACGGGACGCTTGTAGCCGCCTCTTTAGTACTGTTATTAGGGCGCGGCCTTGTCGCACGCATTGGCTTCTTGCGCACTTACAACATACCGGAACCTGTCGCAGGCGGCCTGTTAGTGGCCTTGGCACTCTTGGCCTTGCGCAGTTTCGATGTCCACGTGCAATTCGATACCTCACTGCAAGCCCCCCTGATGCTGGCATTTTTCGCCACCATCGGTTTGAGTGCAGACTTCGCCAGCCTGAAAAAAGGTGGCCGCGTGGTTACCGTGTTCCTGTTGGTGGTAACCGGCTTGCTGCTGGTTCAGAACGCCATGGGCATCGGCCTGGCAACGGCACTGGGGCTCGACCCGCTGATGGGCCTGCTGGCCGGCTCTATCACCTTGTCGGGTGGCCACGGCACAGGCGCTGCGTGGGGGGCGACTTTCTCCGAGAAGTTTGGCCTGGCCTCGGCCGCCGAACTGGCAATGGCATCCGCTACCTTCGGCCTTGTGCTGGGCGGCCTGATTGGCGGCCCGGTCGCCCGGCTACTGATCAAACGGGTAAGAACACCGGGCATCGAAGAAACTGCACCGCAACTGCCCAAGGGTTTCGAACAACCGGACAGAGAGCGCCTGATTACATCGTTTTCATTTATCGAAACACTGGCGCTGATCGCTGTCAGTTTGCTCGCGGGTTCGTTACTTGACGGTTTGTTGAAAGGCACTGCGTTTGAACTGCCAACATTCGTTTGCGTGCTGTTCGTGGGTGTGGTGTTGCGAAACGGCCTTTCGGCATTCGGCGTTTATCATGTCTTCGAGCGGGAGGTCTCGGTATTGGGCAATGTGAGTTTGTCGTTATTCCTGGCCATTGCCTTGATGTCGCTCAAGTTGTGGGACCTGGCGGCGTTGGCATTACCGTTCTTTGTATTGCTCGCCGCACAGACACTGGTCATGGCACTGTTTGCGATCTTTGTCACGTTCCGGGTCATGGGCCGCAACTATGATGCAGCAGTACTGGCCGCCGGGCACTGTGGTTTCGGCCTGGGCGCAACGCCGACGGCAATTGCCAACATGCAAGCGGTGACCCAGCGCTACGGAGCCTCGCACATCGCCTTCCTGGTGGTGCCGATGGTGGGGGCGTTCTTCATCGACATCATCAATGTCATCGTCATCAAGCTGTATCTGGCCTTGCCGTTCTTTTGAGCCAGACGCTGAACACTCAGCCGGTATGTTGCTCCGCCAGGTGCTGCCCAGGATCCGTAGACAGGGCCTGGTGCAGCATTTTCTCCAGAATCGAGAAAAAGCACTTTATGTGAGGCTGCTTCAACGCCTGTGGCCGGGTCACCATGTAGACGTCCATATCTGGAATGGGAAGGTCGACGAACAACTCGATCAAATCCTTGGCCAAAATCCGGGGAAGTACCGCCACCCCCATGCCTCGTCTCACCGATTCGAACTGTGCGCTGAACGAGTTCACGCGGATAGGCGCACGTTCCAGCCCCCCCGCCTTTGCCGCACGGACTTGCGGCAACACATCCAGCGGCGGAAGCAGGCCGATATTGGCCGCCGTCGCTGGGGTAACCCCCGGAAACCGCTGCAAGTAACCAGCAGCGGCGAACACACCATAGCCAAGCCGGCCTATCGGCCGATAAATCAGTGAGGGTTCCCCCAGGTGGGCCGTGCGCACGGCAATGTCCGCCACCCCCCGGACGATCTTGTGGAAGTCGGCGGTCACGGTCAGCTCCACCGAGCAACCCGGGTGTAGGCCGGTGAAGCGATCGGCTGCCTCCAGTACGCAAGTCGAGAAGCCTTCCCCTGCGCTCACCTGAACAGTGCCCGAGAGCTCGCAAGGCAGCTCGGCATCGCCTGCACGCGTCTGGCGCCGCAGGCCAGCTTCTGCGGCCAGGGCCACTTCGACCAGCGATTGGCCGCGCGAAGTCAGCCTGCATCCCTCTACGCCTCGCTCGACCAGTGGCTCACCCAACGCGGCCTCAAGCTGGGTCAGGCGACGCGAAACGGTCGAGGGTGCAATACCCAGCAACTCGCCAGCGCGAAGAAAGCTGCCCCGTCGCCATACGGCCAATAGCAGCCGAAGATCATCCCAGTTTTCCTGCAATGCCATATGCGCTGGCCTCTCCCTGGTTTGCAAATACGCAAAGCCATTATGCGGTAGGCGCTGTTTTTCGACAGCAACCGCCGGCGTATACCTTGGGCCCCTCTGAACGAATGGAATGGATTGCATGATGACTAGCCCCAAGGATTATGCCCAGCGAGCCGCCAACGCCTTTAACCAGCGTGATGTGCAAGGGCTGCTGGCATTGGTCGACGAAGACTTCGTGTACCTGGATGGCATGACGACCCAAACCGGGCGCGAAGCCATGCGCGCACGCGAGATGGCGCTGTTCAGCGCATTCCCTGATGCCCTGGTGACCATGACCCCATTCATGGTCTCGGACGATCGGCTGGCAATGACCGCCATCCTGACCGGCACCTTCGCTGCCCCGCTGCTGCTGCCAGCAGGTGTGATCGTTCCGGCCCATGGGCGTCGGGTGTGCGTGCACTATGCGGCCCACTTCACCTTCAGGAACGGCCTGGCCATTCGCGAAGCGGTATTTTTCGACAGCGCCATGTTGCGGCCATCTGCCGAACAGCACGAGGGTTGAGCCATGCGCAATGTATTCGTCACCGGAGCAACCGGCTTGCTGGGCAACAACCTGGTCCGCGAACTGGTCGCTCGTGGCTACAAGGTCAAAGGGCTGGTGCGGTCAAGAGCAAAGGGGGAACAGCAGTTCGGTGATATGCCCGAAGTGGAGCTGGTCGAAGGCGACATGGCCGATGTCGACGCCTTCGCGGCATCGCTGCGCGGCTGCGACACGGTGTTCCATACTGCGGCGTTCTTTCGTGACAACTACAAAGGCGGCAGCCATTGGCAAGCACTCGAGCAGGTCAATGTGACCGGTACCCGCCGCCTGTTGGAACAGGCCTACCAGGCCGACATCCGGCGGTTCATCCACACCTCGTCCATTGCAGTGCTCGACGGGGCACCCGGCACGTCCATCGATGAGACATGCCTGCGGGCCGAAGCAGATGCAGATGACTACTACCGCAGCAAGATCCTCGCCGACCGCGTCGTGGCTACGTTTCTCGAAGCCCACTCCGACATGCACGCCTGTATGGTGCTCCCAGGCTGGATGTGGGGCCCTGGCGACATCGGCCCTACGTCGTCCGGGCAACTGGTCAACGATGTCGTGCACGGCAAACTGCCTGGCTTGATCCCGGGCAGTTTCTCGGTGGTCGATGCCCGCGATGTGGCTTTGGCGCACATTGCCGCTGCTACACAAGGGCGAAGCGGTGAACGCTACCTGGCTGCGGGCCGGCATATGACCATGGCTGAACTGGTACCAATAGTGGGCCGTCTGGCAGGCGTACGAACGCCAGCACGGCATTTACCGCTGCCGTTGTTGTTCTGCCTGGCCGCAGTGCAGGAAATGTATGCGCGGCTCACCGGCAAGCCCATCCTGCTAAGCCTGTCCACACTGCGCCTGCTGGTACGGGAAAAGGATCGTACGCGTTTCAACCACAGCAAAAGCGAACACGCGCTTGGCCTGAGCTTTCGGGCGCTGGAGCTGACAATCGCCGATACCGTGGCGTGGTATCGTGATCACGGCTGGTTTGAACAACAGGGCGCGCCCACCAGGACAAGGAAGTAGTTACACCATGACCGCGGAAATAATCTTGATGCGCCACGGCCAGCCAGCACTGGTTACAAGCAACAAAGTGTCAGCGCTGGATATGAAGGACTGGATCGAAGGCTACAACCGCGCCGAAATTACCGACCAGCCCGTCCCGGCCGCCAGCCTGCAGCTCGCCACAACGGCGAGGGTGATTGTCTCGAGCACAGCGCCACGTGCATTGAGCTCGCTGCAGGCGCTCGGTCTTGAGCCCAGCCACGTCGATGCGCTTTTTTGTGAAGCGCACCTGCCGTATGGCCAATGGAAGTTGCCTCGACTTTCACCGTTTACCTGGGCATTCATCCTTCGCCTCCTGTGGTTGTGTGGTTACTCGCGCAATGTCGAAACAGTCAGCGGTGCCAGGCTTCGCGCCAGCATGGCAGCACAACGGCTGTTATCACTTGCCAGCGAGGGGCCGGTACTGCTGCTGGGTCACGGGTTCATGAACCGGATGATTGCCAAGGAACTGATGGCAAAGGGCTGGACTCGCCAACACCAAAACGGCAGCCGCTATTGGAGCGCGGCTGTTTTTGCGAAGGGTAATGAGGGCCAGGACTAAGCGGCCGTTATAGCTACAAGTTCCAGGTACGATCCATGACCGGCGACTCTAGCATCCTCCCTGGTTGAAGCACTGCGAGCGGCCAGCAAGCTGAACTGCCCGGCCCCGTCTGCGACAAAAGGGCGCTGCCTGGAACTTTTACAGAGCGCCACCGATGCGGCTTAATGCGCAACTTACTCCATGGGGCGGTCCATGCTGCCAGACCTTCGCACTCACCTCTGGCTGCTCGCCTGTTTCGCAGTGGTGTTCAACCTGCTGGCGATGCCGCTCGACCGTTCCTTGCGCGCCCCGGCTGTAGACCAGTCGCTGATTCTCGGCAGCTTCTGCAGCCTGCATGGCACGCAGAACCTGCCAAAATCACTACTGGCTCAACTCAAACTCAATCAGCCCGAACTGGCTGAGCATGCCGATAGCAAGCTGCAAGCCGGTGATTGCTGCTGTGGTCACGCCGGTCAGGCACTGCTAGCCGGTGACTATTTCAAGCATCTGTTCCCGCGTTTCTGGCCCGCTGAGCTGCTGCTCGGCCATGCCCCTACCTTGCGGCTACCTCGTGAGCAGTGGCCCAAACTGAGTCCACGCGCCTCTCCCTTGGCCTGATCTGTCGACTACTCCTCGGTCCCACGCACGATGCGCGTGATGACCGTGCCCGACTTTTTCTTGCCAGGAAGCTCTGTCCATGCCTGCGTTCCGTAGCACCGCACGCACTGTATTACCCGTTTTTGCCATCACCTGCGTTTCCACCCTGAACCCTCTGTCCCAGGCGGTAGCCGAGACGCTGCCTAGCGAAAACTCCACCTTGACCCTCGGCGCCGTCACCGTCAGCGGTACCAGCACCGGTCCACTGACCACCAGTACCGTCCTCAGCTCGGTGGACATTCTCGGTGGCGATATCCTTGAGAAAATGCCAGTCACCTACAGCTGGGAACTGTTCAACCGCGCGCCCGGTGTAATGCTTACAGAGTTCAACCAGGGCACCACCTCTGGCAAGTTGTCGTTCCGCGGCTTCAACGGCGAAGGTGAAGTCAATGCAGTGAAGCTGTTGATCGACGGCATTCCCAGCAACAGCAACGACGGCAACATGCCCTTCATCGACTCGGTGTTCCCGATGGACATCGACAGCATCGAGGTGGCGCGCGGCACCAGCGACCCGCGCTACGGCCTGAACAACATCGCCGGTAACGTCAACATCAATACCCGCACCGGCGGCAACTACAACAAGGCACGCGTGCGTTACGGCAGCTTCAACACCCTTGAGGTGCAACTGGCCAAGGGCATCGAGACCAGCAACTGGACGCAGAACTATTTCTTCGGCCGCCAACAGCTCGACGGCTATCGCGACCATGCCGATACCGAACGCTACAGCTTCGGCGGCAAGTGGTTCTACACCCCCGACGATGGCAACTACCGCCTCGGCCTGATTGCCCGCCACTATGAGTCCGAAGCCCAGGAAGCCGGCTACCTGACCGAAGACGATGCCCGCCATCACCCACGCATGAGCAACGCCTACAACGCCACGGACAAAGGCACACGGCGAATGAACCAGGTCAGCGTGCACTTCGACACCGAACTGGCCGACACCTTGTCCTGGTCAGCCAAGACCTACGTCAACACCTTCGACGACCTCCGCTGGACCCAGTACTGGCACACCAGCTCACAGCAGGAGCTGCGATAGCTACGAGGACCAGTACGGCGCCATCACCTCCCTGACCTGGCGGCCTCAGATCGACTGGCTGCACACTTTCGCCCTGGAAAGCGGCAGCGACGTGCAGAAGCAGCAGAACCGTAGCCAGCGCTACCGCACGGTAGAACGTGTGCGCCAGGTGCAGACTCGCGATCAGGACTTCGACCTCAACACCGTCGGTGCCTATGTCCTGGCTGAAATCGAACCGGTCGAAACGCTGAAGATTGTCCATGCGTATCGCATCGACAAGATCAGTGGTGATTTCACCAACAAGATGACCGGGCAGGACTACGACATAAACGACTATGGGTTGATCAAGCAGCCCAAACTCAGCATTGTCTACTCACCATGGCAGTTCGCCAGTATCTATGCGAACTGGGGCCGCACCTTCCAGGTCGGTACCGGCGCTGCAGCCTACAAGGTGCCGCCGCGCAACGAAGACCTCGACCCTTCGATCAACGAAGGCTGGGAAACCGGTGTGAAATTTACCCATGCCAGTTGGATCGATGGCCGCGTGGCCTACTGGCGCCAGGACGCCACCGGCGAGGTCAGCCGTCGCCTGAACGACCCGAGCGGCGAATCCGATAACGTCGGTGAGACACGCCGCTGGGGCTACGACCTGCAGGTCAACCTGCACCCTGACGAACGCACCGAGGTCTGGATGTCCTACTCCTGGCAGTACTCGAAAATTCTTGAACCCAGCAGCGCGCTCCCGGACAGCAAAGGCAAGGAAATCGACCACGTGCCGCACCACCTGTGGAACACCGGTATCAGCTACCAGGCCACCCCGGCACTGCAACTTACAGCCTGGGCTAACGGGCAGACCAACTACTACCTTGAGCGGGAGAACACTCAGGGAACTTATGGCGGCTACGTATTGATGAACCTAGGCGCGACCTGCAGGCTCAGCGACTTGATGAGCGTGGACCTGCAACTGAAGAACCTCACCAATCGCTACTATGAGTATGTCTGGTACGACCCGGATGGAGCGGACGCGTCCCTGCATTCGCCTGGTGATGGTCGCGCAATTTATGCCGGTATGACGCTCGATTTTTAAAGGGTGCCTGCTCTCGGGTTTAGCGAAAACACGCTGTGGCTGGATCGGTCGGGGGCACCATTCGAAATGCTTTATCGCTCCCCTGCCGATTTATGCAACGGCGTGAAGTGAGTTGATGAATCCGCATCGCTTACCTCTGTGCCCCCCTGTAACTGGGTCGCCGAGCCTTGTCGCAGCCAGGGGAAATTGGCGAGATTCCGGGTGCACAGCGGAACAAGCTGATTGATTGTGCTGCCGGCAAGATTTTCAGCGCTCGATATGAAGCGCTGGATCAAGCAATCCGACCTTTCCGAAATGAAAAACCTGCCCGCACCGAAGGATAGCGTCGTCAAGCAGCGCGCGCCTCGCACACCGACTTCCATTGAAGCGCTAGGCTTGCCGCCCACTCGAGTGGGAGTGGCGTCACCGCGCGCTTGATGGTAAGGTTCGCTCAGAATACTGTAATTTTGTACAGTGTACATTTATCCAGAGGACGGAATATATGCTCAAAGGTAGTTGCTGCTGTGGAGCGGTAAAGTTCATGGTATCCAGCCCGCCGACAATGATGGGTACATGCCACTGCTCCCGCTGCAGAAAAGCAGGAGCCAGTACATTTGTTTTTGTTCAGCGCTCATCGTTCGAAATGCTGTCCGGCCTGGATTCGATAACTACTTACAAGCCCGAAGCACCTTACAAGTACAACCGATGCTTTTGCTCGATATGCGGAACTGCATTAGGTGAAGTGACAGCAACCGCCGATTCCTTTCCAGTGGCTGCTAACTGTTTTGACGACGCATTGCACCCTTCAAACCTGTTCCACGAATTTGTCAAGGAAAAACCGAATTGGTACGAAATTTGCGATAACGCCAAACAATTCGCTGCACACCCTTACAATTAAATCGACCACGTCGAACTACAACTCTGACAGAGCACAAGACGAAGCTGACCGCGATAGAGAATAGCCACTTCATGATCTGACGCGCAGGCAGACACAACTGCCCAAGTCGGTCCTTGCCCGCCAACCGATGCGCGACAGATTTTATTGCTGCCCCACCTTCACATCAGTCAGGCCTCACCACCTGTACTGATTTCAGTACATCGTATCGAATTCACTACAACCTTGCCTGGATACGGCTCGCCAAGGTTTTGAACCCCAAACCCTTTTCCTCCGTCCACTGTGTGTAGCGTTTTCATTCCACAGAAAATGAGAAAACGTCATGAGAACTTTGTAAATCATTGATTTAAATGATTTTCTATACATTGGCCGCATTTTTGCTAAGGGAATCCCAACCCCAAGAGCGCGGAGCCACCGCGCCTAACGCCCTGCTTCCCGAGGATTCCCCATGAGCGAGTTGCGTTTCACTGAAGATCACGAATGGCTGCGCGTCGAAGCCGATGGCAGCGTTACCGTGGGCATCACCGCCTACGCCCAGAACGCCCTTGGCGATGTGGTTTTCGTGCAACTGCCAGAGTTGCAGCAGTATGAGAAAGGCAGCGAAGCCTCCACCGTCGAGTCGGTCAAGGCCGCCAGCGGTGTGTACATGCCCCTGACCGGCGAAGTGGTGCAGATCAACGAGCAGCTCGAAGACAGCCCGGAACTGGTCAACGAAGACCCGATGGGCGAAGGCTGGTTCTTCCGCTTCATCCCCGCCGATGCCAGCGCCGTGGCCGCCCTGCTCGACCAGGACGCCTACGACCGCCTGATCAAAGCCAACGACGACGCCTGAGGAACTCCGCCATGACCATCAACCTCGGCACCGCCAACGAATTCATCGCCCGTCACATCGGCCCGCGCGCCGCCGACGAGCAGGCCATGCTGGCCGCCCTCGGCTTCGACTCGCTGGAAGCCATGACCGCCGCGGTCATCCCCGACAGCATCAAGGGCACCAGCGTGCTCGGTTCGCACGACGGCCAGAGCGAAGCCGACGCGCTCGCCGCGCTCAAGGCCATCGCCGGCAAGAACCAGCTGTTCAAGAGCTACATCGGCCAGGGCTACTACAACACCCACACCCCGGCGCCGATCCTGCGCAACCTGCTGGAAAACCCGGCCTGGTACACCGCCTATACCCCATACCAGCCAGAAATTTCCCAGGGTCGCCTGGAAGCGCTGCTGAACTTCCAGACCCTGATCAGCGACCTGACCGGCCTGCCGATCGCCAACGCCTCGCTGCTCGACGAAGCCACCGCTGCGGCCGAGGCCATGACCTTCTGCAAGCGCCTGTCGAAGAACAAGGCCAGCCACGCGTTCTTCGCCTCCGTGCACTGCCACCCGCAAACCCTCGACGTGCTGCGCACCCGTGCCGAGCCGCTGGGCATCGAGATCGTGGTCGGCGACGAGCGCGAACTGGGCGATGTCAGCGCCTTCTTCGGCGCCCTGCTGCAGTACCCGGCCAGCAACGGTGAAGTGTTCGACTACCGCGAAGTAATCGAGCGCTTCCACGCTGCCAACGCCCTGGTCGCCGTTGCCGCCGACCTGCTGGCCCTGACCCTGCTGACCCCGCCGGGCGAGTTCGGCGCCGACGTGGCCATCGGCAGCGCCCAGCGCTTCGGCGTACCACTGGGCTTCGGTGGCCCGCACGCCGCCTACTTCGCCACCCGTGACGCGTTCAAGCGCGACATGCCGGGCCGCCTGGTCGGCGTGTCGATCGACCGCTTCGGCAAGACCGCCCTGCGCCTGGCCATGCAGACCCGCGAGCAGCACATCCGCCGCGAAAAGGCCACCAGCAACATCTGCACCGCCCAGGTGCTGCTGGCCAACATCGCCAGCATGTTCGCCGTGTACCACGGCCCGGCCGGCCTCAAGCGCATCGCCGAACGTACCCATGCCCTGACCTCAATCCTGGCCGCCGGCCTGAAGACACTGGGCGTGCAGGTAGCGGGCGCCAGCGCCTTCGACACCCTGACCCTGGCCACCGGCAGTGCCACTGCCAGCCTGCATGACAAGGCGCGCGCCCAGGGCATCAACCTGCGCCAGATCGATGCCGCCCACGTGGGGCTGTCGCTGGACGAAACCAGTAGCCAGGCCGATGTCGAGGCCCTGTGGCAACTGATCGGTGGCGACCAGGCCCAGCCGGACTTCAACGCCCTGGCCGCCAGCACCGGCTCGCTGCTGCCTGCTGCCCTGCTGCGCCAGTCGGCCATCCTCGCGCACCCGGTGTTCAACCGCTACCACAGCGAAACCGAGCTGATGCGCTACCTGCGCCGCCTGGCCGACAAGGACCTGGCACTGGACCGCAGCATGATCCCGCTGGGCTCGTGCACCATGAAGCTGAACGCCGCCAGTGAAATGATCCCGGTCACCTGGGCCGAGTTCGGCAACCTGCACCCGTTCGCCCCGGCCGAGCAGAGCCAGGGCTACCTGCAGATGACCACCGAACTGGAAGCAATGCTCTGCGCCGCCACCGGCTACGACGCCGTGTCGCTGCAGCCCAACGCCGGTTCCCAGGGCGAGTACGCAGGCCTGCTGGCCATCCGCGCCTACCACCGCAGCCGTGGCGAAGGCCACCGCGACATCTGCCTGATCCCGTCGTCGGCCCACGGTACCAACCCGGCGACCGCGCACATGGCCGGCATGCGCGTGGTGGTCACCGCCTGTGACGCCCGCGGCAACGTCGATGTCGAGGACCTGCGCGCCAAGGCCATCGAGCACCGCGAGCGCCTGGCCGCGATCATGATCACCTACCCGTCGACCCACGGCGTGTTCGAGGAAGCGATCGGCGAAATCTGCGCGATCATCCACGACAACGGTGGCCAGGTGTACATCGACGGCGCCAACATGAACGCCATGGTCGGCCTGTGCGCCCCGGGCAAGTTCGGCGGCGACGTTTCCCACCTGAACCTGCACAAGACCTTCTGCATCCCGCACGGCGGTGGCGGCCCGGGCGTCGGCCCGATCGGCGTCAAGTCGCACCTGGCGCCGTTCCTGCCCGGTCACGCGCAGCTGGAAAACACCGAGGGCGCGGTTTGCGCCGCGCCGTTCGGCAGCGCCAGCATCCTGCCGATCACCTGGATGTACATCCGCATGATGGGCGGTGCCGGCCTCAAGCGTGCCTCGCAGATGGCGATCCTCAACGCCAACTACATCGCCCGTCGCCTGGAAGAGCACTATCCTGTTCTGTATACCGGCGGCAATGGCCTGGTGGCCCACGAGTGCATCCTCGACCTGCGCCCGCTGAAAGACACCAGCGGCATCAGCGTCGACGACGTGGCCAAGCGCCTGATCGACTTCGGCTTCCACGCCCCGACCATGTCCTTCCCGGTGGCAGGCACGCTGATGATCGAACCGACCGAAAGCGAGTCCAAGGAAGAACTGGACCGCTTCTGCGACGCGATGATCCAGATCCGCGAAGAAATTCGCGCGGTCGAAAACGGTAGCCTGGACAAGGACGACAACCCGCTGAAGAACGCCCCGCACACAGCGGCCGAGCTGGTTGGCGAATGGGCCCATGGCTACAGCCGCGAGCAGGCGGTGTACCCGCTGCCAAGCCTGGTGGAAGGCAAGTACTGGCCGCCGGTCGGCCGGGTCGACAACGTGTTCGGCGACCGCAACCTGGTGTGCGCCTGCCCGTCGATCGAGAGCTATCAGGACGCCTGATAGCCCTCAGGCCCGCTCCCACAGGGTTCACCGTCCGCCCAATTTTCCTGGCTGGAGGTCACCCATGTCCCTGAGCGTCTTCGACCTGTTCAAGATCGGCATCGGCCCCTCCAGCTCCCACACGGTCGGCCCGATGCGCGCCGCCGCGCGTTTCGCCGAAGGGCTGCGCCGTGATGACCTGCTTACCCGCACCGTCAGCGTCAAGGCCGAGCTGTATGGCTCGCTCGGCGCCACCGGCAAGGGCCACGGCAGCGACAAAGCCGTGCTGCTGGGCCTTGAGGGCGAGCACCCCGATGTCATCGACACCGACACCATCCCTGCCCGCCTGCAGGCCATCCGCGACAGCGGTCGGCTGAACCTGCTCGGCGAGCACAGCATCGCGTTCATCGAAAAGCAGCACCTGGCGATGATCCGCAAGCCGCTGGACTACCACCCCAACGGCATGATCTTCCGCGCCTTCGACGAGGCCGGCCTGCAAATCCGCAGCCGCGAGTACTACTCGGTGGGCGGCGGTTTCGTGGTCGACCAGGACGCCGCCGGCCACGACCGCATCGTCGAAGACAGTACACCACTGACCTACCCGTTCAAGACCGCCAAGGAACTGCTCGGCCATTGCACCGGGCAAAACCTGTCGGTCAGCCAGGTCATGCTGGCCAACGAGGCGGCCTGGCGCCCCGAGGCGGAAACCCGTGCCGGGCTGCTGCGTATCTGGCAGGTGATGCAGGATTGCGTCGAAGCCGGCTGCCAGCATGAAGGCATCCTGCCGGGCGGGCTCAAGGTCAAGCGCCGGGCGCCGGCGTTGTACCGCCAACTGAGCCGCCACCCGGAGGCCAGCCTGCGCGATGCCCTGTCGGTGCTCGACTGGGTCAACCTCTACGCCCTGGCGGTGAATGAGGAAAACGCCAATGGCGGGCGTGTGGTCACTGCGCCGACCAACGGCGCGGCGGGCATCGTCCCGGCAGTGCTGCACTACTACATGCGCTTCGTACCGGGAGCCAGCGAGGACGGGGTGGTGCGGTTTCTGCTCACCGCCGCGGCCATCGGCATCCTGTACAAGGAAAACGCCTCCATCTCCGGCGCCGAAGTGGGCTGCCAGGGCGAGGTCGGTGTGGCCTGCTCGATGGCCGCCGGGGCGCTGTGCGAAGTGATGGGCGGCAGCGTGCAACAGGTGGAAAACGCTGCCGAAATCGGTATGGAACACAACCTGGGCCTGACCTGCGACCCGATCGGCGGGCTGGTCCAGGTGCCTTGCATCGAGCGCAACGCCATGGGCTCGGTAAAGGCGATCAACGCGGTGCGCATGGCCTTGCGCGGCGACGGGCAGCACTACGTGTCGCTCGACAAGGTCATCCGCACCATGCGCCAGACCGGCGCCGACATGAAAAGCAAATACAAAGAGACCGCCCGTGGCGGCCTGGCCGTCAACATCATCGAATGTTGACCCGACAACAACAGCAAGGAGTCACCGATGTCCGAAACACTGCTCAAGACCCCGCTGCACGCCCTGCACCTGGAACTGGGTGCGCGCATGGTGCCGTTCGCCGGCTATGACATGCCAGTGCAGTACCCGCTGGGCGTGCTCAAGGAACACCTGCACACCCGCGAGCAGGCCGGCCTGTTCGATGTCTCGCACATGGGCCAGATCACCCTGCGTGGCAGCGATGCCGCCAAGGCCCTGGAAAGCCTGGTGCCGGTGGATATCATCGACCTGCCGGTGGGCATGCAGCGCTATGCCATGTTCACCAATGAGCAGGGCGGCATCCTCGACGACCTGATGGTCGCCAACCTGGGCGACGACACCCTGTTCCTGGTGGTCAACGCCGCCTGCAAGGACCAGGACCTGGCCCACCTGCAAGCGCACATCGGCAGCCGTTGCGAGGTGCAGCCGCTGTTCGAGCAACGCGCCCTGCTGGCCCTGCAAGGCCCGGCGGCGGTCAAGGTGCTGGAGCGCCTGGCCCCGGAAGTGGCCGGCATGACCTTCATGCAGTTCCGCCCGGTGAAACTGCTGGGCGAAGACTGCTTCGTCAGCCGTTCGGGCTACACCGGCGAAGACGGCTATGAAATTTCGGTACCGGCACAGGCCGCCGAAGCCCTGGCCCGCCGCCTGCTGGCCGAGCCCGAAGTACAGCCGATCGGCCTGGGTGCGCGTGATTCGCTGCGCCTGGAAGCCGGCCTGTGCCTGTATGGCCACGACATGAACACCGAGACCAGCCCGGTCGAAGCCAGCCTGCTGTGGGCCATTTCCAAGGTTCGCCGTGCCGACGGCGCGCGTGCCGCCGGCTTCCCGGGTGCCGAGGCCATCTTCGCCCACCAGCGCGATGGCGTGGCGCGCAAACGGGTGGGTCTGTTGCCGCAGGAGCGTACGCCAGTACGTGAAGGCGCGGATATTGTCGATGCAAACGATAAACCTGTAGGCAAAGTGTGCAGCGGCGGCTTTGGTCCGACACTCGGTGCACCTGTAGCAATGGGTTATATCGATAGTGAACATGCCGCACTCGACACCCCACTGTTTGCCATGGTGCGTGGCAAGAAGGTTGCCTTGAAAGTCAGCAAAATGCCTTTCGTGGCACAACGTTACTACCGGGGCTGAAGCCGCTTTGTGAAGGTTGCGGGCAGGCTCGAGATATTCGATTTCGAACCTGTCCAATAACTTTTGAACATGGCGCCAGGCCAGGCGCCATGCCGTTTCCGACAAACCGGTCGGTTATCGGCAAACGGCTGATTTTCCATACGACCAAGGGCTTGTTTTTCGCTCGGGAGTTGGCGTAGAGTCACTGCACTGTGTTTGCATGGGTCGCAACAGTTCGTGACCTGGGCCAGTAGCCGCAATCTGCTACAACCCGTTTGACGTCTCTTACTTTCCTGCAACCCAGCCCAGTAATCTTTTGCTTGTTTATTGCAAAAGAAACTGTCATCAAAATTCAAGCTTCATAGGAAATAAGACAATGGCTGAGCGTCAGAACGGTACCGTCAAGTGGTTCAATGACGAAAAAGGTTACGGCTTCATCACCCCAGAAAGCGGTCCGGATCTGTTCGTGCACTTCCGCGCTATCGAAGGTAACGGCTTCAAGAGCCTGAAAGAAGGCCAGAAGGTCACCTTCGAAGCAGTCCAGGGCCAGAAAGGCATGCAGGCTGACAAAGTTCAGGTCGCCGGCTAAGCCGAACCCGACTTCGAGAAAAGCCCCTGCCAAGTGCAGGGGCTTTTTTTTGCCCGTAGAATAGCGGCTTCGTCTTCTGGAGCCGTTTTGCATGTCCAAGCCTCTGCTCACACCCCAGGGTGATTTTCCGCCAGTCGGCCTGGGCCGGCGCCTGGCGGCGATGTTCTATGACTTCCTGCTGTGCTCGGCGCTGCTGATCGTGACCGCCGGTGCCTACAAGATGATCCAGATGGCGATCATCGGCGAAGCCCGCATGCGTGAGCTGACCGAGGCTGGCGCACTGGACGGCGACCCGCTGCTGTCGACGGTACTGCTGTTTGCCTTGTTCGGTTTCTTTGCCAAGTTCTGGACCCATGGCGGGCAGACCCTGGGCATGCAAGTGTGGGGCGTGCGGGTGCAGAACGCCGATGGCACGGCTATCAGCCTGTGGCAGGCGCTGTTGCGCTTTGTGGTGTCGATTGCTTCGTGGCTGTGCCTGGGGCTGGGGTTTTTCTGGGTGTTGATCGACAAGCGCAAGCGGGGCTGGCATGACATCTATTCGGAAAGCCAGCTGGTGCGGGTGCCGAAGCAGAAGAAATGAGCCGGGGATTTGTGTTGCCTGTTCGGGCCTCTTCGCGGGCTCGCCCGCTCCCACAGGAACCTCACAATCCTCAGGGCCTGTGATGAACCTGTGGGAGCAGGCAACACAAATGCCAGCAAAAAGCCGACCCTGAGGTCGGCTTTTTTTGTGCAGCTCAGGCCATCAACCCGCCCGGCGCAACAACCACACACCCGCCAAGGCACAAATGCCTGCCGGGATCACCACTGCCAGCAGCGGCGGGAAGCCGAACACCTGGCTCGAAGGCCCCAGCAGGTCCTGGGCGATGCGGAACACGAAGCCCACCAGCACACCGGTGAACACGCGCTGGCCAAGGGTCACCGAACGCAGCGGGCCGAAGATGAAGGAAATCGCCATCAGCACCAGCGCCGCAGTCACCATCGGCTGCAACACCTTGGTCCAGAACGCCAGCCAGTAACGTGCATTGTTCAGACCCTGGTCGGACAGGTAGTGGATGTAGTCCCACAGCCCGGTGATGGACAGCGACTCCGGCGCCAGGATCACGGTATTGAGCAGTTGCGGCGTGAGCGAAACGTCCCAGCGCTCCTGCGGCGTGTTCACCACTTCGGTGTGGTCGCCACGGAAGTAGGTGGTGCGCACATCGGCGAGCAGCCAGTGGTCATCCTGGTACTGCGCCCGGCGTGCAAAGCTCGAGGTGATGATCTTGCGCTCGTTGTCGAAGCGGTAGCGGGTCACCCCCAGCAGCAGGCCGTTGGGCTGCACGGCGTTGATGTGCACGAACTCCTCGCCCTGGCGGTGCCACATGCCGCGCTTGGAGCTTTGCGCATCGCCACCACCCTGGGCCAGGGAACGGTCGGCCTGGGCCTTGTTCTCGGTCACCGGCGCCACGTACTCGCCGATCAGCAGGCCGACCAGCATCAGCACCAGCATCGGCTTCATCACCGCCCAGACGATACGGCCGATGGAAACCCCGGCAGCGCGCATGATGGTCAGTTCGCTGCTGCTGGCCAGGCTGCCCAGGCCGATCAGGCAGCCGATCAAGGCGGCCATCGGCAGCATTTCGTACAAGCGCCGTGGTGCGGTCAGCAGAACGAAGTTGCCCGCCTCCATCACCGTGTAGGTGTCACTCAGGTCGCTCATCTCGTCGATGAAGGCAAACAGCGAAGCCAGGCCAAGGATGATCCCCAGCACGGCGAGGATGGCCAGCAGCACACTCTGGCCGATGTAGCGGTCGAGCTTACCCATGGGCCACCTCCGCACGACGGGCGGCGCGCTTGAGGCGCAGCGGCTCCCAGTACATCAGGCCCAGGCCGATCAGCAGGAACAGGCCGTGGACCCACCACATGCCCAGGGCGATCGGCAGTTTGCCCTTCTCGAGGGCGCCGCGTACGGAAATCAGCATTGTCAGGTAGGCCATGTACAGAAGAATTGCCGGCAGCAGCTTGAGGAAGCGGCCCTGGCGCGGGTTGACCCGGGACAGCGGCACCGCCAGCAAGGTGACGACGAACACCAGGATCGGCAGCGACAGCCGCCATTGCAGCTCGGCGCGCTCACGCAGGCCCTTCTTGCCGATCAGCTCGGAGGTGGGGACGGCCTCGCGCTCGGTCACTTCCTCGCTGACCTCCGGTTTGGGCAGCAGCACGCCGTAGGTATCGTACTTGATGGCACGGTAGTCGGCCTGGCCCGGGTTGCCGTCATAACGGTAGCCGTTTTCCAGCACCAGGTAGCGGTTGCCGTCGGCCTGTATTTCCTGGTGGCCTTTTTCGGCAACCAGCACCGACGGGGCGCGGTCCTTGGTCTTGTCCTGGTTGAAGCGCTTCTCGGAGATGAACACGCCGGCCAGGTTGATGCGATCGTCCGAAAGCTCTTCGGTGTAAGTCACTCGCGAACCGTCGCGCAGGGTCTGGAAGCGGCCCGGCACCAGGGTGTCGAACTCGGTCAGGGCATCCTGCTGGCTGATGATCTGCTGCACCTGGGCAACGCCCAGCGGCGCCAGGCTCAGGCTCAGCCAGGCCACCAGCAGGGCGACCAGGGCGGCCGGCACCATGGTCAGGCCCAGCAGGCGCTGCTGGCTCATGCCGGTGGCCGACAGCACGGTCATCTCGCTTTCCAGGTACAGGCGCCCGTACGCCAGGAGAATGCCGAGGAACAGCCCCAAAGGCAGGATAAGCTGCAGGAAGCCCGGCAGGCGGAAGCCCATGATCAGGAACAGCACGCTCGGGTCGAGCACGCCCTGGGCAGCCTGGGCCAGGTACTTGATGAAGCGCCCACTCATGATGATCACCAGCAGCACGGCGCTGACGGCGCTCAAGGTCACCAGGACCTCGCGGGACAAATAACGAAAGACGATCAAACCAGACACTCCTGGGTTGTCAGGGCGGACTGCCAATCTATGGCGCCAGACAATGACTTAGTACAGCCAAGACCAATGCCGGTTCGCCAAAGGCGAACCTCCATGTAAAGTGCGCGCATTATCCTGTGATTGACCGCCCCTGTCACTTCGCCGCGCATGAAGGCGCATGACGGGGTTGTCAGCACGCTTGCCGCAGGCTCAAACTGGCAGCTTTTCCGCTGGCGCGCGACGACGCGGCCTGGCCCGTCCAGAGCGCTGGAATACACAGCGCCGACTGTATCGATCATTCGGGGATCCTGACATGGAACTGGTTGTAAAAAGCGTAGCTGCTGCATCCGTAAAAACCGCCACCCTGGTCCTCCCGGTAGGTGAAAACCGCAAGCTCGGCGCCGTGGCCAAGGCCGTGGACCAGGCCAGCGAAGGCGCCATCAGTGCCGTGCTCAAGCGTGGCGACCTGGCCGGCAAGCCGGGCCAGACCCTGCTGCTGCAGAGCCTCCCGGGCCTTAAGGCCGAGCGCGTGCTGCTGGTGGGCAGCGGCAAGGACGAAGCCCTGGGCGACCGCGCCTGGCGCAAACTGGTCGCCAGCGTCGCCGGCGTGCTCAAGGGCCTGAACGGCGCTGATGCCGTGCTGGCCCTGGACGACATCGCGGTCAGCAACCGCGACGCCCACTACGGCAAGTACCGCCTGCTGGCCGAAACCCTGCTCGACGGCGAGTACGTGTTCGACCGCTTCAAGAGCCAGAAGGCCGAGCCACGCACCCTGAAGAAGGTCACCCTGCTGGCCGACAAGGCCGGTCAGGCCGAGGTCGAACGTGCCGTCAAGCACGCCAGCGCCATCGCCACCGGCATGGCCTTCACCCGCGACCTGGGCAACCTGCCGCCCAACCTGTGCCACCCAAGCTTCCTCGCCGAACAGGCCAAGGACCTGGGCAAGGCGCACAAGGCGCTGAAAGTCGAAGTACTGGACGAGAAGAAGATCAAGGACCTGGGCATGGGCGCGTTCTACGCCGTCGGCCAGGGCAGCGACCAGCCGCCACGCCTGATCGTGCTCAACTACCAGGGCGGCAAGAAGGCAGACAAGCCGTTCGTGCTGGTGGGCAAGGGCATTACCTTCGACACCGGCGGCATCAGCCTCAAGCCTGGTGCCGGCATGGACGAGATGAAGTACGACATGTGCGGTGCCGCCAGCGTGCTCGGCACCCTGCGTGCGGTGCTCGAACTGCAGCTGCCGGTCAACCTGGTGTGCCTGCTGGCCTGCGCCGAGAACATGCCAAGCGGCGGCGCCACCCGCCCGGGTGACATCGTCACCACCATGAGCGGGCAGACCGTGGAAATCCTCAACACCGACGCCGAAGGCCGCCTGGTGCTGTGCGACACCCTGACCTACGCCGAGCGCTTCAAGCCACAGGCAGTGATCGACATCGCCACCCTGACCGGCGCCTGCATTGTCGCCCTGGGCAGCCACACTACCGGCCTGATGGGCAACAACGACGACCTGGTCGGCCAGTTGCTCGACGCCGGCAAGCGCGCCGACGACCGCGCCTGGCAGCTGCCGCTGTTCGATGAATACCAGGAGCAGCTGGACAGCCCGTTCGCCGACATGGGCAACATTGGCGGGCCGAAGGCCGGCACCATCACCGCCGGCTGCTTCCTGTCGCGCTTTGCCAAGGCCTACGACTGGGCACACATGGACATCGCCGGCACCGCCTGGGTCAGCGGCGGCAAGGACAAGGGCGCCACTGGCCGCCCTGTGCCCCTGCTGACCCAGTACCTGCTGGACCGCGCTGGCGCCTGACGCCGTGCAGCCGGTGGCGCCCCACGCGCCACCGGCCGGCGATACCACCATGAGCAAAGTCGATTTCTACATCCTGCCCACCGACTCGCTGTCGGCACGGCTCGATTTCGCCTGCAAGCTGTGCGAAAAGGCCTGGCGCCTTGGCCACCGGGTCTACCTGCATTGCCAGGACGCCGAGCAGCGCAGCGAGCTGGACCAACGCCTGTGGCGCTTCAAGGGCGAGGCCTTCGTGCCCCACGACCTCGCGGAAGTACATGCCGATGCCGGCGTGGCATTGGGCCTGGCCGCCGACAGTGCAGGCGATCACCACGACCTGTTGATCAACCTGGGCGCCGGCGTACCGGGCTTTGTCGGCCAGTTCGAACGGGTGGCCGAAATCGTGGTTGAGGAGCCTGGCATCCGCCAATCGGCCCGTGAACGATTCCGTTTCTACCGTGAACAGGGCTATGCTCTGCAAGACCACCGCTTACAGCGACTTTGACGACGATGGACAAGCCCTCCCCCCTGCCCGACTCCGCCCATCTGCTCGATGACCTCGAGTCGATACGCCAGCTGCTTGGCGACGCCGACCTGCAACCACCGCTGCTGACCGAGACAGTGGAGCAGATCCCGCTGCTGCTGGAAGAAGCGCCCGGCAACCCCGCGCCTGTGGCCGAACCGGTCGAGCCCGAAGACGACCCGCAGACCCGCCGCCAGGACACCCTGCTGCACCTGGAAAGCGAGCTGCGTGCCGCGGCGCAGATGATCATGCAGGACGTGATCAACGACTTCACCCCGCACATCGAGAACGAGATCAAGCGCCGGCTGGATGCGCGGATCGAGCGGTTGATCAAGCGTTCCGAGTAAAACCGAGATTCGGCGGTACCTTCTTCGCGGGTAAACCCNNGAGCGGGTTTACCCGCGAATAGGCCATCCCTGCCGTGCCAGATAGCAGCAGCTTGTCGCCTGCGGCCCCCAGCTTGGTTATACTTCCCGGCTTTCCCGAATAAATGCACAGGGTCCCGCCGCGCATGGATAAGACCTACCAGCCGCACGCCATCGAAACTTCCTGGTACAACACCTGGGAGTCCGAGAACTATTTCGCCCCACAAGGTGCAGGCGAGTCCTACACCATCATGATCCCGCCGCCGAACGTGACCGGCAGCCTGCACATGGGCCACGGGTTCAACAACGCGATCATGGACGCCCTGATCCGTTTCCGCCGCATGCAAGGCCGCGACACCCTGTGGCAGCCAGGCACCGACCACGCCGGTATCGCCACCCAGATGCTGGTCGAGCGCCAGCTCGAGGCCAAGGGCCAGAACCGGCATGACCTGGGCCGCGAAAAGTTCCTGGAAAAGGTCTGGGAATGGAAGGACCAGTCCGGCGGCAACATCAGCCGTCAGATCCGCCGCCTGGGCTCGTCGGTCGACTGGAGCCGCGAGCGCTTCACCATGGACGACGGCCTCTCCGAAGCGGTCAAGGAAGCATTCGTGCGCCTGCACGAAGACGGCCTGATCTACCGCGGCAAGCGCCTGGTCAACTGGGACACCAAGCTGCACACGGCCATCTCCGACCTCGAAGTGGAAAACCACGACGAGAAGGGCCACCTGTGGAACCTGCGCTACCCGCTGGCCGACGGCGCCAGGACCGCCGAAGGCAAGGACTACCTGGTCGTCGCCACCACCCGTCCGGAAACCCTGCTGGGTGACGCCGCCGTGGCGGTCAACCCGAACGACGAGCGCTACCAGGCACTGATCGGCAAATTCGTCGAACTGCCGCTGGTCGGCCGCCGCATCCCGATCATCGCCGACGACTACTGCGACCCCGAGTTCGGTACCGGCTGCGTGAAGATCACCCCGGCCCACGACTTCAACGACTACGAAGTCGGCAAGCGCCACAACCTGCCGCTGCTGAACATCTTCGACAAGAACGCCTTCGTGCTGGCCAGCGCACAGGCCTTCAACCTCGACGGCAGCGTCAACGAGCAGGTCGACACCCGCCTGCCGGCCCAGTACGCCAACCTCGACCGCTTCGTCGCGCGCAAGCAGATCGTCGCCGACCTGGATGCCCAGGGCCTGCTGGTGAGCATCGACGACCACGCCCTGAAAGTGCCGAAAGGCGACCGTTCGGGCACCGTCATCGAGCCGTGGCTGACCGACCAGTGGTACGTTTCCACCAAGCCGCTGGCAGAACCTGCCATCGCCGCCGTGGAAGATGGCCGCATCCAGTTCGTGCCCAAACAGTACGAGAACATGTACTTCTCCTGGATGCGTGACATCCAGGACTGGTGCATCAGCCGCCAGCTGTGGTGGGGCCATCGCATCCCGGCGTGGTACGACGAGGCCGGCCAGGTCTATGTCGGCCGCAACGAGGATGAAGTGCGCGCCAAGCACAACCTGGGCGCCGACGTGGCCCTGCGCCAGGACGATGACGTACTCGATACCTGGTTCAGTTCGGGCCTGTGGACCTTCTCCACCCTGGGCTGGCCGGAGCAGACCGAGTTCCTCAAGAAGTTCCACTCCACCGACGTGCTGGTGACCGGCTTCGACATCATCTTCTTCTGGGTTGCGCGCATGATCATGCTGACCATGCACCTGATCAAGAACGAGGACGGCACCCCGCAGGTACCGTTCAAGACCGTGTACGTGCACGGCCTGGTGCGTGACGGCCAGGGCCAGAAGATGTCCAAGTCCAAGGGCAACGTGCTGGACCCGCTGGACATCGTCGACGGCATCACCCTCGAGGCCCTGCTGGAAAAACGCACCAGCGGCATGATGCAGCCCAAGCTGGCCGAGAAGATCGCCAAGCAGACCAAGGCCGAGTTCCCCGAAGGCATCGCCAGCTACGGCACCGACGCCCTGCGCTTCACCTTCTGCTCGCTGGCTTCCACCGGCCGCGACATCAAGTTCGACATGGGCCGCGTCGAAGGCTACCGCAACTTCTGCAACAAGATCTGGAACGCCGCCCGCTACGTGCTGGACAAGGGCGAGGACTGCGGCCAGAACGGCGAAGCCGTCGAGCTGTCGCTGGCCGACCGCTGGATCATCTCGCAGCTGCAGCGTACCGAAGCCGAAGTGACCCGCCAGCTGGAACAGTTCCGCTTCGACCTGGCCAGCCAGGCGCTGTACGAGTTCATCTGGAACCAGTACTGCGACTGGTACCTGGAGCTGTCCAAGCCGGTGCTGTGGGACGAGAACGCCCCGGTCGAGCGCGCCCGTGGCACCCGCCGCACCCTGGTGCGCGTGCTGGAAGTGGCCCTGCGCCTGGCGCACCCGTTCATGCCGTTCATCACCGAAGAAATCTGGCAGCGCATCGCGCCGCTGGCCGGCATCCAAGGCAAGACCATCATGCTGCAGCCGTGGCCGGTGGCCAATGAAGCACGCATCGACGCTGCTGCCGAAGGTGACATCGAGTGGCTCAAGGAACTGATGGTCGGCCTGCGCAACATCCGCGCCGAGATGAACATCGGTCCGGGCAAGCCGCTGCCGCTGTTCCTGAAAAACGCCAATGTCGACGACCAGCGTCGCCTGCAGGAAAACGAAGCCCTGCTGAAGAAGCTGGCCAAGGTCGAATCGTTCACCATACTGGGCGATGCCGACGAAGCGCCGCTATCGGCCACTGCCCTGGTCGGCGACCTGCAAGTGCTGGTACCAATGGCCGGCCTGATCGACAAGGATGCCGAGCTGGCGCGCCTGAACAAGGAAATCCAGCGCCTGCAGGGTGAAGTGGCACGCGTGGGTGGCAAGCTGTCCAACGCCGCCTTCGTCGACAAGGCACCGCCTGCGGTGATCGAGAAGGAACGCGCCAAGCTGGCCGAGTCCGAACAGGCCCTGGCCAACTTCACCGAGCAGCATGCGCGGATTGCAGCGCTGTAATCACTAGAGAGACCGTTGGGGCCGCTGTGCGGCCCTTTCGCGACACAAGGCCGCTCCCACAGGACGGCGCCAACCTTCAAGGCGCTACCATCCTGTGGGAGCGGCCTTGTGTCGCGAAAGGGCTGCGCAGCAGCCCCAGGCTCTTCAAGCCACCGCTCGTATAGGGCTGGACACTGCCATGACCCCGAACAAACCCACCCTGCACCCGCGCAACCGCCACCAGGGTCGCTACGACTTCCCCAGCCTGATCAAGGCCCACCCTGACCTGGCGCGCTTCACCATCACCAACCCCCACGGCAAACCCAGCATCGACTTCGCCAACCCCGAGGCCGTGCGGGTGTTCAACCGAGCCTTGCTCAAGGCCCAGTACGGCATCCAGCACTGGGACATCCCCGCCGATTACCTGTGCCCGCCAATTCCCGGCCGCGCCGACTACATCCATGTGGCCGCCGACCTGCTGGCCGACGACAATGCCGGCGAGATCCCCAAGGGCGCCCAGGTGCGCGCACTGGACATCGGCGTTGGCGCCAACTGCATCTACCCGCTGCTGGGCCACAGCGACTACCGCTGGCGCTTCCTGGGTTCGGACATCGACCCCGTGGCCCTGGCTTCGGCCAAAGCCATCGTCCAGGCCAATGGCCTGGGCAAGGCCATCACCCTGCGTCAGCAGGCCAACCGTGCGCACATACTCAGCGGCTTGCTGCAGGAAGACGAACGCTTCGACCTGACCCTGTGCAACCCGCCCTTCCATGCCTCACGTGACGAAGCCACCCGTGGCAGCCAGCGCAAATGGAAGAATCTTGGCAAGCAGGACCCCAAGCGCAAGCTGCCGGTGCTCAACTTCGGCGGCCAGAACAATGAACTATGGTGCGAAGGTGGCGAGATCCGCTTTGTCACCCAACTGGTTGGCGAAAGCGTGCAGTACGCCGAGCGGGTACTGTGGTTCACCAGCCTGGTGTCCAAGGCCAGCAACCTGCCAGGGATCGAGGCCGCGCTCAAGAAAGCGGGCGCCAAGGCCGTGCGCATCAGTGAAATGGGCCAGGGGCAGAAGCAAAGCCGCATGGTCGCCTGGAGCTTCCACGACGACACCGCGCGCCAGGCCTGGCACGCCCGGCGTAAATCCCAGGCATGAAAAAACCGCGCCCGGGCAAGCCGGGCGCGGTTTCGTCAAAGCTTCAACAATTACTTGTTGATGGCGTCGGTCAGCACTTTGGCTGGAACGAACTTGACGACTTTCTTGGCAGCGATTTCGATGGCAGCGCCAGTCGAAGGGTTGCGGCCGGTACGGGCAGGACGCTCAGCGACTTTCAGCTTGCCGATGCCTGGCAGAGTGATTTCAGCGCCGTTTTCCAGTTGGTCGGCAACGATCTGGCCCAGTTGCTCCAGAGCGTTCTTGGCGGTGGCTTTTGGCGCGGCGATCGATTCGGCGATGTCGGCAATCAGTTGGTCTTTGGTCAATGCCATGGTGGTGTTCCTTCCCTATCAAATTCGATGGTTATGCAGCGGACTACGACGTTATCGGGCCAGCCCCTGAAAGTGGAGGGCCGCGCCAATCGCGTATGTAGATACGTAAATCGACGTTTGGTTCGACACGACGACAGCACGCTGCCAGCAATGCGCCACACAAGGGGCGCAAGACCGCGCAAAGCTACCACAGGAACGGATAAATATCCGCTGCGCACTTCGATTTAATGCAGGTTTTTCGGGGGTTTTAGCCTAAAACGCACAAATTTGAACAAAAAACGAACAACCGACATTTCTGCCAACATCCGGCCACTGCATCACCTTGTGTCTAAGGTAAACTGGACGACTTTTGCAGCTCGCGAGAATTCCATGCCAATCCGTCATTGCATCGTTCACCTGATCGACAAAAAGCCCGATGGCAGCCCCGCCGTGCTGCATGCCCGCGATTCCGAACTGGCCGCCTCCGACGCCATCGAAAACCTGCTGGCCGACCTCAATGACAGCTACAACGCCAAGCAAGGCAAGGCCTGGGGCTTTTTCCACGGTGAGTCTGGCGCCTACCCGCTGAGTGGCTGGCTGAAACAGTACCTGGACGAAGAAAAGGACTTTACCGCCTTCAGCCGCGTGGCCGTGGAACACCTGCAGAAGCTGATGGAAGAGTCCAACCTGTCCACCGGCGGCCACATCCTGTTTGCCCACTACCAGCAAGGCATGACCGAATACCTGGCGATCGCCCTGCTGCACCACAGCGAAGGCGTGGCGGTGAACGCCGAGCTCGACGTGATGCCTTCGCGCCACCTCGACCTTGGCCAGTTGCACCTGGCAGCGCGCATCAACCTGTTGGAGTGGAAGAACAACCAGAACTCCAGACAGTACATTTCGTTCATCAAGGGCAAGAACGGCAAGAAGGTCTCGGACTACTTCCGCGACTTCATCGGCTGCCAGGAAGGCGTCGACGGCCCGGGTGAAACCCGCACCCTGCTCAAGGCCTTCAGCGACTTCGTCGAGAGCGAAGACCTGCCGGAAGAGTCCGCCCGCGAAAAAACCCAGACCCTGGTCGAGTACGCCACTACCCAGACCAAGCTGGGCGAGCCGGTAACCCTTGAAGAGCTGTCCAGCCTGATCGACGAGGACCGGCCCAAGGCGTTCTACGACCACATCCGCAACAAGGACTACGGCCTGTCGCCGGAAATCCCCGCGGACAAGCGCACTCTCAACCAGTTCCGCCGTTTCACCGGGCGTGCCGAGGGGCTGTCGATCAGCTTCGAAGCGCACCTGCTGGGGGATAAGGTCGAATATGACGAAGCGGCAGGGACCTTGATCATCAAGGGCCTTCCGACCACCTTGGTGGATCAGTTGAAGCGGCGCAAGGACTGAGCGCGAAGCGGCCCTAAATAGCGGAAGACACAGCCTCATAGGAGGCCACCAGCGCCTCCTTCGCCGACTTGCGCAGCCGCTTCACCAGCCGCTCCTGGCGCAATGCTTCGCCCTTGTCCGGCCATTGCTCCACATACACCAGCGCCTGGGCCGGGCTGGTCTTGAAGTAACGCGCGCCCTGCCCTTTCTGGTGCGCCAGAAAACGCCGCTGCGGATCATCGCTGATACCGCAATACAGCGATCCATTGGCAGCCCTTACCAAGTAGACATACCAGGGTTTTACTGCCTGATCCGGCACTTTTTCACTCACGACGCCTGCTCTTTCCATCATTAATTTGGTGAGCCCACCCCAAAAGGGCTTCATCATGCTCACTTCAGTATCCCGCACCTTGCTTGCCGCTGCCCTCTGGGCCGGCGTATCCACCGCCCAGGCCTCCATCGGCGCCCAGACCGCCAAGCAGTTGCAGAAAAACTACGACTCCACGCCCGCGCAGTGCCAGGGCAACGCGGTACCTGCCCACGCCTGTTCGGGCGTTTTACTAAGGTCAACCAGACCTTCACCGCTTTATCACTCCTGGCATCATAGCCAGAACAGCAAGGACAAAGGCGGCGTATCGTTCTCTTACCTGCGCGCCGACATTCCCACCACGCAGCTGGCTGCCGACGGCCGTAGCGGCTTTACCCTGTACCCGCTGCTGCAACGCCCGAAAGAGAGCTTGCGCTACGAAATGCTGTGCGCCTGGCCCACTGACGGTGATACCTGGGAGCGTGACAACCGCGGTTGCGGCGACAATCGGCAGACAGCCGCAACCGAAGCGGCCTGCCATGAACAGGGGGTACTCACTGCCGAGCAGTGGATGGAGCGCTTCCGGCAAAGCGGCGACTACAAGGCCCAGTGTGCATTCGATATCCGCCGGGCGCGGGTTCCTGAGCGGGCTGACGCCTTCTACCAGAGCATACGTGCCAAACAGTTGTTTGCGCCTGAATTACCTTTCCCGTGGAACGAAGTAGTGATCGGTGCGTGGGACGAAGAGCAGTCCAGCAGGCTGCCAATCCAGTCGTTCTTCCATATCGAAGGTGCTTACGGCGCATTGCAACAAGCTCAGGCCGATCAGCAGGATTGGCACAGGACCAACGGCACATTCATACCCGTCATTCGTATTCGCCTACCGAACGGCCTCGATGAACGTGCCGCCTTCAGCTATCACGAGAGTGATCAGGCAGTAGCGCTGCCTTGAGCATGCTGGTACGCCCGCAGGCCTTTGAATGCCTGCTGGCGTACCTTGTTCTGCACCAGCGGCGACCAGCCCAGCAGCACGCCAGGCACTCCCAGCGCCTGGCGCGTCCAGCGCCACAAGTCGAAGTGGTCATCGTGCTGGCAGATCAGCCCGTCACGGATCACGAAACGCGCCTGGATATCGTTGACCACGGTGCGACCGGTCTGGCTGAACAGGTAGGTGGCCACCCAGTGCGCTCCACCACTGCGCTCGTCAGCGCGGACGTTATCGAAGGTCAGGGTGAAGTCCTTGGCGCGGCTGGTCAGCATCCGCCACATGTCGCCTGCATCCTTGCCACGCAGGGTGCCGAAGACCGGGTCGCTGAAGACGATATCATCGCTGTAGCAGGCGACCATGGCCTCGGCGTCCAGGCGCTGGAAGGCCTGGTAGAAACGGGTGATCAGGTCGTGGTTGGCATCGCTCATGAGGGCTGGTCCATCCTGGGAGTCAAAGCAGCACGATAATCTGCCCCGGTTGCTTATGCCAGTACCGGCCCCTTCGCGGGTGAACCCGCTCCCACAGGGATCGCACACATCTTGAAAATTGTGCAGTAGCTGTGGGAGCGGGTTCACCCGCGAAAGGGCCGGCACTGCCAACATCAACTTCAGACTTTCTCGCTGCTCACCTGCACATGCAAAGCCCGCCCGGCCCCCAGGCCGAACACGAGGGCACCCGCCCCCAGCACGGCGAAAATCCACCCCACTGCCGCCCAGCCCCCGGTCAGGTCATGCACCAGCCCCACCGCGAACGGTCCCATCGACGCCAGCGTATACCCCACTCCCTGCGCCATGCTCGACAGGTTTGCCGCCACATGGGCATCCTTCGAGCGCAGCACGATCAAGGTCAGCGCCAGGGCAAAGGTACCGCCCTGCCCCAGGCCCAGCACCACCGCCCAGCCCCACAGCCCGGAAAGTGGCGCATACAGGCAACCGAACAGGCCAGCCAGGGTAATCAGCATGACCAGCACGATAGCCAGGCGCTGGTCCTTGCCGCGCGTGGCCAGCCAGGGCGCACTGAGCGAACTGACCAGTTGCACGATCACCGACCCCGACAGCACCAGCCCCGCTTCGGTCGGGCTCAGGCCGCGGCCGATCAGGATTGATGGCAACCAGCCGAAGACGATGTAAGCCAGCGAAGACTGCAGGCCCATGTACAGGGTCACCTGCCAGGCCAGCGGATCACGCCAAAGCCCACGCACGCGATAGGCCACCTTGTGCAGACCATGGCCCTGGCGGGCTTGCGGCAGCCATACCAGCATGGCCAGCACGGCCGGCAGCACCCAGAAACCCAGCCCCAGCGCCCAGCTGTCGTAGAATTGCCGGGCCAGGGGTACCGTGGCACCCGCCGCCATGGCGGCGCCCAGGCACAACGCCATGGTGTACACGCCGGTCAGGGTGCCAGCATGCTGCGGGAAGTCGCGCTTGACTATACCCGGCAACAGCACGCCAATAATGCCAATACTGGCCCCCGCCATCAGGCTGCCAAGGAACACCCCGATAGCGCCAAAGGTGCTGCGCACCAAAATGCCCAGCGCCAGGGTGACGAGGATGCCGAGGATCACCCGCTCGCTGCCAAAGCGCCGCGCCAGCACCGGCGCCAAGGGGGCGAACAGGCCCAGGCACAGCACCGGCAGGGTGGTCAGCAAACCGGCCTGCGCAGCATTCAGCCCCAAACCTTCGGATACCTGGCCCAGCACCGGCGCCATGCTCGACAGCGCCGGACGCAGGTTCAAGGCCACCAGCACCAGGCCCAGCAGCAACAGCCAGGGCCGCCGCACGACCACTGGCTGCTGCTGGACCTGCTCGTCGTCCGCCTCGGCGTCGATCAGCAGCTCATCGAGGTCCCGCTCGTTCGGTGGGGTGTTACGGGTGATGGATTCAGCCATGGCCTTCTCAGAGTCAGGATTCGATAAGGGTACGGCTCAGGCGCTTGGCCTGCTCCGCATCGCGTTGCTCGATGGCGGCGAGGATTTGCCCATGCAGGTCGAACGTGGCCTGGCAGCGCGGCACAGTCGCCATGTTGTGCTGCAGCGCGGCAGCCACCACACCGGAAAAGTACCGGTACAGTTCACTCAGGGCCGGGTTATGGGCGGCATCGACCAGCCGCTGGTGAAACACCAGGTCGCAGGCCACATAGGCATCGATATCACCGTGAAAATGCCCGGCACTGCTGGCCAGGGCATCACGCAGCGCTTGCAGGTCGGCGTCGGTACGGCGCAGTGCGGCCAGGCCGATGGCCTCGGCTTCGAGGATGTGCCGGGTTTCACGGGCCTGCTCGTGCGTGCAACGGGACATCGCCTGCACCGCCTGCAGCGGATCCTGGGCCGTGCGCAGGTAACTGCCGTCGCCCTGGCGGATCTCCACCAGGCCACTGAACGCCAGCACGCGCATGGCCTCGCGTACGGTGTTGCGGCTGATGCCCAACTGCAGGGCAAGTTCCGGCTCGGTCGGCAAACGCTGGCCAACCTGCCAGTCGCCCAGCTCGATGCGTTCACGCATGCGCTCGACGGCCAGTTCGACCAGGGAGCGCTTGGTCAATTCGGTACTCATGCAACTCAACCAATCATCCGATGAATCTGGTCAGCATAATGTATACCGGCAATACAGCAAACACTGATGGTTTCTGCCGATAGCGGAAATCCTTGTGGGAGCGGGCACGCCCGCTCCCACAAGGGCCGCGTCACGGCAGCTTGCAATACCGTCAGTTCAACGCATCAAGCAGCGCCTGGTTCATCTCTGGCGTACCGATGGTAATGCGCAGGAACTGGGCAATGCGCGGCTGCTTGAAGTGGCGCACGATCACGCCCTGCTCGCGCAGGCGTGCAGCCAGCTCGCCAGCATCCTGCTGCGGATGGCGGGCGAAGATGAAGTTGGCCGCCGAAGGCAGCACTTCAAAGCCCTTGGCCCGCAGCTGCCCGACCAATACCTCGCGGCTGTCAATCACCTTGCGGCAGGTTTGCTCGAAGTATTCGCGGTCCTCGAACGCCACCGCCGCGCCGACGATCGCCGCACGGTCCAACGGGTAGGAGTTGAAGCTGTTCTTGATACGCTCCAGCGCCTCGATCAGGTCCGGGTGCCCCACCGCCAGGCCAACCCGCAACCCGGCCAGCGAACGCGACTTCGACAGGGTCTGGGTGACCAGCAGGTTGTCGTAGCGGTTGACCAGGCTGATGGCCGTTTCGCCACCGAAGTCGATGTAGGCCTCATCGATCACCACCACCGAATCACGATTGGCCTGCAGCAACTGCTCCACCGCCTGCAGCGGCATCAGGCAGCCGGTCGGCGCGTTGGGGTTGGGGAAGATGATGCCGGCGTTGGGCTTGTTGTAGTCCTCGATGCGGATCTGGAACTGCTCGTCCAGCGCCACCTGCTCGAAGGCGATACCGTAGAGGCCGCAGTAGACCGGGTAGAAGCTGTAGCTGATGTCCGGGAACAGCAGCGGTGCGTCGTGCTGGAACAGGCCGTGGAAGATGTGCGCCAGTACCTCGTCCGAGCCGTTGCCGACAAACACTTGTGCCGGAGTCACGCCGTAGTACTCGGCCACCGCCTGCTTAAGCCGGTCACCGTTCGGGTCCGGGTACAGGCGCAGGTTGTCGTTCAGCTCGCCGCGCATGGCCTCCAGCGCCTTGGGTGACGGGCCGTAGGGGTTTTCGTTGGTGTTCAGCTTGACCAGACGGGCCAGCTTGGGCTGCTCGCCCGGCACGTAAGGCACCAGGTCCTTGACGAAGGGGCTCCAGAATCGACTCATGCTCAGTTCCCCTTCTCTTGGGTCAGGATGCGGTATTCAGCGCTGCGGGCGTGGGCGGTCAGCGACTCGCCACGGGCCAGGACCGAGGCGGTATGGCCCAGTTCGGACGCGCCCTGCTCGGAGCAGTAAATGATCGACGAACGCTTCTGGAAGTCATACACCCCCAGCGGCGACGAGAAACGCGCGGTGCCGGAAGTCGGCAGCACGTGGTTGGGGCCGGCGCAGTAGTCGCCCAGCGCTTCGCTGGTGTGGCGGCCCATGAAGATCGCGCCAGCGTGGCGGATGTGTGGCAGCCAGGCCTGCGGGTCGGCCACCGACAGCTCCAGGTGCTCCGGTGCGATGCGGTTGGCCACTTCGATGGCCTGCTGCATGTCGCGCACCTGGATCAGCGCGCCACGGCCATTGATCGACTTCTCGATGATCTCGGCACGCTCCATGGTCGGCAGCAGCTTGTCGATGCTGGCGGCAACGCGGTCGAGGAAGGCGGCATCGGGGCTGACCAGGATGGCCTGGGCATCTTCGTCGTGCTCAGCCTGGGAGAACAGGTCCATGGCGATCCAGTCCGGGTCGGTCTGGCCGTCGCACACCACAAGGATTTCCGACGGGCCGGCGATCATGTCGATACCCACCTGGCCGAACACGTGGCGCTTGGCGGTGGCGACGTAGATGTTGCCCGGGCCGACGATCTTGTCCACCTGCGGCACGCTTTCGGTACCGTAGGCCAGCGCGGCCACAGCCTGGGCGCCACCGACGGTGAACACCCGGTCGACACCGGCGATGCAGGCAGCCGCCAGCACCAGCTCGTTGACCTCGCCACGCGGGGTCGGCACCACCATCACCACCTCGGCCACTCCGGCGACCTTGGCCGGGATGGCGTTCATCAGCACCGACGACGGGTAAGACGCCTTGCCGCCCGGCACATACAGGCCGGCGCGGTCCAGCGGGGTGACCTTCTGGCCGAGCACGGTGCCGTCGGCTTCGGTGTACTGCCAGGAGTCCTGCTTCTGCCGCTCGTGGTACATGCGCACACGGTTGGCGGCCTTTTCCAGGGCTTCACGCTGGGCCGGGGTAATGCGGGTCAGGGCCAGTTCCAGGCGCGCGCGATCGAGGATCAGGTCGTCAATCGACTTGGCATCGACACCATCGAAACGCTGGGTGAACTCCACCAATGCCGCATCGCCACGCTCACGCACGGCCTTGATGATGTCGAGCACGCGCTGGTTGACCGCGTCATCGGACACACTTTCCCAGCTCAGCAGATGATCCAGATGTCGGGCGAAATCCGGATCAGCAGCGTTGAGACGGGCAATTGCAGTGGACACGGTCATGGCGAGGGCCTCGATTATTGGCGAATGCTCAGGCGCCCTAGGCTACCAGTCCATCCGCGCGGGCACCCGAGAAAAATGGCTATGACGCGGATAGACGGGCGCGACAGCAAAGGCCGCGCACAGTCGGTAGAGAGTCAGCCGCGGTGTCGCGATTCGACCGCACCGCGCAGCGTGTCGATCAGGCTCTGGATACGGGCGTGCTGCATTTTCATGGAGGCCTTGTTGACCACCAGGCGCGAGCTGATCGTGGCGATCAGTTCCTGGGGCTCCAGGCCGTTGGCACGCAGGGTATTACCGGTGTCGACCACGTCGATGATCTTGTCGGCGAGGTTGATCAGCGGTGCCAGTTCCATCGAGCCGTACAGCTTGATGATGTCGACCTGGCGGCCCTGTTCGGCGTAGTAGCGCTTGGCTACGTTGACGAACTTGGTTGCCACGCGCAGACGGCCCTTGGGCTCGGGTGCGCCGACCACGCCAGCGGTCATCAGCTTGCAACGGGCAATCTGCAGGTCCAGGGGCTCGTACAGGCCCTGGCCGCCGTACTCCATCAGCACATCCTTGCCGGCCACACCCAGGTCGGCGGCACCATGCTCGACATAGGTCGGCACGTCGGTGGCACGCACGATCAGCAGGCGCACATCGTCCTGCGTGGTGGGGATGATCAGTTTGCGGCTCTTGTCCGGGTTCTCGGTCGGCACGATACCGGCCTCGGCCAGCAACGGCAGGGTATCGTCGAGAATACGGCCTTTGGAAAGCGCGATGGTCAACATTGGAACGTCGGTCCTTAAGCGGCTACTGCCGGTCGGGCGTCGAGCCCGACCGCATTCAATTCGTTATGCGGGAGCGGGCAAGCCCACTCCCGCAGCAGACGACTAGCCCGGTACGCGACGAATCTTCGCGCCCAGCATCTGCAGTTTTTCCTCGATGCACTCGTAACCACGGTCGATGTGGTAGATGCGATCGATCAGGGTATCGCCTTCGGCTACCAGCGCCGACAGCACCAGGCTGGCGGAAGCACGCAGGTCGGTGGCCATTACCGGGGCCCCCTTCAGCGCCTTGACGCCAGTGACGATGGCTGTGTTGCCTTCGACCTGGATCTGCGCGCCCATGCGGTGCATTTCGTAGACGTGCATGAAGCGGTTTTCGAAGATCGTCTCGATCACCGCGCCAGTACCTTCGGCAATGGCGTTGAGCGAGATGAACTGCGCCTGCATGTCGGTCGGGAACGCCGGGTACGGGGCAGTACGCAGGTTGACGGCTTTCGGCCGCTTGCCGTGCATGTCCAGCTCGATCCAGTCTTCGCCGGTGTTGATGTCGGCGCCGGCTTCCTTGAGTTTTTCCAGTACGGCTTCAAGGATGGTCGGGTCGGTGTCCTTGACCTTGACGCGGCCACCGGTCACGGCAGCGGCAACCAGGTAGGTACCGGTCTCGATACGGTCCGGCATCACGCGGTAGCTGGCCGAGTGCAGGCGCTCGACGCCATCGATGGTGATAGTGTCGGTACCAGCGCCCTGGACCTTGCCGCCCATGGCGTTGATGAAGTTGGCCAGGTCGACCACTTCCGGCTCGCGCGCGGCGTTCTGCAGCACGCTGCGGCCGTTGGCCAGGGCAGCGGCCATCATGATGTTCTCGGTACCGGTCACGCTGACGGTGTCGAAGAAGAAGTGCGCACCGCGCAGACCACCCTCAGGTGCCTTGGCCTTGATGTAGCCGCCTTCGACTTCGATCTTCGCGCCCATGGCCTCGAGGCCACGGATGTGCAGGTCGACCGGGCGCGAGCCAATGGCGCAACCGCCAGGCAGCGCCACTTCGGCCTCACCGAAACGGGCGACCATCGGCCCCAGCACCAGGATCGAGGCGCGCATGGTCTTGACCAGCTCGTAAGGCGCGACCAGGGTCTTGATGGTGCGTGGGTCGATCTCCACCGCCAGCTTTTCGTCGATCACCGGCTCGATGCCCATGCGGCCGAACAGCTCGATCATGGTGGTGATGTCGTGCAGGTGCGGCAGGTTGCCCACGGTGACCGGGCCGTCAGCCAGCAGGGTCGCCGCCAGAATCGGCAGGGCTGCGTTCTTCGCGCCCGAAATACGGATCTCGCCATCAAGGCAAGCGCCGCCAGTAATAATCAGTTTGTCCATTGGAATCTCGCCGCCACGTTGGCTCAGGTGCGCTCAGCCCAGGCTGCGCTGCTGAAAAATTTCATGGTTACCGCATGGATGCTGCCATTGGCGATCCACGGATTCAGGTGAGCATAGATCGCCTGCTGGCGTTTGACCGGGCTCAGGCCAGCCAACTCGTCGCTGATCACGTTCAACTGGAAGTTGCAGCCTTCGCCTTCAACTTCGACCCGGGAACCCGGCAATTTCTCTTCAAGGAAGCTTTTAACTTCTACGGCCTGCATGCTCAACCTCAATCGGCGCCCGATGCGCACGGGTCGGCCATCATACAAAAAAGCCCCTCGCCTGCGAAGCCCAACGAGGGCTTCGCTGACCGAGGGGCCATCACAGGTGGCGAGCCATCAGGTTGCCAGCACTTCATCGAGGTCATAGACCTCGGCAATTTCCCGCATGTCGTCGGGCATGCTGCGTACCTGGCAGCCCTTGCCGGCGGCCTGGGCATCGCGCATGAAGGCCAGCAGCAACGACAGGCCGACACTGGTGGAGCGCTGCACCGCCGAGCAATCGAGTACCAGCTGCACCTCGCGGCAGGCCGCGATCAGTGCCTTGCCCTGCTTGCGCAGGGCCGGCCCGCTGCGGTAGTCCAGCACACCGGCCAGGCGCAACACGCCCGGCTCGGCCATGCTTACACCGGCCTCACTCATTTGACGGTCTTCTCTGGCGAGTTGTCGGCGGCCTGCTTGGCCTTGGCCACTTCGCCGGCCCAGCCGTCGATGGTCTTGTCCAGATCGTTGCCATTGCGCTGCATGGCGTCGGCGAACTGGTCGCGGAACAGCTTGCCGATGTTGATGCCGTTGACGATCACGTTACGCACCTTCCACTCGCCGCCGATGTTTTCCATGGTGTACTGCACCGGATACACGGCACCGTTGTTGCCAGTGACCTTCATGCCGACGCTGGCGCGTTTGCCGTCATCAGCCTTGGCCGGGTCGACTGCGATGCCCTGGTTGTTGTACTCGAGCAGGGCATTGCCATAGAACTGCATCAGGCTGCGCTTGAAGTTTTCCTGGAAGCGCTGCATCTGCTCAGGGGTGGCCTTGCGCGAGTACTTGACGGTCATGATGCTTTTGGAAATACCGTCGGCATCCACCACGGGGCCGAGGATGCGGTTCAGCGCATCGTAGAAGGCATTGGGGTTGGACTTGTACTGTTCCTTGTTGGCCTTCAGGTCACCCAGCAGCTCAGTGGTTGTGCCCTGGATCACATCGTGTGGGGTCTGCGCAGCCATGGTCAGCAGGGGGAAGGCTGCCAGCAGGACCAGCAGGCCACGTCGCAGGATGGAAATCATGGAAACTCCTTAATTAGCCGGTTGCGCTTCTTTAGGTTCCTTGCCAACGGAGTTGAGCAGGAACTTGCCAATCAGATCTTCCAGCACCAGCGCCGACTGGGTGTCGTGGATGGTCCCGCCATCCTTGAGCACCTGGTCTTCACCGCCCACGCTGATGCCGATGTACTTCTCGCCAAGCAACCCGGCGGTCAGGATCGAGGCAGTGGAGTCGGTCGGCAGGTTGTCCACCGACTTGTCCAGCTGCAGCGTCACCCGACCGGTGTAGGAATCACGGTCCAGATCGATGGCGGTAACCTTGCCGATGGTCACACCGGCCATGGTCACTTTAGCTCTGACCGTCAAACCGGCGATATTGTCGAAGTAGGCATAAACTTTATAGGTATCGCTGCTCGGGCTGGCCGACAGCCCGCTGACACGCAGTGCCAGCAGCAGCAGCGCCAGGATCCCGGCCAGGAGGAACAGGCCGACACCGATTTCCAGGGTGCGGTTTTGCATCAGAAATCTCCAAACATCAAGGCGGTCAGAATAAAGTCCAGACCCAGCACTGCCAACGAGGCATAAACCACGGTCTTGGTGGTGGCACGGCTGATCCCTTCTGAGGTGGGCTCACAGTCGTACCCCTGGAATACGGCGATCCAGGTCGTGACAAAGGCGAATACCAGGCTCTTGATCAGCCCGTTGAGCACGTCGTCGGTAAACGAAACACTGTTCTGCATGTTGGCCCAGAACGAGCCCTCGTAGACGCCCAGCCAGTCCACCGCCACCCACGAGCCACCCCAGATGCCGACCACGCTGAAAATCAGCGCCAGCAACGGCAGCGAGATGAAGCCGGCCCACAGGCGTGGCGCGACGATGTACTTGAGCGGGTCGACGCCGATCATTTCCAGGCTCGACAACTGCTCGGTCGACTTCATGTTGCCGATTTCGGCGGTCAGCGCCGAACCGGCACGGCCGGCAAACAGCAGCGCCGTCACCACCGGGCCGAGCTCTCGCAACAGGGTCAGGGCGACCATCTGCCCCACCGCCTGCTCCGAGCCGTACTTGGTCAGGATGCTGAAGCCCTGCAGCGCCAGCACCATGCCGATGAACACGCCGGACACGACGATGATCGCCAGCGACAGCACGCCCACCGAGTACAGCTGCCTGATCAGCAGCTGGAAGCCGCCGCCGATACCGCCACGGCCAATCAGCGCATGGAACAGGAACAGGCAGGAACGCCCCAGCACCGCCAGCACGTCGATTGCCGAGCGGCCCAGCAGGCGGACACGTTCGAGTAAGGATTTTCTGCGCATCAACGCGCCCCCAGCAAGTCGGCGCGGTAGTCAGGCGCAGGGAAGTGGAAAGGTACCGGGCCGTCCGGGTCGCCCTTCATGAACTGGCGAATGCGCGGGTTGTCCGAGCCCATCAGCTCGTCAGGCGTCCCCTGGCCCAGCACCTGGCCGTCACCTACCACATAGATGTAGTCGGCGATGCTGGCGGTTTCCGCCAGGTCGTGGGAAACGACGATGCTGGTGATACCCAGGGCATCATTGAGCAGGCGGATCAGGCGCACCAATACACCCATGGCGATCGGGTCCTGGCCGACGAACGGTTCGTCGTACATGAGGATCTGCGGGTCCAGGGCAATCGCCCGGGCCAGTGCCACCCGGCGTTTCATGCCACCGGACAGTTCGTCGGGCATCAGGTCGATGGCACCGCGCAGCCCCACGGCCTGCAGTTTCATCAGCACGATATCGCGGATCATTTCGTCCGACAGCTGGGTGTGCACGCGCAGCGGGAACGCAACGTTCTCGAACACATCGAGATCGGTGAACAGCGCGCCGCTCTGGAACAGCACCCCCATTTGCTTGCGGGCGTCGAACAGGTCGCTGCGCGACAACGTCGGCAGGTTCTGCCCGGCAACCCAGACCTCACCGCTGGAAGGGCGCAACTGCGCGCCCATCAGGCGGAGCAACGTGGTCTTGCCGCAACCCGATGGCCCCATGATACCGGTGACCTTGCCGCGCGGGATGCGAATGTCGACGTTGCTGAAAATGCTGCGCGAACCGCGTTTGAAGGTAACCCCCTTCAACTCGACCGCGTAGGCGCTATCCACACTCATCTAGACTCCTTGCTGGTGCAGCCTCGTCCTTATGGACGTCGGCCTCCATCTGGAAGGCACAAGCGCCCCTGGCAGGCCGAATAGCGGCGAACTATAGCACCGCTGGCAGCGCCGCCCCAAGGTCGGCTAACGAGTCGTTCAGCCCTGCGACAGGCTGACGAGACATACGCCACGGCAATCGAAAGCGTGAGGGTTTCTTTCATTGCAGCTATAATCGCCGCCTTTTCATCAGGCATTGCTTTTTCGACATGAGCCAATCCAGCGAGCTGATCCAATCCGCCCAACGCACCCTGCGCCTGGAACTCGAGGCCGTAGAGGCCCTGCTGGCGCGCATCGACGACAATTTCGTCAAGGCCTGCGAACTGATCCTGGCCAGCAAGGGCCGGGTCGTCGTGGTCGGCATGGGCAAGTCCGGACACATCGGCAACAAGATCGCCGCCACCCTGGCCAGCACCGGCACACCGGCGTTTTTCGTGCACCCGGCCGAAGCCAGCCATGGCGACATGGGCATGATCACCCGCGATGATGTCATCCTTGCCCTGTCGAACTCCGGCAGCACCGCCGAAATCGTCACCCTGCTGCCGCTGATCAAGCGCCTGGGCATCAAGCTGATCAGCCTGACCGGCAACCCGGACTCACCCCTGGCCCAGGCTGCCGAGGTCAACCTCGACGCCCGCGTCGAGCAGGAGGCCTGCCCGCTGAACCTGGCCCCCACCTCCTCCACCACCGCATCGCTGGTGCTGGGCGATGCGCTCGCCATTGCCCTGCTCGAAGCCCGCGGCTTCACCGCCGAGGACTTTGCCTTCTCGCACCCGGGTGGTGCGCTGGGCCGCCGCCTGCTGCTCAAGGTGGAGAACGTGATGCACGCCGGCGACGAACTGCCCAAGGTGCCCCGTGGCACCCTGCTCAAGGACGCACTCCTTGAAATGTCCCGCAAAGGCCTGGGCATGACCGTGATCGTCGAAGCCGACGGCAAGCTGGCCGGGATCTTCACCGACGGCGACCTGCGCCGCAGCCTGGACCGCAACATCGACGTCCATACCACCCTGATCGACCAGGTCATGACCGTGCACGGCAAGACGGCCCGCGCCGAAATGCTCGCGGCCGAGGCCCTGAAGATCATGGAGGACCACAAGATCGGCGCCCTGGTGGTGGTGGACCGCGAGGACCGCCCGACCGGTGCCCTGAACATGCACGACCTGCTGCGCGCCGGCGTAATGTAAAGGAGCGATGGAATGAACCAGGACCTCATGCAACGCGGCAAGCACGTCAAGCTGGCAGTGTTCGACGTGGACGGCGTGCTCACCGACGGGCGCCTGTACTTCCTCGAGGACGGCAGCGAGTTCAAGACCTTCAACACCCTCGACGGCCAGGGCATCAAGATGCTCATGGCCTCGGGCGTGACCACGGCGATCATCAGCGGGCGCAAGACCCCGGTGGTCGAGCGCCGGGCGAAGAACCTCGGCATCCCGCACCTGTACCAGGGCCGCGAGGACAAACTGGTGGTGCTGGACGGCCTGCTCGCCGAACTGGGCCTGAGCTATGCTGAAGTGGCCTACCTGGGCGACGACCTGCCCGACCTGCCGGTAATTCGCCGGGTCGCCCTGGGCATGGCGGTGGCCAACGCCGCGCCGTTCGTTCGCCAGCACGCCCATGGCGTGACCCAGGCACGTGGCGGCGAAGGCGCGGCCCGTGAATTCTGCGAACTGATCATGCAGGCCCAGGGCACCCTGGACGCTGCCAACGCCAACTACCTGTAAGGCTGCCCATGTTCAGCAAGAAAGCCCGCAACATTGCGCTGCTCGCGGTGATCGCCGCCCTGCTGGTGGCGATCGGCTACTGGAATGTCAGCCCGGAAAGCTTCCTCGACAAACCGGTGGCCCAGGTCGACGCAAGCGCCATCGACTACTACGCGGTCAACGCCCACAGCGTGCAGTTCCTGCCCGACGGCAAGCTGCAGTACGAAATGACCGCCGACAAGGTCGAACACCTCAAGGCCAGCGAAATCACCCTGCTGACCACGCCGGACCTGCACCTGTACCGCGGTACCGAATACCCGTGGCACGTGCAGAGCACCCGCGCCGAGGTCAACCCGGACGGCAGCGAGGTCGAACTGATCGACAAGGTCCGGGTTGCCCGCACCGACGAAAAGCAGCGTGAAACCATCATTACCAGCTCACGCATGACCGTGTTCCCGCAGAAGCAATATGCGCAGACCGAGCAAGCCGTTAGAATCGACGGCGCCGGTGGCACAACTACGGGCAAAGGAATGAAAGCGTATTTGAAAGAAGGCAAGATGGACTTGCTCTCTAACGTAAGAGGACAGTATGAGGCTCGTTAAAACCCTCCCCCTTTTGCTCAGCCTGAGCGCAGCACTGGGAAGCGCGAGCGCCCTCGCCCTGCCGAATGACCGTGACCAGCCTATCCGCATCCAGGCCGACAACGCCCACCTGGACGACAAGCAGGGCGTGGCCACCTACACCGGCGACGTGATCATCACCCAGGGTTCGATGATGATCAAAGGCAACACCGTGACCATCACCCGCTCCGCCTCCGGCGATATCGACGTGGTGACCTCGGTGGGCAACCTGGCCTACTTCGAGCAGCAGCAGAGCGCGGCCAAGCCGGACAAGATGAAAGGCTGGGGCGTGACCATCCAGTACCAGTCGCAGAAGGACCTGGTGATCCTCACCGACCGCGCCAAGGTCGAGAACGAAGGCAACACCACCGAAGGCGAGAAGATCGTCTACAACACCCAGACCCAGGTGGCGACCGCCGGTCGTGGTGGCAACGTGACCTCGCCGCGTCAGCGTATCGACATGGTGATCCAGCCCAAGAAGAAGGCCGAGTAAATGGCAACCCTCAAAGCCCAGCACCTGGCCAAGAGCTACAAGGGGCGGCAAGTCGTACGTGATGTCAGCCTGTCGATCGACAGCGGCCAGATCGTCGGACTGCTCGGCCCCAACGGCGCCGGCAAGACCACTTGCTTCTACATGATCGTCGGCCTGGTCCAGGCCGAGCAGGGGCGCGTGCTGATCGACAACCTCGATGTCAGCCACCAGCCCATGCACGGGCGCGCCCGCGCCGGCATCGGCTACCTGCCGCAGGAAGCCTCGATCTTCCGCAAGCTGTCGGTGGCCGACAACATCATGGCCATCCTCGAGACCCGCAAGGACCTCGACCGCGACGGCCGGCGCAAAGAGCTGGAAAGCCTGCTGCAGGAGTTCCACATCAGCCACATCCGCGACAACCTCGGCATGAGCCTGTCCGGCGGTGAGCGCCGCCGCGTGGAAATTGCCCGCGCGCTGGCGACCGCGCCCAAGTTCATCCTGCTGGACGAACCCTTCGCCGGTGTCGACCCGATCTCGGTCGGCGACATCAAGCAGATCATCCACCACCTCAAGGCCAAGGGCATCGGTGTACTGATCACCGACCACAACGTGCGTGAGACCCTGGATATCTGCGAAACCGCCTATATCGTCAATGATGGCCGGTTGATCGCCGAAGGCGACGCCGAAACCATCCTGGCCAACGACCTGGTCAAAGAGGTTTACCTGGGCCACGAGTTCCGGCTCTGAGCCCGGCACGCGCCTGGAGTACTGGCAAATCGCCCTAAAACAGCGGGTAAAGTTGTTACAGTGCTCTAGGCAAACGCTACAATTTAAGGCATAAAACTTGCTTGATCTGGCGCCCCGGCGCCCTCGTGTAGTGGATGGCGCATGCGCGCCGGCGAACAAGGTATTAAGCCCCAGCCATGAAACCATCGCTCGTCCTAAAAATGGGCCAGCAACTGACGATGACACCGCAGTTGCAACAGGCCATCCGCCTGCTCCAGCTCTCCACCCTGGACCTCCAACAGGAAATCCAGGAAGCGCTGGAGTCGAACCCGATGCTCGAACGTCAGGAAGACGGCGACGACTTCGACAACAGCGACCCGATGGCGGACAACGCCGAGAACAAGCCGGCCGCCGAAGTCCAGGACAACAGCTTCCAGGAAAGCACCACCAGTGCCGACACCCTGGAAGACGGTGAGTGGAGCGAGCGCATCCCCAACGAACTGCCAGTCGACACGGCCTGGGAAGACATCTACCAGACCAGTGCCAGCAGCCTGCCAAGCAACGATGACGACGAGTGGGACTTCACCACCCGCACATCGGCCGGCGAAAGCCTGCAAAGCCACCTGCTGTGGCAGCTGAACCTGGCACCGATGTCCGACACCGACCGCCTGATCGCCGTCACCCTGATCGACAGCATCAACGGCCAGGGCTACCTGGAAGACACTCTCGAGGAAATCTGCGCCGGTTTCGACCCGGAGCTGGATATCGAGCTGGACGAGGTCGAAGCGGTGCTGCACCGCATCCAGCAGTTCGAGCCCGCCGGCATTGCCGCCCGCAGCCTGGGCGAATGCCTGTTGCTGCAACTGCGCCAGCTGCCCGCCAACACCCCGTGGATGACCGAAGCCAAGCGCCTGGTCACAGATTTCATCGACCTGCTCGGCAGCCGTGACTACAGCCAGCTGATGCGTCGCATGAAAATCAAGGAAGACGAGCTGCGCCAGGTCATCGAGCTGGTACAAAGCCTCAACCCGCGCCCTGGCTCGCAGATCGAGTCCAGCGAGCCTGAGTACGTGGTGCCCGACGTCATCGTGCGCAAGGATAGCGACCGCTGGCTGGTGGAACTGAACCAGGAGGCCATCCCGCGCCTGCGCGTCAACCCGCAGTACGCCGGGTTCGTGCGCCGGGCCGACACCAGCGCCGACAACACCTTCATGCGCAACCAGCTGCAGGAAGCGCGCTGGTTCATCAAGAGCCTGCAAAGCCGCAACGAAACCCTGATGAAGGTGGCCACGCAGATCGTCGAGCACCAGCGCGGCTTCCTTGACCACGGTGACGAAGCGATGAAGCCGTTGGTGCTGCATGACATCGCCGAAGCGGTGGGCATGCACGAGTCGACCATTTCGCGGGTTACCACGCAGAAATACATGCATACACCGCGTGGCATCTACGAACTGAAATACTTTTTCTCCAGCCACGTCAGCACCTCCGAAGGCGGAGAATGCTCGTCCACGGCGATCCGCGCGATCATCAAGAAACTGGTTGCGGCGGAAAATCAGAAAAAGCCATTGAGTGACAGCAAGATCGCTGGTTTACTGGAGGCACAAGGCATCCAGGTAGCCCGTCGCACCGTCGCCAAGTACCGCGAGTCCCTCGGCATCGCACCGTCGAGCGAGCGCAAGCGACTGATGTAGCCCCTGAGATGTACCACAGCGTTTGTGGGGCAGGTGCAAGACCTGCCTCTTTATGCACGGGCAACAAAGGAGAAGCTGTATGCAAGTCAATATCAGTGGACAGCATGTAGAAGTCACCCAGCCACTGCGCGATTATGTGCTTGAAAAGCTCGCTCGCGTGGAAAGTCACTTCGACAAGATCACCAACGTGCAGGTCATCATGAAAGTCGAGAAGCTGCAGCAGAAGGTCGAGGCGACCTTGCAGATTCCCGGCGGCGAAGTGGTTGCCAACGCCGAACACGAAGACATGTATGCAGCGATCGATGCCTTGGCCGACAAGCTCGACCGCCAACTGAAAAAACACAAGGAAAAACAGCAAAGCCTGCTGCAAGGTGCAGCTGCCCGCTGATCCCCCTCATCCATGATCCGACTTGAAACCATCCTGACCCCCGGCCGTTCCCTCGTGAACGTGCCGGGCGGCAGCAAGAAGCGCGCCCTGGAAAAGGTCGCCACCGTCATCGCCGAACAAGTGCCAGAACTGGAGATGCAGGATGTCTTCGAAAAACTGGTCGCCCGGGAAAAACTCGGTTCGACCGGTTTCGGCAATGGCATCGCCATCCCGCACTGCCGGCTGGAAGGATGTTCCGCTCCGGTCAGCGCCCTGCTGCACCTGGAAGCCCCTATCGACTACGACGCCATCGATGGCGCGCCGGTGGACCTGCTGTTCGTCCTGCTGGTGCCGGAAGCCGCCACCGATGCCCATCTGGAACTGCTGCGCCAGATTGCCAGCATGCTCGATCGCAAGGAGGTCCGTGATCGCCTGCGTGCGGCCACCAGCAGCGAGGCCCTGTTCCAGGTTGTCCTGGACGTACAGAACGAGCACTGAACATGCGCCTGATCATCGTCAGCGGCCGGTCCGGCTCCGGCAAGAGCACCGCCCTCGATGTCCTGGAAGACAACGGTTTCTACTGCATTGACAACCTGCCCGCCGGGCTGCTGCCGCAGCTGGCGGAAAATGCGCTGATCAACACCGAATTGCAGCAACCCAAGGTCGCCGTGTCGATCGACGCGCGCAACCTGCCCAGCCACCTGACACGCTTCCCCGAACTGCTCGAAGAAGCCCGCGCCCGGCACATCCAGTGCGACGTGCTGTACCTGGATGCCGATGAAGACATGCTGCTCAAGCGCTTCTCGGAAACCCGCCGACGCCACCCGCTGACCAACGCCAACCGCTCGCTCGCGGAAGCGATTCGTGTGGAAAGCGAATTGCTGGGGCCGATTGCGGACCTGGCCGACCTGAAGATCGATACCACCAACCTGAACCTTTACCAGCTGCGCGATTCGATCAAGCTGCGCCTGCTCAACCAGCCCGAGCCTGGCACCGCGTTCCTGGTCGAGTCGTTCGGTTTCAAGCGCGGAATGCCGGTCGATGCCGACCTGGTGTTCGATGTGCGCTGCCTGCCCAACCCCTACTGGAAGCCCGAGTTGCGTGAGCACTCCGGCCTCGACCAACCGGTGATCGACTACCTGGCCGCACAGCCGGATGTCGAAGAGATGTTCAACGACATTTCCAGCTACCTGCTCAAGTGGCTGCCCCGTTTCGCCGCCAGCAACCGTGCCTACGTTACCATTGCCATTGGCTGCACCGGCGGCCACCACCGCTCGGTGTATATCACCGAACGCCTTGGCCAGTTGCTGCAGCAATCCCTGAAAAACGTCCAGGTCCGCCACCGCGACCTCTAGCCCAAGGATCCACCCCACGATGCCCGCCCGTGAAATAACCATCATCAACAAGCTGGGTCTGCATGCCCGGGCGGCAGCCAAGTTCGTCGGCGTTGCCGGCCGCTTCCCCTGCCAGGTCAGGGTTGGCCGTGCGCCGGACAAGCTGGTGGATGGCAAGAGCATCATGGCGGTGATGATGCTGGCGGCCGGCAAAGGCACCCAGGTGCACCTGCATACCGAAGGTGAGCAGGACGACGATGCCATGGCAGCGCTGGTCGAGCTGATCAACAATTATTTCGACGAAGGCGAATGAATTTCGCTGGCCCGCACGGTCCTTGTGGGAACAGCTAGATTGTCCAGTCCTTTGGGCTGCGCAAGCGGTCCGCGTACCCTGTGGGAGCGGCTTTAGCCGCGAAGAATCCAACGCGGTGATGGCACCGGCTGCGCCGGTGTTCGCGGCTGAAGCCGCTCCCAAAGCGAAGCCGGTGCCCCCCCCCATCATCAAGCGCAAGCCAATACACAGCCCCAAGCCGACCAGACCAGGTCCAACCAGGCGAAACCGCGCGCCAATAGCAGCGCAGTGCCTGCCAGCAACAGCAAAGTCCCAAGCGTCAGGCGAATCAGGCGAAACAAGCGCACACGGCTGACAGCCATCATCCCGGAGCGCATAACGGTGCGACTCACTTCAGGGCTTCGAGGTAGCGGCGCTCCACTTCCGCCCAGTCAATGACGTTGTAGAAGGCACCGATGTATTCCGGACGACGGTTCTGGTACTTCAGGTAGTAGGCATGCTCCCACACGTCCAGGCCGAGGATAGGCGTATTGCCGTGCATCAGCGGGCTGTCCTGGTTGCCGCTGCTTTCCACTGCCAGGGTTTTCTGCGGGGTCACGCTGAGCCAGGCCCAGCCACTGCCGAAGCGGGTCAGCGCAGCCTTGGTGAAGGCCTCCTTGAAGGCGTCGAAACCGCCCAGTTGCGCGCTGATGGCTTGCGCCAGCGAGCCCTGCGGCTCACCCCCACCCTGCGGCGACATCACGGTCCAGAACAGGCTGTGGTTGGCGTGCCCGCCGCCATGATTGGTCACCGCACCACGCAGGTTTTCCGGCAGTTGCCTGACCGCACCGACCAGTTTTTCCACCGGCCACTCAGCCCACTCGGTGCCTTCGATGGCGGCGTTGAGGCCATTGACGTAGGTCTGGTGGTGCCTGGTGTGGTGGATTTCCATGGTCTGCGCGTCGATGTGCGGCTCCAGCGCAGCGTAGGCATAAGGCAGTGCAGGCAAGGTATGAGGCATGTCAGCAAATTCCGTAGGCATGGGTTGGGCGATGGCCAGCGCGGCCATCGCAGGCGCTTGGGCCGTGACTCCGGGTCAGATACCACCGGCGGTGAGTTTTTCCGGGTCAAGCAGCGCTTCCAGCTGGTCGCGCGACAGGTCGGTGTGCTCCAGCGCCACATCGATGATCGGTCGGCCCTGCTTGTAGGCGGTCTTGGCGATTTCGGCGGCCTTGAGGTAGCCGATGATCGGGTTCAGCGCGGTGACCAGGATCGGGTTGCGCGCCAGGGCTTCCTTGAGCTTGCTTTCGTTGACCTTGAAGCTGGCGATGGCCTTGTCGGCCAGCAGGCGGCTGACGTTGGCCATCAGCTCGATGCTCTCCAGCAGGTTGCGGGCGATCACCGGTAACATCACGTTCAGCTCGAAGTTGCCGGACTGACCGGCGATGGCGATGGTGGCATCGTTGCCGATCACTTGGGCGGCGACCATGGCGGTGGCCTCCGGAATCACCGGGTTGACCTTGCCTGGCATGATCGAAGAGCCCGGCTGCAGGCCTTGCAACTCGATTTCGCCCAGCCCGGCCAGCGGGCCGGAGTTCATCCAGCGCAAGTCGTTGGCGATCTTCATCAGCGCCACGGCAGTAGTCTTGAGCTGGCCCGACAGCGCCACGGCGGTGTCCTGCGAGCCGATCAGGGCGAACAGGTTCTGCCCGGGGGTGAACTCGACCTGCGTCAGGCCGCTGAGCTGGCGGGCGAAGCCGGCAGCGAACTGTGGGTGGGCGTTGATGCCGGTGCCCACGGCAGTGCCCCCCTGGGCCAGCGCCTGCAGGCTCGGCAGGCTCGCTTCGATGTGTGCCTTGGCGCCTGTGATCTGCGCCGCCCAGCCATCCAGCACCTGGCTCAGGCGCACGGGCATGGCGTCCATCAGGTGGGTGCGGCCGGTCTTCACGTACTGATGCACCTGTGCCGACTTGGCCTCGATCACCTGCACCAGGTGCGCCAAGGCTGGCAGTAATTGCTCGTGCAGGGCCAGGGCGGCGCTGACGTGGATGGTGGTCGGGATGATGTCGTTGCTGCTCTGGCCGCAGTTGACGTGGTCGTTGGCGTTGACGGCGTCACCCAGCACGCGGCTGGCCAGGGTGGCGATCACCTCGTTGGCGTTCATGTTCGAGCTGGTGCCAGAACCGGTCTGGAACACATCCACCGGGAAGTGCTGGATGAAATCTTCAGCCAGCAGCTGCTCGACTGCCTTGACGATGGCCTGTCCCTGCGCAGCCGACAGCTGTTCCAGTTCGACGTTGGCCTTGGCCGCGGCAGCCTTGGCCAGCAGCAACGCACGAATGAACTGGGCCGGCATGCGCTGGCCGCTGATCGGGAAGTTGTCGACCGCGCGCTGGGTCTGGGCACCGTACAGGGCCTGGGCCGGCACCCACAGTTCGCCCATGCTGTCACGCTCGATACGGGTATCACTCATCATCAAATCCTTGCATCAGTTCATCGGGAGAAATCGACGGCAGCAGGCGGCAGTTGGCCAACTGCAGGGCGTAGGGCTGCCAACGCGGGTTCTGTGCCTCGCGGTCGAGGTTGCGCAGGTCCAGCAGCGGGCGCCAGGCCTGGTCCAGGCACAGGCAGCGCCAATGCCAGGGCAGCATGCGGTCGCAGGCGGTATCCAGCAGCAGGCGAAAGGAAGTCAGCGCCACCGTCCATGGCGAGGTCTCGGTGCAGCACACCAGGTAGCGCCCTTCGGCCAGGTAATGCTCGATCAGGCGCGGCTCGTCGGGTTCGAGCGCGCAGCGTATGCGTCGGCTGAGCCAACGCCAGTTTTCCAGGTAGGGCAGTTCGCGGAGGACGGGTTTCATGAACATCATCGCCGAGTTACTGGATAATGATATTCATTATTAAGTGATAACTAGAATCACTTCAAGGGAAAGCTGATGAAACAAAAACCCGGCGCGGGGGCCGGGTCTTCGGTTTCATTGAAAATTCTGTAGTGCCTGCACCGGCCTCTTCGCGGGTAAACCCGCTCCCACAAGGACCGCGCCACGGTACCTGTGGGAGCGGGCAAGCCCGCGAAGAGGCCGGTGCAGGTTATGGATCAACTGCCTGCTACAGTCATCCGCTCGATCAGCACCGAACCGGTGTGAATGTTGCTGCGGGTCTCAAGATCGCTGCCAATCGCGACAATCTGCTGGAACATGTCTTTCATGTTCCCGGCAATGGTCACTTCCTGCACCGCGTGCTGAATCTCGCCATTCTCGACCCAGAACCCTGCCGCGCCACGGGAATAATCCCCCGTCACCATGTTCAGGCCATGCCCCATCAGCTCGGTCACCAGCAGCCCGCGACCCATGCGGCGGATCAGCGCCGCCTGGTCTTCGACACCGTGGCTGACGAACAGGTTGTGCACGCCGCCGGCGTTGGCCGTGCTTGGCAACCCCAGCTTGCGCCCGGAATAGGTACCCAACAGGTACGACACCAGTTCGCCCTTGTCGACAAACGGCTTGGCATAGGTAGCCAGGCCATCGCCATCGAATGCGGCACTGCCCAGTGCCCGCGGAATGTGCGGACGCTCGTCGAGGGTCAGCCAGGTGGGGAACAGGCGCTGGCCAATGGTCCCCTCCAGGAACGAGGATTTGCGGTACAGGTTGCCGCCGGAGATGGCCGACAGGAAGCTGCCGAACAGGCCACCGGCCAGCTCGGCCGAGAACAGCACCGGCACCTCGCAGGTCGGCACCGGCCGCGCACCCAGGCGGCTGGCGGCACGCTGGGCAGCGCGCACGCCGATGCTACGCGGGTCGGCCAGCAGGTTGCCCTGGCGGTTCACGTCGTACCAGTAGTCACGCTGCATTTGCCCGTCGCCTTCGGCGATCATCACACAGCTCAGGCTGTGCCGGGTCGAGGCGTAGCCACCGATGAAGCCATGGCTGTTGCCATACACGCGGCAGCCCTGATGGGTATTGAGGGTGGTACCGTCGGCATTGAGGATACGTGGGTCGGCGTCGAACGCCGCCGCCTCGCAGGCCAGGGCCATCTCGATGGCCTTCTCCGGCTCCAGGTTCCAGTCGTGGTACAGGTCCAGGTCCGGAATCCCGCGGGCCATCAGCGCTGCGTCGGCCAGGCCGGAACACTCGTCCTCGGAGGTATGCCTGGCAATTGCCAAGGCGGCGGCGACGGTTTCGCGGATCGCTTCCGGGCCACTGGCCGAGGTGCTGGCCGAGCCTTTGCGCTGGCCCACATAGAGGGTGATGCCAAAGCCCTGGTCGCGGTTGAACTCGACCGTTTCGACCTCACGCTGGCGTACCGTGGTGGACAGGCCCTGCTCCAGCGACACCGCCACTTCGCAGGCACTGGCCCCCTGGCGGCGCGCTTCGGCGATGATCGCCTCGACCTGCTCCTGCAATGCTGGCAGGTCCTTGGGACCTACGCTCTGGACTGCACTCATGGTTCTCTCCACTCAAATTCTGCGTTCGGCAAGGGTCATTCTACGACCGGGCCGGACAAGCGGCCCCCGACTGGTTATCATGGCGGCGATTTCTAGCGGACTGCCACCATGGTTGATTCAAACGACGACGCCTTCGACGGCGAAAAAAGCAAAACCCAGATCAAGCGCGAGCTGCATGCGTTGGTCGAACTCGGCGAGCGCCTTACCACGCTCAAGGCCGATACCCTGGCCCGCCTGCCGTTGACCGACGAGCTGCGCAAGGCCCTGGCCGAAGCCAGCAAGCACACCGCACACGGTGCCCGCAAACGCCACATGTCATTCGTCGGCAAGCTGATGCGCGTGCAAGACCTGGATGCCATCCACGCCTTGCTCGAACAGATGGACAGCTCGACCCGCCAGTACAACGAACGCTTCCACAACCTGGAGCGCTGGCGCGACCGGCTGATCGACGGCAATGACGAAGACCTCGAGCGCTTCGTCAGCGAGTACCCCGACACCGACCGCCAGCAGCTGCGCTCGCTGGTACGCCATGCCCAGCACGAGAAGGCGCGGAACAAACCGCCTGCCGCCGCGCGCAAGGTGTTCAAGTACATCCGCGACCTGGACGAGCTGCAACGCGGCTTGCGCTGAATCGCCGGGGCCGCTTGGCGGCCCAATCGCGACACAAGGCCGCTCCCACAGTAAGTGCGCTGCCATTTCTGCACGGCGCGGTCCCTGTGGGAGCGGCCTTGCGTCGCGATAGGACCGCAAAGCGGTCCCAGATGGCCATCACGCCCCTGTACCGCCCACGGTAATCGCATCCAGCTTCAGGGTCGGCTGCCCGACCCCGACCGGCACCGACTGCCCGTCCTTGCCGCAAGTCCCTACCCCACTGTCCAGCGCCAGGTCGTTACCGACCATCGACACCCGGCTCATCGCCTCCGGGCCATTGCCGATCAGGGTCGCCCCCTTCACCGGCGCGGTAATCTTGCCGTCTTCGATCAGGTAGGCCTCACTGGTCGAGAACACGAACTTGCCGCTGGTGATGTCCACCTGGCCACCGCCGAGGTTGGCACAGTAGATGCCCTTCTTCACCGAAGCGATGATTTCCTGCGGGTCGCTGTCGCCAGCACGCATGTAGGTGTTGGTCATGCGCGGCATCGGCAGGTGCGCGTAGGATTCACGGCGGCCGTTGCCAGTCACCGCCATGCCCATCAGGCGCGCGTTCAGCTTGTCCTGCATGTAGCCCTTGAGCACACCGTTCTCGATCAGCGTGGTGCACTCGGTCGGGGTGCCTTCATCGTCCACGCTCAGCGAACCACGGCGGCCTTCGAGGGTGCCGTCGTCGACGATGGTGCACAGGCTCGACGCCACCTTCTCGCCAATGCGGCCGCTGAACGCCGAGCTGCCCTTGCGGTTGAAGTCACCTTCCAGGCCATGGCCGACAGCCTCGTGCAGCAGCACCCCTGACCAGCCCGAACCCAGCACCACCGGCAGGGTACCGGCCGGCGCCGGGATCGCTTCCAGGTTCACCAGGGCCTGGCGCAGCGCTTCGCGGGCATAGCCCATGACCCGTTCTTCGGTGAAGAAGCGGTAGTCGGTACGCCCGCCACCGCCCTGCCCGCCACGCTCGCGGCGGCCGTTCTGCTCGACGATGACGCTGACGTTGAAGCGCACCAGCGGGCGCACGTCGGCGGCCAGGCTGCCATCGGCCGCAGCGATCAGGATGCGCTCCCAGACCCCGGCCATGCTCACACTGACCTGCTGGATACGCGGGTCCAGGGCACGAGTAGCGGCGTCGACACGCTTGAGCAGCTCGACCTTTTCGGCACGGCTGAGCACATCCAGCGGGTTGTCCGCCGAATAAAGGGCGGTCACGTCCTGGCTGCGGAAGGCCTGTACCTTGCCGTTCTGCCCGGCACGCGAGATCGAACGGGCGGCCCGGGCGGCCGAGGTCAGCGCCTCGAGGTTGATCGCGTTGCTGTAGGCGAAGCCAGTCTTCTCACCGGACTGGGCACGCACGCCCACGCCCTGGTCGAGGTTGAAACTGCCCTCTTTGACGATGCCGTCTTCCAGCGCCCAGGTTTCCGAGATCTGGCCCTGGAAATACAGGTCGGCGGCATCGATGCCGGGGCCAGCCAACTCACCCAGCACGCTCTGCAGGCTGTCCAGGGTCAAGCCGCCTGGGGCCAGGAGCTGCTCACTGACGGTGGATAACATCTGGCTCATAGTCACTCCGAGGTGTGCGCAGGCCGCAACGCGCCCTGCGAGAAAAAGCGCCGGTGCGATACCACCGGCATGCGCGCCCGGATGGACGCTTGTTCGTCAATGTCGCGCTCGGCGAGCAGTACCGCTTCACCTTGCGCCTGTTCCGCGACGATGCGCCCCCAGGGGTCGACGATCGCCGCATGGCCATGGGTTTCCCGTGGCCCCGGGTGGGTACCACCCTGGGCCGCAGCCAGCAGGTAGCACTGGGTCTCGATGGCACGGGCGCGCACCAGCACTTCCCAGTGCGCCGCGCCCGTTACCGCAGTAAACGCGGCCGGCGCAGTGATCAGCTCCGCGCCGGCGGCGCGCAGCGCGCTGTACAGTTCGGGGAAGCGCAGGTCGTAGCACACGCTCAGCCCCAGCCGCCCCACCGGCGTATCAGCCACCACCACCTGGGCGCCGTGTGCGTAGTCGTCGGACTCGCGATAGCGGCCACGGTTGTCGGCAACGTCGACGTCGAACAGGTGCAGCTTGTCATAGCGTGCCGCTACCTCGCCGTGTTCGTCGATCAGCAGCGAGCAGGCATGAGCCTTGGCCTCGGGCTGGCCGACCGGTGGCAATGGCAAGGTACCGGCGACAATCCATAACTTGAGGTCGCGGGCGGTGCGTTTCAACCATGGCAGGATCGGCCCTTCGCCCAACGCTTCGGCGCGCCCGATGGCAGCGGCGTCCTTGCGGCCCATGGCGGCGAAGTTTTCCGGCAGCACGGCCAGCCGTGCACCGCCAGACGCGGCCTGCTCCAGCAGGGCACCGGCGCGCTGCAGGTTGGCCAGCACATCGTCCTGGCTGACCATCTGGATTACCGCTGCCTTCATGGGCACTCCTAGCGGGATTTCTCGAAAGGTTTCACAAATGTGATTCTAGGCTCTTTCACCGGCCCTTCGACACGGTAGTGCACGCTGGCGAAGCGCGACACGCGATCACCGATCAGCCGGTCGACCAGGAACAGCGCCCCGCCAACGGCCGGCGCGCCGACAATCAGGGCGGCCAGCGGCAGGTTGTTGGTCACCGGCAGGCTCACCTGCAGGTTGGCATCGACCCGGTCGCGTACAAGGTCCAGGGTACCGTCCAGCTCGAAGTTGCTCGACGGGCCGGTCACGGCGATTGGCTCGCGGGTCACGTAGACACCATCACTGGCCACCAGCAAGCCCTTGACCCGGTCGTAGGCCAGGCCCTTGTCGAACAGGTCGGAGAAGTCCAGGCGCAAGCGCCGGCCGATGGAGTTGAAGTTGAGCAGGCCGAACACCCGCAGCGCCTGGGCACTGCCTTCGACCTCGACGAACTGACCGGTACGCAGCGCTGCGTCCATGCTGCCGGAGAAGCGCTTGAGGCTCACCGAGGCCGGCGAACCCGGCCAGCGGCCATCCACATCCAGGCGGAAGTCGCGGCTGGTCACGGTCGGGGCAAAGCCCCAGGCCTTGAGCACATCCGCCAGGTTCTTGCCGTCCAGGCGCCCTTTGTACCAGCTGCTGGTGCTACCCGGTTCGCCTTCCCAGCCGCCGCCACCATCGATACGCAGGCCCTTGAAGTCGAGGTCGATATCGCTGGCGGTCACGCCGCGCGCGGTCGGCCGCAGCTTGAGTGACGCGCTGCCGAACAGGTCGTCACCGCGGTAGAGCTTGTCGATGCTCAGGTCCAGCGCCGGCACCTTGCGCGGGTCGAACGAGGCCAGCGGGTCCGGGCCCTCCTCGGCCTGTGCCTCGGCCTGCTTTTCAGCAGCGCTGGCGGCGGGCAGGCGCAAGGTCTGCATGCGCACGACCATGGGCGCGCCCTTGGCGTCCGGCACCCGGGCGTTGCCGATGACCTCCTTGCTGTCGAGGCGCAGATCCCAGGCCGGGCCACCACGGGCCAGACGCACCACGGCCTGGTTCAGGTCCAGGCCAAAGGCTTTCAACTGGCCGATGCTCAGGTCGACGCCCTGCAGGTTCTGCCGCGCGCTACCGCCCGGATCGTCACCGGCCAGCCGCGCCGCCTGCTCTTGCCAGGGCGCCAGGTCCAGTGCCTCCAGGCGCCCGCGTACCCGCAGGCCCTGGCCGGCAGGTAGCTGGGCGTCACCTGCGCCCAGCAACAATTCGCCACGGCCCTGGGCCAGTTTGTCAGCCGGCGCAGCATAGGCGAAGCGGGCAAGGTCGGTGTAAGCAGCATCGAAGCGCCGTTCCGGGCCTTGCAGACTCATGCTGAACCGGCTGTCACGGGTATCTGCGGCCGCCTTGCCGAACGGTGCCGGCAGGTCGATGGCCAGGCCCTTGAGGCTGGAGGTGACACTCAGGCGGTTGTCCCGGCTACCCAAGCTGACCTGCAACTGGTACGGCAGGTCGCCGGACGCAGGCAAGGCCTGGTTGAACTGCAGCCAGTCGGTCAGCGCCTTGAGCGCGACCCGACCATTGGCGTTTATGCGGGTCTGCATCTGCCCTGGCTGGCCTTCGGCGGTGATTTGCGCCGTTACCGGCTTGCCGAAGGCCTGCAGGCTGATGCCCTTGCCGCTCAGGCCCTTGTCGAAATCGAAACTGAAGTCACCCTTCAGGCGGCTCAACTCCAGGCTAGGCGGCGCGACTTTCAGCCGCGCATCGCTGGTGGCAAAGTCCACCTGCACTTTCGGCCGCTCCCCGCGGACCAGCGGAATGTCGAGCTTGACCTTGCCCTTGAGCGGCCCCTCGCCCTCCCAGCCTGCGAAGATCTCGCCAGTGCCGATTGGCGCTTCCTTGAGGATCTTCAGGCCATCGCCCAGGCTGCCGTCGAAGTCGCCATCGAGGTACAGGTGGCTTTGCTGGCCCTCGTCGACATGCGGGATATCGACGCTCACATCACTGACCTTGGTGTCGAGCAGCACGCCGCGCTGGGCCTTGATGCGCACACCGCTGTCCTCGATGAACACATCACCATCCACGTGCTGCACCTGTGGCCAGCCCGGCTGGAAGTCCAGGGCTGCATCACGCACCTTGAAGAACAGGCTGATGCTGCGGGCTTCCGGTGCGGCGCCATGGTTCAACGAGCCCTGGTACTGGAAGTAGCCTTCGTCCACCGTGCCCTTGACGATCGCGCTGCGCAACCATTCGTCGAGGGCCGGGCTGAGCACCTCGGGCAGGTACTTGGCGGTGTAGCGACCATCGCCTTCGGTCAGGCCGACGCGCAGGTCCATGTAGTCCTCGCGGCCCTCTTCGAACAACAGGCGAATGAGGAAGTCACCGGCGATCTTGCCCTCTTCGCCCAGTACCTTGAGGTAAGGCGCGACCAGGGTGAAACCTTCCTTGTCCAAGGCCCAGGTCAGGCGCGCATTGGCCTTCTGGTAGTGCCAGGGTTTGGCGAAGATCGGGTACAGGTGCAGCATGAATGCCTCGGTATCCAGGCGCAGTTCACCATGGCCAAGGTCACCGCTGATGCTGCCGCTGACATTACCGGCCGCCGGGGCATTGTGATAGGCATCGAAACCGACCTTCTCCAGGTTGGCCTCGAACTGCAGGCGCTGGTCACCCTCGGCCTTGGGCCGTGCTTGCAGGCGCACATTGCGCAGTGCGCCGGTCACCTTCAGGCCATCGACCACGGCCATGACCTTGTCCGGCAACGGCGCCAGGGCATCGATCAGCGGGGTCAACGCCGTGAGGTCGAGGCGGTCGGCCTGCACTTGCCAGCTTTCCGCGGCTGCATCCTCGCCAGGACGCTGCTGCAATTGCAGGTGCGATTCCCAACGGGTCTTGCCGATATCCATGGCCAGGGAATCGACCACTACATCGAAGCCTTGCTCCCGGCGCTGGAACCAGGCACCCAGGGCCAGGTTGTTCAGTGTGGCCGCCTTGCGCCCGGCATAGGCGCCCTGCAGCTCGGGTGCATTGAGGCGCACCACGCCCTGCTGCAACTGCCCGTTGCGCCAGTCGACCCAGAACTCGCCGCCCGCCCGCAAGGCGTCGGCATGCCACTGGCCCAGCAGGCGAGGCGGCAGCCAGCGCGCCCAGTCACTCTGCGGCAGGCTCAGGTAGGCTTCGACCTGGCCGTCGCGCCAGGCGTTGGCCGACGCACGGCTGCGCAGGTTCAGCGCCAGGGGCTGGCCATCGGGCAGGGTCGCGCGCAGGTCCAGGGCCTGGCGCGAAGCCCCGGCCTGCAGGCCGGCGCTCACGTAAGTCAGGGTCAGCGGGTCGCGCTGCCAGGGGTGCAGGGTGACCTGGCTGTCGAACACATCGATGCGGCCCAGCTGGCGCAGGCGCTGCAGCAACTCGGCCGGGTCGAGCGGCGCATCGTTCTGCTTTGGCAAGCCTTCGAGGCTCCAGGCCCCCTGCTCGTTCTCGCGCAGGATCAGTTGCAGACCGCCCAGCTGAATGCGTGCCAGGCGTACTTCGCGGGCGGTGAGGCTGGCCCAGACATCGGGTACTACCTTGACGTCGTCCAGGCGCAGGGCCGTGGCCCCATCGCCCAGTTGCAGGTCGCGCACCCGCAGCACCGGCGCCAGGCCGCTCCAGCGGCCTTCCAGGGCACCGACGTGCACGGGCAACCCCAAGGCTTGCTCGGCCTTGGCCTCCACATCGGCGCGGTACTCGGCCACCAACGGCACCAGTTCGCGACCGAGGCTGACATACAGCGCCACCAGTACCGCCAGCAGGGCGCAAACGCCCAGGCCCCAGCGGGTCAAGGCGACAAGAACGCGGGTCAGACGTCCCATGGCCATGGCCCTCCAGGTCGTTTATCCATGATGGCCCGTCGTACCGGTTTTGCCAGCCCGGGCCACCCGTGGCGCGTTTCAGAAGGCCTCAGAGCAGCACCACATCGTATTGTTCCTGCGAATACATCGACTCCACCTGGAAACGAATGGTTCGGCCGATGAAGGCCTCCAGCTCCGCGACGTTACCGGACTCTTCATCCAGCAACCGGTCGACTACCTTCTGGTTGGCCAGCACGCGGTAGCCTTCGGCCTGGTAGGCACGGGCCTCGCGCAGGATCTCGCGGAAGATTTCGTAACAGATGGTCTCGGGGGTTTTCAGCTTGCCGCGGCCCTGGCAGGCCAGGCAGGGCTCGCACAGCACTTGTTCCAGGCTTTCCCGCGTGCGCTTGCGGGTCATCTGTACCAGGCCCAGTTCGGTGATGCCGATGATGTTGGTCTTGGCGTGATCGCGCTCCAGCTGCTTTTCCAGGGTGCGCAGCACCTGGCGCTGGTGCTCTTCGTCTTCCATGTCGATGAAGTCGATGATGATGATGCCGCCAATGTTGCGCAGGCGCAGTTGCCGGGCGATGGCGGTGGCGGCCTCGAGGTTGGTCTTGAAGATGGTCTCTTCAAGGTTGCGATGGCCGACGAAGGCGCCGGTGTTCACATCGATGGTGGTCATCGCTTCAGCCGGATCGACCACCAGGTAGCCACCGGACTTGAGCGGTACCTTGCGCTCCAGCGCGCGCTGGATCTCGTCCTCGACACCGTACAGGTCGAAGATCGGCCGTTCGCCCGGATAGTGTTCGAGGCGGTCGGCGATTTCCGGCATCAGCTCGCCAACGAACTGCGTGGTCTTCTGGAAGGTTTCCCGCGAGTCGATGCGGATCTTCTCGATCTTCGGGTTGACCAGGTCGCGCAGGGTACGCAGGGCCAGGCCCAGGTCCTCGTAGATGACCGTGGGCGCGCCGCAGGTCTTGATCTGGGTGCCGATCTGCTCCCACAAGCGGCGCAGGTAGCGAATGTCCTGCAGGATCTCTTCGGCGCGCGCGCCTTCGGCCGCGGTGCGCAGGATGAAGCCGCCGGCGTCCTTGATGTTCTCGCTTTCCATGCAGTCGCTGACCACCTGCTTGAGGCGCTCGCGTTCGGCTTCGTCTTCGATCTTCAGGGAAATGCCGACATGGCTGCTGCGCGGCATGTACACCAGGTAGCGCGACGGGATCGACAGCTGGGTGGTCAGGCGCGCGCCCTTGGTGCCGATCGGGTCCTTGGTCACCTGTACCACCAGGGCCTGGCCTTCATGCACCAGGGCGGTGATGTTCTCTACCGCCGAGCCTTCACGCTGGGATATTTCCGAGGCATGGATGAACGCCGCACGCTCCAGGCCGATGTCGACGAAGGCCGCCTGCATGCCCGGCAGCACGCGCACCACCTTGCCCTTGTAGATGTTGCCGACGATGCCCCGGCGCTGGGTGCGCTCGACGTGCACTTCCTGCAGCACCCCGTTTTCCACCACCGCCACGCGTGACTCCATCGGGGTGATGTTGATCAGGATCTCTTCACTCATGGCAGGCTCTCGTCAAAGGTCTTGGGTAATGATGGATGGCGTATGCAGTGCTGGCTACCGCTGGTTTGTTACCTCTGGCGTATGCGCGGGCGATTGCCAGCAGGCGATGCCGAACTGGCCAAGCAGTTCGGCCGTTTCACTGAGGGGCAGGCCGACCACCGCCGAGTAGCTGCCGGAAAGGCCGGTGACGAACACCGCGCCCAAGCCCTGGATGGCATAGCCGCCGGCCTTGTCCGTGGGCTCGCCGCTGGCCCAGTAGCGTTGCGCTTCATCGACGCTGATCACACGGAAGCGCACTTTGCTGGTGACACACAGGCTGTGCACGCGCTGGCCATCGCTGACGGCGACCGCGGTCAGCACCTGGTGCTCGCGGCCCGACAGGTCGGCCAGCATGGCCAGGGCATCTTCGCGGTTTTCCGGTTTGCCGAGAATACGACCATCGAGCACCACGGCGGTGTCTGCGCCCAGCACTACAGCGGGCCCCTTTGGGGCCTTCGCGGGCACGCCCGCTCCCACAGGATCGGCGCTGTACCTGTGGGAGCGGGCATGGCCGCGAATGGCCTGCACTGGAGGTTCCAGGCTAGCCAGGCCGGCGGCAGCCTTGGCCCGGGCCAGGCGCTCGACGTAGGCCGGGGCGCTTTCATTGGGCAGCGGGGTTTCATCGATGGGGGCACTGACGACGCTGAACGGCACACCGATCTGGGTCAGTAGTTCACGACGACGGGGCGAGCCGGAGGCCAGGTATAGTGGGTTCATGCAGACATCTCCCTGTCAGTCGCGGCGGCGCCGTCAATTGATATGCAAGCGTCGGCGCAGGTCGCGCAGGGCGAAGCTGATCCACGGCCAGAGCAAGGCACTGATCACCGCCGACCAGACCAGCGCCAGGGTGGGCAGGCGATTGCCGGTCAGCGCGCTGAGCCACAGCTGGATCAGCTGGGCGATGCCGAAGATCACCAGGATCACCAGGCTCTGCTGCCACATGGGGAACATGCGCAGGCGCTGCTGCAAGGACAGCACCAGGAAGGTGATGAGGGTGAGGATCAGCGCGTTCTGCCCCAGCAGGGTGCCGTACAGCACATCCTCGGCCAGGCCCAGCACGAACGCGGTGGTCATGCCGACCTTGTTCGGCACGGCGAGGGTCCAGAACGACACCAGCAAGGCCAGCCACATGGGCCGGAACACGTCCATGAACTGCGGCATGGGCGAGACGCTGAGCAGCAGGCCGATGGCGAAAGTCAGCCAGATGACCCAGCCGTTGTTGCGGCGTGATGCAGCCATCATTGCCTCCGGGTGTGAGCGGGTGCGGCAGCCGGCGTAGCAGGTGCGGCCGCCGGGGCTGCAGGCTGCGCAGCCGGGGCTACCGGGGCCGCAGGTGTGGCCGGCGCGGCAGGCGCCGGTGCAACGTGCTCGCCCGTCGTGGCCGGCTGGCCTGGGGCCGAGGCGCCCTTGCGGTCAGCCTCTTCCTGGGCGATGCCGGCATCGGTGGCGCGCTGCTCCGGGGTACGTCGGTCACTGAACACCAGCAGCATGTAGCGGCTGCGGTTGAGCGCGGCGGTGGGGATGGCGCGAACGATGGCGAACGGCTGGCCGGAATCGTGAATCACTTCGTTGACCGTGGCCACCGGGTAGCCGGCCGGGAAACGTTGCCCCATGCCGGAACTGACCAGCAGGTCGCCTTCCTTGATGTCGGCGGTATCGGCCACATGGCGCAGCTCCAGGCGCTCCGGGTTGCCGGTGCCGCTGGCGATGGCGCGCAGGCCATTGCGGTTGACCTGCACCGGGATGCTATGGGTGGTATCGGTCAGCAACAGTACCCGCGAGGTGTAGGGCATCAGCTCGACCACCTGGCCCATCAGGCCACGGGCATCGAGCACCGGTTGGCCCAGGAACACGCCATCACGCTCGCCCTTGTTGATCAGGATGCGGTGGGTGAACGGGTTGGGGTCGACACCGATCAGCTCGGCCACTTCGACCTTTTCATTGACCAGCGCCGAGGAGTTGAGCAACTCGCGCAGGCGCACGTTCTGCTCGGTCAGGGCTGCCAGCTTCTGCAGGCGCCCCTGCAACAGCAGGGCTTCGGTCTTGAGCTTTTCGTTTTCGGCGATCAGTTCGGTGCGGCTGCCGAACTGGCCGGCCACACCTTGCCACGCACGCTGCGGCAGGTCGGTGATCCAGTACGACTCCATGAGTACCAGGCCCATCTGGCTGCGCACCGGCTTGAGCACGTCGAAGCGCGCGTCGACAACCATCAACGCGACCGACATCACCACCAGGACGAGCAGGCGAACGCCCAGCGAAGGGCCCTTGGAGAAAAGCGGTTTAATGGGCCGTTCCTCGTGGACGACTCAGGAGGTCATTGGACATGGGACAACGCACCAGCCTGGTTGCGGGTTGACGGATACGGCGCCCCGAACGGGCGCCAGCCCAGCACATACAGGTAGCACTGTGCGTACTACCTGTAAACCGGGCGCTCGTGAACAGCGAGCGGGATCACTCGCTGGAGAGCAGGTCCATCGCGTGCTTGTCCATCATCTCCAGGGCGCGACCGCCGCCACGGGCGACACAGGTCAGCGGGTCTTCGGCGACGATCACCGGCAGGCCGGTTTCCTGGGCCAGCAGCTTGTCCAGGTCACGCAGCAGCGCGCCACCACCGGTCAGCACCAGGCCACGCTCGGCGATGTCCGAGGCCAGCTCGGGCGGCGATTGCTCCAGGGCGCTCTTGACCGCCTGGACGATGGTCGCCAGGGATTCCTGCAGCGCTTCGAGCACTTCGTTGGAGTTCAGGGTGAAGGCACGTGGTACGCCCTCGGCCAGGTTGCGGCCGCGCACGTCGACTTCGCGTACTTCGCCGCCCGGGTAGGCAGTACCGATTTCCTGCTTGATGCGCTCGGCGGTGGACTCGCCGATCAGGCTGCCGTAGTTGCGGCGCACGTAGGTGACGATGGCTTCGTCGAAGCGGTCGCCGCCAACGCGGACAGATTCGGCATAGACCACGCCGTTCAGGGAGATCAGCGCGATTTCAGTGGTACCACCACCGATATCGACGACCATCGAACCGCGGGCCTCTTCGACCGGCAGTCCGGCACCAATGGCGGCGGCCATCGGTTCTTCGATCAGGAACACTTCACGGGCACCGGCGCCCAGGGCCGACTCGCGAATGGCGCGGCGCTCTACCTGAGTCGACTTGCATGGCACGCAGATCAGCACGCGCGGGCTCGGCTGCAGGAAGCTGTTCTCGTGCACCTTGTTGATAAAATATTGCAACATTTTTTCGCAGACGCTGAAGTCGGCGATGACGCCGTCCTTCATCGGACGAATGGCAGCAATGTTGCCAGGCGTACGGCCCAGCATGCGCTTGGCTTCGGTACCGACGGCGACGACGCTTTTCTGGTTGCCATGGGTACGGATGGCAACAACCGAGGGCTCATTCAGGACGATACCGCGCTCACGCACGTAAATAAGGGTGTTGGCAGTACCCAGGTCGATGGACAGATCGCTGGAAAACATGCCACGCAGTTTCTTGAACATGGGAAAGTGACCCTGGGGAAAGCGTGGGTAAAAAAGTGCGGCAAACTCTAACAATGGCAGGGATTTTGGGCAAGGAGCCAATATGTTAAATTGGCTGTTTTTCCGAGCACGCCAGCAGAATTTCGCGGCCGTTAGACCGCCAGAAAGCTGACATGTTCCTCACTCCGGAGCCAAATTCCGGTCTTTGTTTCCCCTGGAGATCCCCATGGCGCTTGAACGCTGCGACGTGGAAAAGATCGCCCATCTGGCCCGTCTGGGCCTGAATGATGGCGAACTGCCACGCATTACCGACGCACTGAACAGCATTCTCGGGCTGGTCGACCAGATGCAAGCGGTCGACACTACCGGCATCGAGCCACTGGCCCACCCCCTGGAGGCCAGCCAGCGTCTGCGTCCCGACCAGGTCACCGAGAGCAACCAGCGCGACGCCTACCAGGCCATCGCGCCATCGACCGAAAGCGGTCTGTACCTGGTTCCCAAAGTCATCGAGTAAGGGATAGAGCCTGCCATGCATCAATTGACCCTGGCCGAGATCGCCCGCGGACTCGCCGACAAGTCGTTTTCCTCCGAAGAGCTGACGGGCGCCCTGCTGGCGCGCATCAAGCAGCTCGACCCGCAAATCAACAGCTTCATCAGCGTCACCGAAGACCTGGCCCTGGGCCAGGCGCGTGCCGCCGACGCCCGTCGCGCCGCTGGCGAAACCGGCGCGCTGCTGGGTGCCCCGATCGCCCACAAGGACCTGTTCTGCACCAACGGCGTACGCACCAGCTGCGGCTCGAAGATGCTCGACAACTTCAAGGCGCCGTATGACGCCACCGTGGTTGCCAAGCTGGCCGATGCCGGCATGGTCACCCTGGGCAAGACCAACATGGACGAATTCGCCATGGGTTCGGCCAACGAATCCAGCTACTACGGCGCGGTGAAGAACCCCTGGAACCTCGAGCACGTCCCGGGCGGCTCGTCGGGCGGTTCGGCCGCGGCGGTGGCTGCGCGCCTGCTGCCAGCCACCACCGGCACCGACACCGGCGGCTCGATCCGCCAACCGGCGGCACTGACCAACCTCACCGGCCTCAAGCCGACCTACGGTCGCGTGTCGCGCTGGGGCATGATCGCCTACGCCTCCAGCCTCGACCAGGGTGGCCCGCTGGCCCGCACCGCCGAAGACTGCGCCCTGCTGCTGCAAGGCATGGCCGGCTTCGACGCCAAGGACTCCACCAGCATCGAAGAGCCGGTGCCGGACTACAGCGCCAACCTGAATGCTTCGCTGCAGGGCCTGCGCATCGGCCTGCCGAAGGAATACTTCGGTGCCGGCCTGGACCCACGCATTGCCGACCTGGTCCAGGCCAGCGTCAAGGAACTGGAAAAGCTCGGCGCGGTGGTCAAGGAAATCAGCCTGCCGAACATGCAGCACGCCATCCCGGCCTACTACGTGATCGCCCCCGCTGAAGCCTCGTCCAACCTGTCGCGTTTCGACGGCGTGCGCTTCGGCTACCGCTGCGAAAACCCGAAAGACCTCACCGACCTGTACAAGCGTTCCCGTGGCGAAGGCTTCGGCGTCGAAGTGCAGCGCCGCATCATGGTCGGCACCTACGCCCTGTCGGCTGGCTACTACGACGCCTACTACGTGAAGGCGCAACAGATCCGCCGCCTGATCAAGAACGACTTCATGGCAGCCTTCAACGACGTCGACCTGATCCTCGGCCCGACCACGCCAAACCCGGCCTGGAAGCTCGGCGCCAAGAGCAGCGACCCGGTCGCCGCCTACCTGGAAGACGTCTACACCATCACCGCCAACCTGGCGGGCCTGCCGGGCCTGTCGATGCCAGCCGGCTTCGTCGACGGCCTGCCGGTCGGCGTGCAACTGCTGGCGCCATACTTCCAGGAAGGCCGCCTGCTCAACGTCGCGCACCGCTACCAGCAAGTGACCGACTGGCACACCCGCGCCCCCAACGGCTTCTGAGGAATTCACACATGCAATGGGAAGTTGTGATCGGGCTGGAAATCCACACTCAGCTCGCCACCCAGTCGAAGATCTTCTCCGGCAGCGCCACCACCTTCGGTTCCGAGCCGAACACCCAGGCCAGCCTGGTTGACCTGGGCATGCCAGGCGTACTGCCGGTACTGAACCAGGAAGCCGTGCGCATGGCGTGCATGTTCGGCCTGGCCATCGATGCCGAGATCGGCAAGCGCAACGTGTTCGCACGCAAGAACTACTTCTACCCCGACCTGCCCAAGGGCTACCAGATCAGCCAGATGGACCTGCCGATCGTCGGCAAGGGCCACCTGGACATCGCCCTGGAAGACGGCACCATCAAGCGCATCGGGGTAACCCGCGCGCACCTGGAAGAAGACGCCGGCAAGAGCCTGCACGAAGACTTCAGCGGCTCCACCGGCATCGACCTGAACCGTGCCGGCACCCCGCTGCTGGAAATCGTTTCCGAGCCGGACATGCGCAGCGCCAAGGAAGCGGTGGCCTACGTCAAGGCGATCCACGCGCTGGTACGTTACCTGGGCATCTGCGACGGCAACATGGCCGAAGGCTCGCTGCGCTGCGACTGCAACGTGTCGATCCGCCCGAAAGGCCAGACCGAGTTCGGCACCCGCTGCGAGATCAAGAACGTCAACTCGTTCCGCTTCATCGAGCGCGCGATCAACAGCGAGATCCAGCGCCAGATCGACCTGATCGAGGACGGCGGCAAAGTGGTGCAGGAAACCCGCCTGTACGACCCGAACAAAGACGAGACCCGCTCCATGCGCAGCAAGGAGGAAGCCAACGACTACCGTTACTTCCCCGACCCGGACCTGCTGCCGGTGGTCATCGAGGACAGCTTCCTCGAAACCGTCCGTGCCGGCTTGCCGGAGCTGCCAACGCAGAAGGTCGAGCGCTTCCAGAGCCAGTACGGCCTGTCGGCCTACGACGCCAACGTGCTGGCATCCAGCCGCGAACAGGCGGACTACTTCGAGGAAGTGGTGAGAATCGGTGGCGACGCCAAGCTGGCTGCCAACTGGGTCATGGTCGAACTGGGCAGCCTGCTGAACAAGCTGGGCATCGAGATCGACCAGGCGCCGGTCAGCGCCGCGCAGCTGGGCGGCATGCTGTTGCGTATTCGCGACAACACCATCAGCGGCAAGATCGCCAAGACTGTGTTCGAGGCCATGGCTGCCGGTGAAGGCGATGCCGACAGCATCATCGAAAGCAAAGGCCTGAAGCAGGTCACCGATACCGGTGCGATCGACAAGATGCTCGACGAAATGCTGGCGGCCAACGCCGAGCAGGTCGAACAGTACCGCGCAGCCGACGAGGCCAAGCGTGGCAAGATGTTCGGCTTCTTCGTCGGCCAGGCGATGAAAGCCTCCAAAGGCAAGGCCAACCCGGGGCAAGTGAACCAATTGCTCAAGGCCAAGCTCGAAGGGTGATTGTTTTATCCCTGTAGTCCTGCGAGGGCTTCGCCCTCGTTCGCGGCTGAAGCCGCTCCCACAGGTACAGCGCTGCTCTCGACAGCGGTGATATACCTGTGGGAGCGGCTTTAGCCGCGAATGGGCCATATCGGAGCATCTGAATTGCTAAAACGATCCCTGAGCACCCTCGCCCTCCTCTCCCTGCTGGCCGGCTGCGCCAGCCAGGACGTCGACGTCGACCCCGACGGCTACGACAAGACCGGCACCGCCTCCTATTACGGCGCGCGCCATCATGGCAAACGCACCGCCAGCGGCGAACCGTTCAACCAGCACGGCCTCACCGCCGCCCACCGTAGCCTGCCCTTCGGCACCCGGGTACGGGTGACCAACCTGGCCAATCAGCGCAGCGTCGTGGTACGCATCAACGACCGCGGCCCACATACCCGCGGCCGCCTGATCGATCTATCACGTGCCGCCGCAGAAAAAATCGGCATGATCCGTAGCGGAACCGCACGCGTGCGGGTACAAGGGCTTAGCAACTGACGCGACAGGAGTCCGACCATTTTCGACCTCGCCACCCTTCCCACCTTCAGCCTCCTGCAACTGGGTATCGCCCTGCTGTTGCTGGTCGGCGGTGCCGAACTGCTGGTGCGCGCAGCCCTGCGCCTGGCCCAGCGCCTGCACGTACGCCCGCTGATCATCGGCCTGAGCCTGGTGGCCTTCGGCAGCACCGCTCCACAAATGACCGTGAGCCTGCAGGCTGCCTACCAGGGCGTGCCGGATGTGGCGGTGGGCAGCGTAATCGGCAGCAATATCTTCAACGTACTGGTCATTCTCGGCCTGGCCGCCCTGATCATCCCGCTGCGCGTGTCGCGGCAACTGGTACGCCTGGACATTCCACTGATGATCGTCGCCAGCGCCCTGGTCTACGCGTTATCCGCCAACGGCCACCTGGGCCGGGTCGAAGGCGTGTTGCTGCTGATCGGCCTGGCCGGCTACCTGGCGATACTCTGGCACCAGTCGCGCCACTACGCACGCACCTACCCCGCTCCGGCCGCCGTCACAAACGGCGCCGGGCGCTTCTGGTCGGGCACGCTGCTGCAGGTGCTGGCCGGCCTGGGCCTGTTGAGCCTGGCGGGCCATTTGTTGCTAGAGGCCGCCGTAGAAGTGGCCACCGACCTGGGCCTGTCCGAGCGCATCATCGGCCTGACCGTCGTTGCCATCTGCACCTCCCTGCCGGAACTGGCCGCCGCGCTGATCGCCGCCCTGCGCGGCGAACGGGAAATCGCCGTAGGCACAGTGATCGGCAGCAACCTGTTCAACCTGCTGGCCGTGCTGGGCCTGACCGCAGTGGTCACCCCCGAGCCACTGTCGATCTCGCCCAACGCCCTGGCCTTCGACCTGCCGGTGATGCTCGGTGTTGCCGCGCTGAGCCTGCCGGTGTTCTATTCCGGCTACCGCATCACCCGCGCCGAAGGCCTGGTGTTCCTCTGCCTGTACCTGGCCTATGGGCTGCACGTCGCGGCGTTTACCATGGGCATGCCACTGGCCGGCCGCTTGGAGCGGTTGATGCTGTTCTACGTACTGCCGGTGCTCGCCATGGTGTTGCTGTACACCACCATACGAGCCTGGCGCCGCCAACACTAAGGAAAACAACATGGCTGATAGCAAGAAAACCGGCGAACAGATTCGGCGCCAGGTGATGGGCGATGTGTTCGTCGACCGCGCCTTGGGCAATGCCACCGACTTTACCCAGCCACTGCAGGACTTCGTCAACGAACATGCCTGGGGCAGCGTGTGGGCTCGCGACGGGCTGCCGTTGAAAACCCGCAGCCTGATTACCCTGGCCACGCTGACGGCACTCAAGTGCCCGCAGGAACTCAAGGGGCATGTGCGTGGGGCGTTGAACAATGGCTGTACGGTGGAGGAAATTCGCGAAGCGCTGCTGCATTGCGCGGTGTATGCAGGGGTGCCGGCGGCAATCGATGCTTTCCGTGCAGCGCAGGAAGTGATCGACAGTTATCAATAGGTAGCCTCGCTCCCACAGGTACCGCACAGCTTTCGGAGCCTGCGTAATCCTGTGGGAGCGGGTTTACCCGCGAAGAGGCCAGTACTGTGTTACCTACCTGGCCTGGCGAGCCTTCTTCATCTTGAAGGCCACCCACAGCACCAGGATCCACCCCGGGATCAGCATCACGGAAATGCGAATCGGCGGGGTCAGGTACATCACCACCAGGATCAGCACGATGAATGCCAGGCACAGGTAGTTGGTAACCGGGTGCCCCCAGCTCTTGTAGAACGGGTTAATCCCGGCCGCCAGCTTGGCCTTGCGGAACTTCAGGTGGGTAATGCTGATGCTCGCCCAGTTGATCACCAGCGCCGACACCGCCAGGGCCATCAGCAAACCAAAGGCTTCACCCGGCATCAGGTAGTTGATCAGCACGCACAGCCCGGTGGCGAAAGCCGACACGCCCAGCGCGGTCAGCGGCACACCGCTACGGCTTACCTTCAGCAACTGACGCGGTGCATCGCCCTGGCTGGCCAGGCCGAACAGCATGCGGCTGTTGGCGTACACGCAGCTGTTGTACACCGACAGCGCGGCCGTCAGCACCACGATATTGAGGATGGTTGCCACCAGGTCACTGTCCAGCTCGTGGAAGATCATCACGAACGGGCTGCCACCCTGCACCACCTTCTGCCACGGGTACAGCGACAGCAGCACTGCCAGGGCACCGATATAGAAGATGAGGATGCGGTACACCACCTGGTTGGTGGCCTTGGGGATGCTCTGGCGCGGGTTGTCGGCCTCGGCAGCGGTGATACCCACCAGCTCCAGGCCACCGAACGAGAACATGATCACCGCCAGCGCCATCACCAGGCCGGTGACACCGTTGGGGAAGAAGCCGCCGTATTGCCAGAGGTTAGCCACGCTGGCGTCCGGGCCGCCATGGCCGCTGGTCAGCAACCAGGCGCCGAAGCCGATCATGCTGACGATGGCCACCACCTTGACCAGGGCGAACCAGAACTCCATCTCGCCGTAGACCTTCACCTGGGTCAGGTTGATCAGGTTGATCACCACGAAGAAGATCGCCGCCGTGGCCCAGGTGGGGAAGCCGGGCCACCAGTACTGCACGTAGATGCCCACCGCCGTCAGCTCGGCCATGCCGACCAGCACGTACACCACCCAGTAGTTCCAGCCCGAGACGAAGCCGGCGAACTCGCTCCAGTACTGGTGGGCGAAGTGGCTGAAGCTGCCAGCCACCGGCTCTTCCACCACCATTTCGCCGAGCTGGCGCATGATCAGGAAAGCCATCAGGCCGGCAATGGCATAGCCCAGCAGCACGGAGGGGCCGGCCAGCTGGATGGTCTGGGCGATACCCAGGAACAACCCGGTACCGATGGCCCCGCCCAGCGCGATCAGCTGGATATGGCGATTCTTCAGCCCGCGCTGTAACCGCTCGGGCGTGCTCTGGTCTTGCATGAAGTGTCCTTTAGCTCAGTGAGGCTGTGTTTTTTGTGTTGTTTGCAGTCAAGGATCTAGATCCATCCGCCCCACTGCAAGATGAAAATGCCAATGTTGGTGGTGATCGCCGCCATTAGCGTGGTAATCACGATGATCGACGCCGCCAGCTCATGGTTGCCCTTGGCCGCCCGCGCCATGACGTAGCTGGCCGCTGCGGTCGGGCTGCCGATATACAGGAACAGGATGCCCAGCTCGGCCCCACGGAAGCCGCATAGCCAGGCGCCGAGGGTGCCTAACAGCGGGAGCCAGACCACCTTCACCAGGCTGGCGTCGATGGCCAGCCTGCCGCTGGCGCGCAGCGCCGCCAGCGACAGCGTGCCGCCGATGCAGATCAGCGCCAGCGGCAGGGTCATCTGCGCCAGGTAGTCGCCCGAGGTCAGCAGCCAGTTGGGCAGCGGCACCTGGCCGTAGGCCATGGGCGTGGCCACCAGCACACTGATGATCAGCGGGTTGCTGAAAATGCTCTTGCAGATGCTCCACGGGTCGGACTTAAGGTCCGGGCTGTACACCGCCAGCACCACTGCCGACAGCGAGTTGTACAGAAGGATGACCAGGCCGGCGAGCACCGCCCCCAGGGAGATGCCGTAGTCGCCGTACAGGCTGGCGGCCAGCGCCAGGCCGATCACACCGTTGTTGCCGCGAAATGCGCCCTGGGTATAGATGCCCCGGTCTGCCCGCGGGCTGCGCCAGATGGCCAGGCCCCAGGCAATGGCGAAACCGACCAGAGTGGCGACGATGAAATAGAGGAGGACGCCGGGTTTGACCGCCGTGGCCAGGTCGGCGTGGTAGATGCCGAGGAACAGCAGCGCCGGCATGCACACGTTGAACACCAGCTGCGAGGCGACGCGGTTGAAATTGTCGTCGATCAGGCGGATACGTTTGAGCAGCATGCCCATGAACAGCATGGCGAAGACCGGGGCCGTGATGTTCAGTGTCTGGATAAGAAGGGCGAGCATGCGCAAGCGATCCTGGAGGGGGTTGCCGTTAGGGGGCTAATGATACGCCAACGGCCGGGACTTGCGGGGATCGCGGGGTGATAAAGAGAAGTTTCTGTCAGTTACGGCCCTTTCGCGGGTAAACCCGCTCCCACAGGTACTGCACAGGTCTTGAGGCTTGTGAAATACCTGTGGGAGCACAGGTACTGCACAAGTCTTGAGGCTTGTGAAATACCTGTGGGAGCGGGTTTACCCGCGAAGAGGCCAGTACAGTCAGTACTGAATCAGCGCCGGACCGGGCGCTTCTGCAGTTTGCGCTGCAAGGTCCGTCGGTGCATGCCCAGCGCCCGCGCGGTGGCCGAGATATTGCCCTCGTGCTCGTTCAGCACGCGCTGGATGTGCTCCCACTGCAGGCGGTCGACCGACATCGGGTTTTCCGGCACCAGGGTGTCCAGGTCGGTGTGCTCCGACAGCAGCGCCGCCAGCACGTCATCGGCATCGGCCGGCTTGCACAGGTAGTTGCAGGCCCCGCGCTTGACCGCCTCCACCGCAGTGGCAATGCTCGAGTAACCGGTCAGGATCACCACGCGCATTTCCGGGTCCAGCTCCAGCAGCTTGGGCAGTAGCACCAGCCCGGAGTCGCCGTCCATCTTCAGGTCCAGTGTGGCGTAGTCCGGCAGGTCCTGCTGGGCCAGGATCAACCCTTCCTCGGCAGAGCTGGCAGTGCTCACGCGGAAACCGCGGCGGCTCATGGCACGAGCCATGACCCGGGTGAAGGTGGCATCGTCATCCACCAGCAACAGGTGCGGCAGCTCTTCGCCTTCGACCTGGTTTTCTTCGCTCATCATTCATCTCCTCGCTTGCCATAGGGCAGGCGCAGTTCGGTCAGGGTGCCACCCTGTTCATGACTATAGAGTTTCACCGAACCGCCCGCACGGGTCACGCTGGCCTTGCTCAAGAACAGGCCCAGGCCGAAGCCTTTGCCTTTGGTGGTAATGAAGGGTTTGCCGATGGCTTCGGCGATGGCCGGCGGCACGCCGGGGCCATGGTCGCGGATGCTGATGACGATGTCATGGGTGTCCCAGTCCAGGCGCACTTCAAGGTCATCGGGGCAGGCATCGGCGGCATTGTTCAACAGGTTCAGCAGCGCCTGGGTCAGGTCCGGCGGCGGCGTCAGGCGCGGCACCTGGCCATCGCGCAGGCGCTGGAAGCGGTAGCTGGCTTCCGGGCGCATCAGGTGCCAGCGGTTGAGCGCTTCGTCCAGCCAGGCCGTCACGTCCTGCTCCACCACGGCCAGGCGGCGGTTGGCTTCGGCGGCGCGTACCAGCTGCTGCAGGGTTTCCTTGCACAGCTTCACCTGGTCCTGAAGGATCTGCAGGTCTTCCTGCAGCAGCGGGTCGGCGTGGTCCTGGCGCATTTCGTTCAGCAGCACGCTCATGGTCGCCAACGGCGTGCCCAGCTCATGGGCGGCACCGGCGGCCTGGGTGGCCACGGCCAGCAGCTGCTCGTCGCGCAGGCTCTCTTCACGCCGCTCGGAACGCAGCTGCTCCTGGCGGCGCAGCTCTTCGGCCATGCGTGCGGCAAAGAAGGTAATCACTGCAGCGGCCAAGGCAATACTCAGCCACATGCCGTACACCTGCATCTTGTCCCGCGCCATCGGCAGGCCTTCGAGGGGGTAGAACTGCACCAGCAGCAGGCTGTAGGCGGTCAGGGCAATGCCGGAAAGGATCAGCGAATACAGCCACGGCAAGGTAACTGCGGCAATCGCCAGCGGCACCAGGTAATACGACACGAACGGGTTGGTCGAGCCGCCGGAGTAATACAGCAAGGCACTGTGGATCAGCAGGTCGCAGGCCAGTTGCAGGGCATACTCCAGTTCGGTGACCGGCAACGACAGGCGCAGGCGCAGGGCCGTGAAGGCACACAGCAGCGAAGACAAGGCCAGGGTGCCGGCCAGTGACAGCCAGGGCAAGGGCAGCAGTTCGGTCCAGTAGGCGACGCCCACGGAGCCGGCCTGGGCAGCCAGGACCAGGACCCGAATGATGGTCAGGCGCCAGAGATTCTGACGGGTAGCGGACAGCGGTTGTACGGCGGCGAGCATGAGCTCTCCTGATGAGTGCTCCAGAAAATCGGCTGGAGTATACCGAAGCCGGGCGCCTCGCTGCAGCGATGCGGCAAAGCGCCACACTTTGTCACAGGTTGATGATGGCACTTTTGAACCCACTACACTGTTGCCGGTCTGATGGGCCATGCGTGGAATGGATGACCAGAACCCACGCCTTATATTGCCAAGGAGTATCACATGCAAATCCCACGTCGCGGCACCGCCCTGATCCTGTCCTGCGGCCTGCTCGCCAGCCTGCCGGCGCTGGCTGCCGATGAGCCGCGTTACAACCAGGTCTCGCTGCGCGCCGAAGTCAGCAAGGAAGTGGCACGCGACCTGATGGTCGTGACCCTGTACAGCGAAGCGCAGAACACCGACCCGGGCAAGCTCGCCAAGCAGATCACCGAAACCATGAACAAGGCCGTACAGCAGTCGCGCCAGGTCAAGGACGTGAAGATCAGCCAGGGCAGCCGCAACAGCTACCCGGTGTATGACAGCAAGGGCCAGAAGATTACCGGCTGGCGCGAACGTGCCGAGCTGCGCCTGGAAAGCGCCAACTTCCCGGCCCTGTCGCAGCTGACCGCCGACCTGCTGCAAGAGCTGAAAATGGGTGGCATGGACTTCTCCATCGCCCCGGCCACGCGCAAGGCCAGCGAGGATGCACTGCTCAAGGATGCGGTGGATGCCTTCAAGGCGCGCGCGCAGTTGGCTACCGAGGCGCTGGGTGGCAAGGGTTACAAAGTGGTCAGCCTGAACCTCAACAGCAGCGGTTACCCACGCCCGTACCTGCGCAGTGCGCCGATGGCGATGAAGGCCATGGGGGCTGATGAGTCGGCACCGGCGCCGGATATCGAGGCCGGGACCAGTGAAGTGAGCATGAATGCCGATGGCCTGATTGAAGTGCAGATGCCTTAACAGATCCACGAAATACCTGTGGGAGCGGGTTACCCGCGAGACGACACCGCGGTGGATGGCACGGGCTTCGCCCGTGTTCGCGGGCAAGCCCGCTCCCACAGGGATCGCGTCAAATTCAGGGTTTCAGACCTTTCCTACGCACTAAAAAGGTGCTTCCTACAACTTCCCTCGCCCAGAAACATCCCGCAAAAAGCCATCATTTTGCCCGCGCAAACGTTTAACTTCGCTGAAAGTTATACCAATGCGACATCCATGTACGCCCGTACCACTTTTCTGACGCCAATCATCCGTCCCCATATTGCATTGGGAACGCCCCCTGCATAAGTATCCGCAGGTCGGCTCACGAGGCCACCTCAATCGAAAAATGACAAAAATGAGGCCACCATGCTCAAACACGCAGTCCTTCCGTTCCTGCTAGGTGCAGGCTTGCTCTCTGGCGCACCATCGGCCCTCGCCGCATCGAACCTGGTGTTCTGCTCCGAAGGCAGCCCGGCCGGCTTCGACCCGGGGCAATACACCACAGGGACTGACTTTGACGCCTCGGCCGAGACCGTGTTCAACCGCCTGACCCAGTTCGAACGTGGCGGCACTGCCGTCATCCCGGGGCTGGCGACCAAATGGGAAGTGTCGGATGACGGCAAGACCTACACCTTCCACCTGCGCGAAGGGGTCAAGTTCCACACCACCGACTACTTCAAGCCCACCCGCACCTTCAACGCCGACGATGTGCTGTTCACTTTCAACCGCATGCTCGACAAGGACCACCCGTTCCGCAAGGCCTACCCCACCGAGTTCCCGTACTTCACCGACATGGGCATGGACAAGAACATCGCCAGGCTGGAGAAGCTCGACGAGCACACGGTGAGGTTCACCCTCAACGAAGTCGACGCCGCATTCATCCAGAACCTGGCCATGAGCTTCGCCTCGATCCAGTCCGCCGAATACGCCGACCAGTTGCTCAAGGACGGCAAGGCCGCCGACATCAACCAGAAGCCGATCGGCACCGGCCCGTTCGTGTTCAGCAAGTATCAGAAGGACGCGCAGATCCGCTTCAAGGGCAACAAGGACTACTGGCAACCCGACGACGTGAAGATCGACAACCTGATCTTCGCCATCACCACCGACGCCTCGGTGCGCATGCAGAAGCTGAAGAAGAACGAGTGCCAGGTCACCCTGTTCCCGCGTCCGGCCGACATCCAGCCGCTAAAGCAGGACCCCAAGCTGCAGATGCCTGACCAGGCCGGCTTCAACCTCGGCTACATCGCCTACAACGTGATGGACAAGATCAAGGGCAGCAACGAGGCCAACCCGCTGGCCCAGCTGAAAGTCCGCCAGGCGCTGGACATGGCCGTGGACAAGAAAAAGATCATCGAGTCGGTCTACCAGGGCGCCGGCCAGCTGGCGGTCAACGCCATGCCGCCGACCCAGTGGTCCTACGACGACAGTATCAAGGACGCGCCATTCGACCCCGAAAAGGCCAAACAGCTGCTCAAGGAAGCCGGCATCAAGGAAGGCACCGAAATCACCCTGTGGGCCATGCCGGTGCAACGCCCGTACAACCCCAATGCCAAGCTGATGGCCGAGATGCTGCAATCCGACTGGGCCAAGGTCGGCATCAAGGCAAAGATCGTCAGCTATGAATGGGGCGAGTACATCAAGCGCTCCAAGGGCGGCGAACAGGGCGCCATGCTGATCGGCTGGAGCGGTGACAACGGTGACCCGGACAACTGGCTGGGCACCCTGTACGGCTGCGATGCCATGAGCGGCAACAACTTCTCCAAGTGGTGCTACAAGCCCTACGACGACCTGATCAAGCAGGCCAAGGCCACCTCCGACCAGGCCAAGCGCACCGAGCTGTATCAAAAGGCGCAGCACATCCTCAAGGAGCAGGTGCCGATCACCCCGATCGCCCACTCCACCGTGTACCAGCCCATGAGCGTCAAGGTGAAGGACTACAAGATCAGCCCGTTCGGCCTGAACTCCTTCTACGGCGTCAGCGTGGACAAATAGCCTAGCTACGGCACCCGCTAAACGGCGGGTGCCCGCCAACCTCGCCACCTCTTCATGTCGTCCCGCCGCTACCCGCAGCGGGGTCGGCGAACTGTTGCCGCCATTCGTACCCCGAGGCGGCGCAAACAGCCGTAACAGGACTTGCCATGCGCCATACCACCCGCCTTTCCGCCCTGCTGGCCCTGGGCCTGATCAGCCAATCGCCGGCCCTGCTGGCCAACAATCTGGTGTTCTGCTCCGAAGGCAGCCCCGCCGGCTTCGACACCGCGCAGTACACCAGCGCCACCGACAACGACGCCGCCGAACCGATCTACAACCGCCTGGTCGAGTTCGAGCGCGGCGGCACCGCCGTGCACCCTGCCCTGGCGACCCGCTGGCAGGTGTCCGACGATGGCCTGCGCTACACCTTCCACCTGCGCGAAGGGGTGAAGTTCCACAGCAACAAGGCCTTTACGCCGAGCCGCGACTTCAACGCCGACGATGTGCTGTTCACCTTCAACCGCATGCTCGACAAGAACCATCCGTTCCGCCAGGCCTACCCGACCGAGTTCCCCTATTTCATCAGCATGGGCCTGGACAAGAACATCGCCCGTGTCGAGAAAGCCGATCCACTGACCGTGATCTTTACCCTGAACAAGGTCGATGCCGCGTTCATCCAGAACCTGGCCATGAGCTTCGCTTCCATCCTCTCTGCCGAATACGCCGAACAGCTGATGGCCAGCGGGCGCCCCAGCGACATCAACCAGCAACCGATCGGCACCGGGCCGTTCGTGTTCCAGCGTTATCAAAAGGATTCGCAGATCCGCTACAAGGGCAACAAGGCCTATTGGGCACCCCAGGAGGTGAAGATCGACAACCTGGTGTTCTCGATCAACATCGACCCTTCGGTGCGCATCCAGAAGCTGCGCCGCAACGAGTGCCAGGTCACCCTGCACCCGCGTCCCGCCGACCTGCCGGCGCTCAAGGCCGACAGCAAGCTGCAGGTGCAGCAGCAGCCGGGCTTCAACCTCGGCTACATCGCCTACAACACCCAACACCCACCGTTCGACCGCCTGGAAGTGCGCCAGGCGATGGACATGGCGGTGAACAAGCAGGCGATCATCCAGGCCGTGTACCAGGACTCCGGCCAGTTGGCAGTCAACGCCATGCCGCCGACCCAGTGGTCCTATGACGACAGCCTCAAGGACGCGCCCTTCGACCCGGAAAAGGCCAAGCAGCTACTGCAGCAGGCCGGGGTCAAGCCGGGTACCGAGATCACCCTGTGGGCCATGCCGGTGCAGCGCCCGTACAACCCCAACGCCAAGCTGATGGCGGAAATGCTCCAGGCCGACTGGAGCAAGCTCGGCTTCAAGGTGCGCATTGTCAGCTACGAATGGGGCGAGTACCTCAAGCGCATGAAAAGCGGCGAGCACGATATCGCCCTGATCGGCTGGACCGGGGACAACGGCGACCCGGACAACTGGCTGGGAACCCTCTACAACTGCGATGCCATCGGCAGCAACAACTACTCGCTATGGTGCGACCCGCAGTACGACAGCCTGGTCAAGCAGGCCAAGCAGGTCACCGACCGCGCGCAGCGCACCGCCCTGTACCAGCAGGCCCAGCAGCGGCTCAAGCAACAGGTGCCGATTACCCCGGTGGCGCACTCCACGGTCAACCAACCGCTGAGCGTCAAGGTTTCCGGGTTCAAGGTCAGCCCGTTCGGGCGCAATGATTTTTCCGGTGTGAGTGTCGACTGATCTTTAACCCTCAAGGGCCTCTTCGCGGGTAAACCCGCTCCCACAGGTACGGCGCACATGCCGAAACCTGTGGTGCCCCTGTGGGAGCAGGTTTACCCGCGAAAGGGCCAACACAACACCCCGATTCAGCCCGGCGACCCCGGGCAACCCTGGCAACACCGCAGCAATCACCCGGCCCACAAGGCCGGCAATAACTAGAAAAGAAAGGGAGCTTTAACCTTGAGAGTATTCACCTTGACCGCACTGGCATTATCCATCAGTGCCTTATCCACCGTGGCCCAGGCCGACCCGCAAAGCCAGGACTACATCCCCATTACCCTCAAAGGCAGCAGCGAGCAGGAGCAGGCCAGTGGCTTCATCGACGGCCAGAGCCTGTCCGGCAGCACCCGTAACTGGTACGCCCGCGAACGCGCCGCACGCGCCCCGCTGTGGAAGTACTACAAGAGCGACGGCACCCGCCACGACACCCACAGCCGCGAGAACTGGGTGCAGGGCACCATCCTCAACTACAGTTCTGGCTTCACCCAGGGCACCGTCGGTTTCGCCGTCGAAGCCGCCGGCTACAACGCCATCGCCCTGCAGCAGAGCCGCGAAGCCGTCGCCGGCCCCAACAACCGCACCCTGACCCACAGCGACGGCGACCCGATCGGCCAGTGGAGCAAGATGGGCCTGGCCAACGTCAAGGCGCGGGTGTCCAACACCACCCTCACCGTCGGCCGCCAGTCGGTGGACACACCAATGATCGCCTACATTGGTAACCGCGCCCTGCCGTCGAGCTTCCAGGGCGCGTTCCTGCACAGTGCCGAATTCGACAACCTGAGCTTCGACCTGGGCACCTTCGACCGCGTCTCGCCGCGTACCGAACAGAGCCTCAGCAAGTTCCGCAGCGAGTACAGTGCCACCGGCGTGGAAACCGACCGCGCCAGCACCGCCGGTATCAACTACCAGCCATTCAAGAGCCTGAGCACCAGCCTGTACGCCACCAAGGTCGACGACTTCTGGAACCAGTACTACTTCGGCGCCAACCACGTGCTCGGCGATAGCGCTGTACTCAGCCTGAGCACTGGCCTGAACTACTACAAGACCGTCGACGCCGGCAGCAAGAAGATGGGCGAGATCGACAACGACACCTACAGCCTGTCGCTCGGTCTGACCCACCAGGCCCATACCCTCAGCGCCTCCTGGCAGCAGGTGAACGGCAACGAGTACTTCGACTACCTGCACGAAACCAACGGCATCTACCTGGCCAACTCGCTGCTGTCGGACTTCAACGGCCCCAACGAGAAGTCGCTGCAGATCTCCTACGTGCTGAACATGGCGCCGTACGGCGTGCCGGGCCTGAAGTTCAACCTGTACAACGCCCGCGGCTGGGGCATCGACGGTACCCATTACCGCGGCACCGCCTACGACGTGAACGGCCTGGATGGCGAAACCCACTACGAGTGGGGCATCGGCACCAGCTACGCGGTGCAGAGCGGGCCACTGAAAGACACCAGCATCCGCGCCACCTACACCGCGCACCGCGCCAGCAAGGCCCAGGGCGATGGCAGCCTGGATGAGTTCCGGGTGGTGACCACCATTCCATTCAACATTCTCTGACGGCCGGCGCCACGGCCCGCTTCGTTGCGGGCCGTGGCGGCTACGCTGGAATCAATGCAAGCAGGGAGTTTCAACCCATGCAGAAAGCTTTCATGAAATCGCTGCCGCTGCGCCTAGCCCTGGCAGCGCTGGTCCTGGGCAGCGCCACGCAACTGGCGGCCAAACCGCTGGTGGTGTGCACCGAAGCCAGCCCGGAAGGGTTCGACATCGTCCAGTACACCACTGCGGTTACCGCCGATGCCTCGGCCGAGACGGTATTCAACCGCCTGGTCGACTTCAAGCCCGGTACCACCGAAGTCCAGCCGGCCTTGGCCGAGCGCTGGGACATTTCAGCAGACGGCCTGACCTACACCTTCCACCTGCGCCAGGGCGTGAAGTTCCACACTACCGACTACTTCAAGCCCACCCGCGACTTCAACGCCGATGACGTCCTGTGGAGCCTCAATCGCCAGCTCGATCCGAACCATCCATGGCATGACAAGACCAGCGTCGGGTACCCGTACTTCGAGAGCATGGGCTTCAAGGACCTGCTCAAGTCGGTCAGCAAAGCCGACGAGCACACCGTGGTGATTACCCTTAACCGACCGGAAGCGCCATTCCTGCGCGACATGGCCATGGGCTTCACCTCGATCTACTCCGCCGAGTACGGCGACCAGCTGCTCAAGGCCGGCAAGGCTGCCGAGTTGAACAGCAAGCCAATCGGCACCGGCCCGTTCATCTTCCAGCGTTACAACAAGGATGCCCAGGTTCGCTTCAAGCCTAACCCGGACTATTTCCGCGGCAAGCCGCCTGCCGATGCGCTGGTCTTCGCTATCGCTACCGACAGCAACGTGCGCCTGCAGAAACTGCGCGCCAACGAATGCCAGGTGGCACTCTATCCCAAGCCCGATGATGTACCGTCGATCAAGCAGGACCCGAAACTCAAGGTCGAGGAGATCGAGGCCTTGGTCACCGGTTACATCTCGATGAACACCGAACACAAATACCTGAGCGACGTTCGCGTGCGCAAAGCCATCAACATGGCCTTCGACCGCCAGACCCATGTCGACCAATTGTTCGGCAAAGGCAATGCACTGGTCGGCGTGAATCCGTACCCGCCGACCATGATCGGCTACAACAACGAGAACAGAAACCCGCCCCGCGACCTGGCCAAGGCGCGCGATCTGCTCACGCAGGCGGGCGTGCCCGAAGGTACGGTAATCACCCTGTTCACGCGCAACGGCGGCGGCCCGACCAACCCCAACCCGCGTTTGTCTGCCGAGATGCTGCAGGCCGACCTCAAACAGATCGGCCTGAAGCTGGACATCCGCGTGATGGAGTGGGCCGAAATGCTGCGCCGGGCCAAGAAAGGCGAGGCCGACCTGGTGTCCACCGGCTGGGCCGGCGACAACGGCGACCCGGACAACTTCCTCAGCCCGCTGCTCAGTTGCGATGCCGCCAAAAGCGGCGAGAACTATGCGCGCTGGTGCAACCCTAAGTTCCAGGAGTTGATCAGCCGCGCCCGCGAAGTCATCGACAACGACGAGCGTGCAAGGCTCTATAACGAGGCATTGAAAGTGTACGATGACGACCAACCCTGGATCAGCATGGCCCATCCAAAGATGTTCACCGCCATGCGTGACAACGTGGAGGGCTACGTGATCAACCCTCTGACCAACAACAACTTCGCCACCACCAAGGTGAAGTAGAACAACAACGACCGCCGGCAACCCACACGGGAACCGGCGGCACCACCGTAGCGGGCTGATCGCCCCACGGCCTGATGAGGTAACCCCGACAATGTTGAGCTTTATTGCCCGGCGCCTTGGCCTGCTGATACCGACCTTTTTCGGTATCACCTTGCTGACCTTCGCGCTCATACGCCTGATCCCCGGCGACCCGGTGGAAGTGATGATGGGCGAGCGCAGGGTCGACCCCGAAATGCATGCCCAGGCCATGGAGCGCCTGGGCCTGAACAAGCCGCTGCCGGTCCAGTACCTGGACTATGTCGGCAAGCTGGCCCAGGGTGACCTCGGTGAATCGCTGCGCACCCGCGAGAGCGTGTGGAGCGAGTTCCTCACCCTGTTCCCGGCCACCCTCGAACTGGCCTTCGCCGCCCTGCTGTTCGCCGGCATCGTCGGCCTGCTGGCCGGGGTGATCGCCGCGCTCAAGCGCGGTTCGCTGTTCGACCACGGGGTGATGGGCATTTCCCTGGCGGGTTACTCGATGCCGATCTTCTGGTGGGGCCTGATCCTGATCATGTTCTTCTCGGTAAGCCTGGGCTGGACCCCGGTATCCGGGCGCATCGACCTGCTCTACGACATCGAGCCGAAGACCGGCTTCATGCTCATCGATACCCTGCTCAGCGACGAGGAAGGCGCGTTCAAGGACGCGGTGATGCACCTGATCCTGCCGGCCATCGTGCTCGGCACCATCCCGCTGGCGGTGATTGCCCGCATGACCCGCTCGTCGATGCTCGAAGTGTTGCGCGAGGACTACATCCGCACCGCCCGCGCCAAAGGCCTGTCACCGGCCCGCGTGGTGTTCGTGCACGGCCTGCGCAACGCGCTGATCCCGGTACTGACCGTGTTCGGCCTGCAGGTCGGCACGTTGCTGGCCGGTGCAGTGCTGACCGAAACCATCTTTTCCTGGCCGGGCATCGGCAAGTGGCTGATCGAAGCCATCGGTGCCCGTGACTACCCCGTGGTCCAGAACGGCATCCTGTTGATCGCCTGCCTGGTGATCCTGGTCAACTTCGTGGTGGATATCCTCTACGGCCTGGCCAACCCACGCATCCGTCATCAGCGCTGAGGCCCTCGCCATGACTAGCCCGATTCCGAAATCCGTCACGCCGGCCAGCCCGGTGGACCAGAGCCTGCTCTACCCCTCGCCGTACAAAGAATTCTGGCAAGCCTTCGCGCGCAACAAAGGCGCGGTGATGGGCCTGGCCTTCATGTGCCTGGTGGTGTTCTGCGCGCTGTTCGCGCCGTGGGTCGCCCCGCACGACCCGAGCGAGCAGTACCGCGACTTCCTGCTGACCCCGCCGGTGTGGCTCGAAGGCGGCAGCTGGCAGTTCATCCTCGGCACCGACGAGCTGGGCCGCGACCTGCTTTCGCGGCTGATCCAGGGCGCGCGGCTGTCGCTGCTGATCGGCCTGTCGTCGGTGGTGATGTCGTTGATCCCGGGCATCCTGCTCGGCCTGCTGGCCGGTTTCTTCCCGCAACTGCTCGGCCCGTCGATCATGCGCCTGATGGACGTGATGCTGGCGCTGCCCTCGCTGCTGCTGGCGGTGGCCATCGTCGCCATCCTCGGCCCAGGCCTGATCAACACCGTGATCGCCATCGCCATCGTATCGTTGCCATCCTATGTGCGCCTGACCCGCGCCGCCGTGATGGGCGAGCTGAACCGCGATTACGTCACCGCCGCACGCCTGGCCGGTGCCGGGCTGCCACGGCTGATGTTCGTCACCGTGCTGCCCAACTGCATGGCACCGCTGATCGTGCAGGCCACCCTCAGCTTCTCCTCGGCCATCCTCGACGCTGCCGCCCTGGGCTTCCTCGGCCTTGGCGTGCAGCCGCCGACCCCGGAGTGGGGCACCATGCTGGCTTCGGCCCGTGACTACATCGAGCGCGCCTGGTGGGTGGTGAGCCTGCCCGGCCTGACCATTCTGCTCAGTGTGCTGGCAATCAACCTGATGGGCGACGGCCTGCGCGATGCGCTGGACCCGAAACTCAAGAACGCCGCCTGAGGAGAACGCCATGTCACTGTTGCAGATCAACAACCTGAACGTGCGCTTCGGCGACGCCACTGCGGTACCGGTGGTCGATGGCCTGGACCTGACGGTGGAGGCCGGCGAGATCCTGGCCATCGTCGGCGAATCGGGCTCCGGCAAGTCCGTGACCATGATGGCCCTGATGGGCCTGATCGATGCCCCAGGGCGCATCACTGCCGACGCGCTCAACTTCGACGGCACCGACATGCTCAAGCTCAGCGGCCGCCAGCGGCGCAAGGTGGTGGGCAAGGACATCGCCATGGTCTTCCAGGACCCGATGACCGCGCTCAACCCCAGCTACACCGTGGGTTACCAGATCGAGGAAGTGCTGCGCCAGCACCTGGGCCTGAAGGGCAAGGCCGCGCGCCAGCGTGCCCTGGAGCTGCTGAAAAAGGTCGAGATCCCGGCGGCCGAAAGCCGCCTGGACGCCTACCCGCACCAACTGTCCGGCGGCATGAGCCAGCGCGTGGCGATTGCCATGGCGATTGCCGGCGAACCCAAGCTGCTGATCGCCGACGAACCCACCACTGCACTGGACGTGACCATCCAGGCGCAGATCATGGAGCTGCTGGTCAACCTGCAGAAAGAGCGCAACATGGCGCTCATCCTGATCACCCACGACCTCGCCGTGGTCGCCGAAACGGCCAGGCGCGTATGCGTGATGTACGCCGGCCAGGCCGTGGAAGTGGGCCAGGTGCCGGAGCTGTTCGACGTGCCTGCCCACCCCTACAGCGAAGCACTGCTGGCGGCGATTCCCGAGCACAGCATCGGCGCCGAGCGCCTGGCCACCCTGCCCGGTATCGTCCCCGGCCGCTACGACCGCCCCGAGGGTTGCCTGCTGTCACCGCGCTGTCCGTACGTGCAGGACAACTGCCGGCGCCAGCGCCCGCCCCTCGATCCCCAGGCCCATGGCCTGGTGCGTTGCTTCTACCCGCTGAACCAGGAGGTGGCGTGATGGCCGTCGTTCTATCCGCCCGGGAGCTGACCCGGCATTACGAAGTCTCTCGCGGGCTGTTCAAGGGCCACGCCCTGGTCCGCGCGCTGAATGGCGTGTCGTTCGAACTGGAGGCCGGCAAGACCCTGGCCGTGGTCGGCGAGTCCGGCTGCGGCAAGTCGACCCTGGCCCGCGCCCTGACTCTGATCGAAGAGCCGTCGTCCGGCTCGCTGCAAATTGCCGGCACCGAAGTGAAAGGCGCCAGCAAGAGCGAACGCAAGCAACTGCGCCGCGACGTGCAGATGGTGTTCCAGAGCCCCTACGCCTCGCTCAACCCTCGGCAGAAGATTGGTGACCAGCTGGCCGAGCCGCTGCTGATCAACACCTCGCTGAGCAAGGCCGAGCGGCGAGAAAAGGTGCAGAAGATGATGGAACAGGTCGGCCTGCGCCCCGAGCATTACCAGCGCTACCCGCACATGTTCTCCGGCGGCCAGCGCCAGCGTATCGCCCTGGCGCGGGCGATGATGCTGCAGCCCAAGGTGCTGGTGGCGGACGAGCCGACCTCGGCGCTGGATGTGTCGATCCAGGCCCAGGTGCTGAACCTGTTCATGGATTTGCAGAAGGAGTTCAACACCGCCTATGTGTTCATCTCGCACAACCTGGCGGTGGTACGGCATGTGGCCGATCAGGTGCTGGTGATGTACCTGGGGCGGCCGGCGGAGATGGGGCCGAAAGAGGATATCTACGAAAGGCCGTTGCACCCGTATACCCAGGCGTTGCTGTCAGCCACGCCGGCGATTCACCCGGACCCGTTGAAGCCGAAGATCCGTATTGCCGGGGAGTTGCCCAACCCGCTGAACCCGCCGGATGGCTGTGCGTTTCACAAGCGCTGCCCGTATGCGACCGAGCGGTGTGCCAAGGAGGTGCCGGCGTTGCGGCAGGTGAGTACGCGGCAGGTGGCCTGCCACTATGCGGAGCAGTTCCTCTAGATCGGTATGACCTTCTTCGCGGGTAAACCCGCTACCACAGGTGTTTCACAGCATTCGAAATCTGTGCGCTCCCTGTGGGAGCGGGTTTATCCGCGAAGGGCCGCAAAGCGGCCCCGGGGATCTCATTGCATGAAGAACCAGATCAGGATAATCACCGGAATCGGCACCCCAATCATCCAGAGCAGTATCGAGCGCATGGCCTTTCTCCTTGTTCGATGTTGAACAGACCGGTGCACTCGCCATGCCATCCCTGTCAAAAAATCACACTCAACCGAATCAACGGCTTACTCCCCAAGCCGCTTGGCGAAACCGTGCAATATGCCGGATCCGCACCCTTGCAGCTGGGTGTTCTGCAATGCACTATCAGGCTCATGACCGCCACTACCCTCCCCGACGGCCCCGAGCAGACCCCGCTCACCGCCGACACCGTGCTGCGCTACCACCTGTGCTGGAAGCACCGCGACCTCGACGGCGTCATTGCGCTCTACCACCCCGACATCCAGTACCACGACTTCTTCCAGAACCGCGTGCTCGGCTACCAGGAACTGCGTGACTACGTGCGCGCCTGCCTGCCCCATGAAGCCGGCGAAGATATCGTCCACAGCGACCGCATCCGCGTCGACGGCTGCACCGCGTTCATCCAGTACCAGGTCACGGTCCAGGGCGGCGATGGCCTGGTAGCGTTCCAGTCCAGCGAGGCGATCACCGTCAAGGACGGCCTGATCTGGCAAGTCAACGAGTACGCCACGCTGGTCCGCCAGAACGGCAGCGGCCACACCAGCAGCGGCCCGCGCCCAGCCACCAGCCGCCTTGGCCTGTCCCCCCGACAACTGTCGACCATGGCTCAGGACCTGGAACACTACTTCCAGCGTCAGCGCCCCTACCTGGACCCGGAGCTGGACCTGCAACAGGTGGCCGACGCCAGCGGTTACAGCCGCAACCAGATCTCCTACCTGCTCAACCAGGTGCTCGGGCAAAGCTTCTACCGCTACGTCAACCAGGCCCGCCTGCAACACCTGATGGCCAGCCTCGATGACGACAGCGTCGAGGCGACGATCGACGAGCTGGCGTTCAATGCCGGTTTCAACTCGCTGTCGGCGTTCTACAAGTGTTTCCGCGAACACACCGGGCTTACGCCCAAGGCCTACCTGAAGCAAATTTCCCTGCGTGCACGCACGTAGGACAGCCGCCCGCCGACACCACTACGATCGCCACAGACCTTGACGGATGTGGAGCCGAACCCGATGCAACCCCTGCGCACGCTCAGCCTGTGGATGGACCAGCTTGACGAGCCGCTGTGCGCCCGCCCGGCCCTGCGCGACGACCTGGAAGCGGATGTGTGCATCATCGGCGCTGGCTACACCGGCCTGTGGACCGCCTACTACCTCAAGCGTCAGGCGCCACAGCTGAACATCGCCGTGATCGACGCCAACATCGCCGGCTTTGGCGCCTCGGGGCGCAACGGCGGCTGGCTGATGGGCAACCTGCTCGGCGAAAACCGCCTGCTCGCGACCCTGTCGCCGCAACAGCGGCGCACCAGCATCGACCTGCTGCATGGCATTCCTGATGAAGTACACCGCGTGCTGCAACGCGAGGGCATTGACTGCGATTACCGCAAAGGCGGCGTGCTGTACTGCGCCGCACGCTACCCGGAACAGGAGCGTAGCCTGCGCGCCTACCTCGACGACCTTTATCGTCAGGGCATGACCGAGGACGACTACCGCTGGCTGCGCCCCGAACAGCTGGACGCCCAGTTGCGGGTCAGTAATGCCTATGGGGCCATCTACAGCCCGCACACCGCAACTATCCAACCCGCCAAGCTGGCGCGTGGCCTGGCCCGAGCGGTAGAAGCGCTGGGCGTACCCATCTACGAAAACACCCCGGCCATCGACTGGCAGCCCGGTGAGGTGCGTACCCCGTTGGCGCGCATTCGCTGCCAATGGATGGTACCCGCCGTGGAGGGCTACGCCGCCAGCCTGCCGCCACTGGGCAAACATCAGCTGCCGGTACAGAGCCTGTTGGTGGCCACCGAGCCATTGCCGGAGGCCACCTGGGAACAGATCGGCCTGAACCAGGGCCAGGCGTTCAGCGAAAGCAGCCGCCAGGTCACCTATGGCCAGCGTACCGCCGACAACCGCCTGGTATTCGGCGCCCGTGGCGGCTACCGCTTCGGTGGCCGCCTGCGCGAAAACTTCAACCTCACTGAACAGGAAATCGAGCTGCGCCGCTATCTGTTCAGCGAACTGTTCCCGCAGCTGAAGCACGTGCGCATCACCCATTCGTGGGGCGGCAACCTGGGCATGGCACGGCGCTTCCACCCGCACATGCTCTGCGACCGCCAGCGCGGCATCGCCCTGGCCGGCGGCTACGGCGGCGAGGGTGTCGGCGCCACCAACCTGGGCGGGCGCACCCTGGCGGCGCTGATCCTCAACCAGCACAACGAACTGACTGCGCAACCCTGGGTGCTCGACAACCGCCCGCTTTCAAGCCTGGCCAGCTGGCCACCCGAGCCCTGCCGCTGGCTGGGCTACAACGCAATCATCCAGAGTTTCGTCCACGAGGACCGGACCCTCGCCAATCCCGCCTGCGCGTCGTGGAGGCGGCGCCTGGCCAGCAGTCTTGCGGACTTCATGGAAGGTTTCATGCACTGACTTCCCTTTCCCCGACACAGGATTCACCGGTCATGAACATCACCCAGTTCAAGAACAGCGACAGCGCCGTGCTCGATAGCTCCAACCCCGTTGCGGTACCACTCGGCGAGCCCGTGGCGGTGACCTCGGTCACCTGCGTGGAACGCAGCGACGGCGTCGAAACCGGCATCTGGGAGTGCACCCCCGGGCGCTGGCGGCGGCAGATCGTGCAGCAGGAGTTCTGCCATTTCATCAAGGGCCGCTGCACCTTCACCCCCGACGGTGGCAAGCCGCTGCTCATAGAAGCCGGAGACGCACTGATGCTACCGGCCAACAGCACCGGCACCTGGGACATCCAGGAGACCGTGCGCAAGACCTACGTCCTTATTTTCTGATCCGCTGATCGCCTGCCTTCGACAACAACAGACAAAGCAAGGTAACCCCGACATGCGCACGCTCCTTCTCGCCCCCCTGATGCTGACCGCCAGCGTGGCCGGCGCCGCCGAAACGGTGAAGATCTACAACTGGTCCAGCTACGTCGCCCCCGACACACTGAAGAACTTCCAGCAAGCCAGCGGTATCGTGCCCACCTACGATGTTTACGACAGCAACGAAACCCTCGACGGCAAGCTGATGACCGGCAACTCCGGCTACGACGTGGTGTTTCCGTCCAACCATTTCATGGCCCGGCAGATCCAGGGCAAGGCCCTCAAGCGCCTGGACAAGTCGCAACTGCCCAACTGGCACAACCTCAACCCGGTGCTGCTCAAGGCGCTGGAGGTGAACGACCCGGGCAACCAGTACGGCTTCCCCTACCTGTGGGGCAGCACCGGTATCGGCTACAACATCGACAAGGTCAAGGCGGTGCTCGGGGACAACGCGCCACTGGACTCATGGGACCTGATCTTCAAGCCCGAATACATGAGCAAGCTGAAAACCTGCGGCGTCGCCGTGCTGGACAACGGCCCCGAACTGTTGCCGATCGCCCTGCACTACCTGGGCCTGCCGCACCACAGCCAGAACCCGGCGGACTACGACAAGGCCAAGGCGCTGTTGATGCAGGTGCGGCCGTACATCAGCTACTTCCACTCATCGAAGTACACCGGCGACCTGGCCAATGGCGATATCTGCGTGGTGGTGGGTTTCTCGGGGGATGTGCTGCAGGCGAAGAATCGCGCCGAAGAAGCGAAGAACGGAGTGAACGTGGGGTACTCGATCCCGAAGGAAGGCGCGCCGATGTGGTTCGACATGGTCGCCATGCCGGCCGATGCGCCGGATGAAGAGGCCGGGTATGCCTACATGAACTACCTGCTGCAGCCGCAGGTGATGGCCAACATCAGCAACCATGTGCAGTACGCCAACGGCAACCTCGAAGCGGACGGGCTCGTGGAACCGGCGATGAAGGGCAACACGATGGTTTACCCGAGCGAGGAAGTGATGGGCAAGCTGTATGCGCTGGAGGCAATGCCGGCGAAGATCGACCGTATCAGAACCCGGATCTGGACCAGTATCAAGGCCGGGAATTAATTTCGGTCTTAGCACGGTCCCTGTGGGAGCGGGTTCATCGGAGCGCCGAACCGCCGCGAATGCGATATTGAATTCACCGACGCATTCGCGGGTGAACCCGCTCCCACAGGGTCAGTTGGCAGGCTCTCGAAAATCAGTGGTGCTCGCGGGTAGCGCGGAACTTGATGTCCGGCCAGCGCTCTTCCATCAGCGACAGGTTGACCCGGGTCGGCGCCAGGTAGGTCAGGTGCCCGCCACCGTCGATGGCCAGGTTTTCCATGGCCTTGTTCTGGAATTCCTCGAGCTTCTTCTTGTCGTCGCAGCCGATCCAGCGCGCCGACCAGACGGTGATCGGCTCGTAGGCGCACTCGACCTTGTACTCTTCCTTCAGGCGGCTGGCGACCACGTCGAACTGCAGCACACCGACCGCACCGAGGATGATGTCGTTGCTGCGCTCCGGGAAGAACACCTGGGTCGCGCCCTCTTCGGCCAGCTGCTGCAGGCCCTGACGCAGCTGCTTGGATTTCAGCGGGTCCTTCAGGCGTACGCGGCGGAACAGTTCCGGGGCGAAGTGCGGGATACCCGTGAAGCCCAGCGCCTCGCCTTCGGTGAAGGTGTCGCCGATCTGGATGGTGCCGTGGTTGTGCAGGCCAATGATGTCGCCGGCATAGGCCTCTTCCAGTTGCTCACGCTCGGAGGAGAAGAAGGTCAGCGCATCGCCGATACGCAGGTCCTTGTTGATCCGCACGTGGCGCATCTTCATGCCCTTCTCGTACTTGCCCGAGCAAATGCGCATGAAGGCGATGCGGTCGCGGTGTTTCGGGTCCATGTTCGCCTGGATCTTGAACACGAAGCCGGTGAACTTCTCTTCCACAGGCTCGACGGTACGCTCGTGGGCAACACGGCCCAGCGGGCGCGGCGCCCAGTCGACGACTGCGTCGAGCACGTGGTCGACACCGAAGTTGCCCAATGCAGTACCGAAGAACACCGGGGTCAGCTGGCCGTTGATGAACTCTTCCTGGTTGAACTCGTGGCAGGCACCCTGCACCAGCTCCAGCTGCTCGACGAACGAGTCGTACTGGTCGCCCAGATGGGCGCGGGCCTCGTCCGAATCCAGCTTCTGAATGATCTTGGCTTCGGTGCGCTCGTGGCCGTGGCCCGGGGTGTACACCACGATGTAGTCACCGGTCAGGTGGTACACGCCCTTGAAGTCGCGGTAGCAACCGATCGGCCAGGTGATCGGTGCCGCCTTGATCTTCAGTACCGCTTCGATCTCGTCGAGCAGTTCGATCGGGTCGCGGATGTCACGGTCGAGTTTGTTGATGAAGCTGACGATCGGCGTGTCGCGCAGGCGGCACACGTCCATCAGGGCGATGGTGCGTGGCTCTACACCTTTACCGCCATCAAGCACCATCAGCGCCGAGTCCACCGCGGTCAGGGTGCGGTAGGTATCTTCCGAGAAGTCTTCGTGACCGGGGGTGTCGAGCAGGTTGATCATGTGCTCGCGGTACGGGAACTGCATCACCGAGGTGGTGATGGAGATGCCGCGCTGCTTCTCCATTTCCATCCAGTCGGAGGTGGCGTGGCGGTCGGACTTGCGCGACTTCACGGTACCGGCGACGGCAATGGCCTTGCCCATCAGCAGCAGCTTCTCGGTGATGGTGGTCTTACCGGCGTCGGGGTGGGAAATGATTGCGAAAGTGCGGCGCTTCGCGACTTCGGCGGCCTGGTTGGTCATGGGAAATCGCCTGACTGGGGGATTTAAAAGGGGCGATATCATACCTGAAGTTGGGCCGGGACCAAAACCTGAGGAATGAGTGGTGCTGTGCCGGCCTCTTCGCGGGTAAACCCGCTCCCACAGGGACTGCACAGCGTCCAGGTGCGGTGCAGTCCCTGTGGGAGCGGGTTTACCCGCGAAAGGGCCGGCTCAGGCAAAGCCGATTCCACAGGCAATCGCTTTATCACGATAAATGGCCACAGGTCAGTTATTTCAACGCTTGTAGCGAATCAATACGCTGTTTTTTCTCGCCATATTTCGATACACCCAGTGATTAGCACTGGCCAAATGCCGCCCCAGATGGGAACCTTTACGCCCACGGAGACGTCCACTCCCCTGCAACCCGCTTCGGTTGGGGAGCTGTTTTCATCAGCATTTTCGGGCCCGACGGGGTTCGGCTCATGGCCTGATCGCAGCCTTCGGCGTGCGTCATGCTGCTACTCGCGAACACACCACCCGCCGCCAGGACTGGCCGGCAACCAAGAAGTGTGCTCGCCGACTACACAAGGAGTCCGCCTGTGGCAAAACGCTACGGAAAAGGGCTGTTGGGATGGGCCGCCGTGCTCGTCATCCTGGCCCTGCTGATCCACTGGATCGGCATCGACACGATCACGCGTTATCGCGACGATCTTGGGTTCTACCTGCAAGCGCACCTGGTCCTGGTGCTGGCTTCGATGGCGGCGGCGCTGGCCGTGGGCATCCCCGCCGGCATTGCGTTAAGTCGACCGCAGCGGGTCGACAAAGCCGAGCGCTTCATGCAGTTGTTCAACGTTGGCAACACCATCCCTCCCCTGGCCGTTCTGGCCATCGCCCTGAGTATCCTGGGCATCGGCGCCGGGCCTGCAATCTTCGCCCTGTTCCTCGCCTCCCTCCTGCCCATCGTGCGCAACACCTACGAGGGCCTGAAAAACGTCCCCGCCTCGCTCAAGGAAGCCGCCACCGGCATCGGCATGACCCCGCGCCAGCAACTCTGGCAGGTTGAGTTGCCCAACGCCGTGCCGATCATCGTCGGCGGCGTGCGCGTGGCCCTGGCGCTGAACGTGGGCACCGCACCGCTGGCCTTCCTGATCGGCGCCAACAGTCTGGGCAGCCTGATCTTCCCCGGCATCGCCCTGAACAACCAGCCACAGCTGCTGCTGGGTGCCGCCTGCACCGCGCTGCTGGCGCTGGTGCTGGACGCGGCGGTGAGTTTCTCCAGCAAGCGCTGGCTGGAACGTGGCCTGGCTGGATAACAAGAGGGAACGTATGAACAAGAAAATCGCCTTGCTGCTGGGCGCGGCCCTGCTGTTCGCAGGATTTGCCCAGGCAGCGGAAAAACCGCTGATCCGCATCGGCGCGCGGGTGTTCACCGAACAGACCGTGCTCGCCGAAATCACCGCGCAATACCTGCGCGCCAACGGTTTTGACGTGCGCGTCACCAGCGGCCTTGGCAGCAGCATCGCGCGCCAGGCCCAGGAAACCGGCCAGCTCGACCTGATGTGGGAATACACCGGCGTGTCACTGGTGTCGTACAACCATATCGATGAGCGCATGCCCAGTGCCGAGGCCACCTACGCCAAGGTCAAGGCACTGGACGCGAAGAAAGGCTTGATCTGGCTGACCCCGTCGAAGTTCAGCAACACCTACGCGCTGGGCCTGCCCAAGCAGGTCGCCGAGGCTTATCCACAGATCAACTCGATCAGCGACCTCAACCAGGTGCTGCGTGACGAAAGCCGACGCAACCACCTGGTGGCGCTGGACACCGAGTTCGCCAACCGCCCGGACGGCCTGGTCGGCCTGAAGGCGATGTACGACTTGCAAGTGGGCCGCGCCAACATCCGCCAGATGGATGCCGGCCTGGTCTACACCGCCATGCACAACAACCAGGTGTTCGCCGGCCTGGTGTACACCACCGATGGCCGCCTGAACGCGTTCAACCTCAAGCTGCTGGAAGACGACAAGCACTACTTCCCCGACTACACCGCCGCGCCGGTGGTGCGCAAAGCCGTGCTCGACGCCAACCCGCAGCTGGCCGGCCTGCTCAAGCCACTGGCCGAGCAACTGGATGACGCAACCATGCGCCAGCTCAACGCCAAGGTCGATGTCGAGCACCAGAACCCGACCGCCGTGGCTGCCGCTTTCCTGCGTGAGCATCCACTGAACAGCGAGGGCCAGCCATGAACCTGATCGATACCTTCAACCATCTGGACTGGGCCCAGGTGCTGCATCTGACCTGGCAACACATCATGCTGGTCGGCGTCGCCGTGGGCCTGGCGATCATCGTCGGCGTACCGCTGGGCATCCTGATGACCCGCTTCCCGGCCGTCGCCGGCCCATTGCAGGCCAGTGCCACGGTGCTGCTGACCATCCCGTCCATCGCCCTGTTCGGCCTGCTGCTGCCGTTCTACTCCAGGTTCGGCCAGGGCCTCGGGCCGCTGCCGGCGATCACTGCGGTGTTCCTCTATTCACTGCTGCCGATCCTGCGCAACACCTACCTGGCCCTGACCAACGTCGAGCCCGGCATCCGTGAAGCCGCGCGCGGCATCGGCATGACCTTCGGCCAGCGCCTGCGCATGGTCGAACTGCCCATCGCCGTGCCGGTGATTCTCGCCGGCGTGCGCACCGCCGTGGTGATGAACATCGGCGTCATGACCATCGCCGCCACCATCGGCGCCGGCGGCCTCGGCGTACTCATCCTTACCTCCATCAGCCGCAGCGACATGTCGATGCTGCTGGTCGGCGCCGTGCTGGTCAGCCTGCTGGCGATCATCGCCGACCTGCTGCTGCAAACCCTGCAACGTGCCCTGACTCCAGAAGGACTGCGCTCATGATCGAACTGAAGAACCTCAGCAAAACCTTCAACGTCAACGGCAAGGACGTCAAAGCCGTCGACGCGGTAAGCCTCACCGTCAACGAAGGGGAAATCTGCGTGTTCCTCGGCCCCTCGGGCTGCGGCAAGAGCACTACCCTGAAAATGATCAACCGCCTGATCACCCCCACTTCCGGCCAGGTGTTCATCAATGGCGAAGACACCACCGGGCTGGACGAAGTCACCCTGCGCCGGCACATCGGCTACGTGATCCAGCAGATCGGTCTGTTCCCCAACATGACCATCGAGGAGAACATCACCGTGGTGCCGCGCCTGCTCGGCTGGGACAAACAGAAGTGCCATGAACGCGCCCGCGAGCTGATGCACATGATCAAGCTGGAGCCCAAGCAGTACCTGCAACGCTACCCGCGCGAGCTGTCCGGTGGCCAGCAGCAGCGTATCGGCGTGATCCGCGCCTTGGCGGCGGAAGCGCCGGTACTGCTGATGGACGAGCCGTTCGGCGCGGTCGACCCGATCAACCGCGAGATGATCCAGAACGAGTTCTTCGAGATGCAGCGGGCGCTGAACAAGACGGTGATCATGGTCAGCCACGACATCGACGAAGCGATCAAGCTGGGCGACAAGATCGCCATTTTCCGTGCCGGCAAGCTGTTGCAGCTGGACCACCCGGACACCCTGCTGGCGCATCCGGCGGATGAGTTCGTCAGCAACTTCGTCGGCCAGGACAGCACCCTCAAGCGCCTGCTGCTGGTGCGTGCCGAGGATGCGGCAGACAACGCGCCATCGGTGAGCCCGCAGACGCCGGTGAGCGATGCGCTGGAGCTGCTGGACGAGCACGACCGCCGTTACGTGGTGGTGACCGATGCGCAGAACAAGGCACTGGGCTACGTGCGCCGGCGTGATATGCATCGCCAGCAAGGGACTTGTGGCGACTTCCTGCGGCCGTTCAATGCCACGGCGGCGCATGATGAGCATTTGCGCATCCTGTTGTCGCGGATGTACGAATTCAACCGGGCGTGGCTGCCGGTGCTGGATGCCGAGCAGGTGTTCCTGGGTGAAGTGACCCAGGAGTCGATTGCGGCTTACCTGAGCTCGGGGCGATCGCGGGGGGCCAAGACCAGCATCGTTTCGCCGGCCGAGGCGGTGATTTCCTGAATCGGCCTCTTCGCGGGTAAACCCGCTCCCACAGGGTCGGCGCAAGGCTAAAGACCTGCGCGATACCTGTGGGAGCGGGTTCACCCGTGAAGCAGGCGACGCGGTGTCAGAACCCTACACTGGCCTGCACATAGAAGGTCCGTGGCTCACCCACATAGATGCCGGCATTGTTGTCGCTGGAGCGGGTGAAGTACTGCTTGTCGAACAGGTTCTTCACCCCCGCCGCCAACTTCAGGTTGGACATTTCCGGTCCGAACTCATAGCCGCCACGCGCATGCCAGGTCACGTAACCCGGAATGTCGCCGAACTGCCCGTCCGCACTCGGCTCGGTGATGTAGTCGCCGTTGAAGCTGCCATCGGCATTGATCCCCGTACCCGGTGCACGCTGTTTGGATTGGGCATAGGCATCCAGGTTCCAGGTCCAGTGGTTGACCGCGTAGCGCACCCCGGCAGTGGCCACCTGGCGTGAATAGAACGGCAGGTCACGGCCCTTGAAGCCAGGAATGTCCCCTTCATAAGTAGCGCGGGTATAGGTGTAGCCACCGCTCACCGACAGCCCTTCCAGGCGCGGGTCAAGCCCCGCCAGGTCATAGCGCACCGAAGCCTCGATACCCTGGTGCTTGGTCGCGCCGAGGTTGGTCCAGCCCACGTCGTTGCTGATGTACTGCAGTTCGTCGTCGAAGTCGATGTAGAACGCCGTCAGCTCACCGGCAAAGGCGCCATTGTCATAGCGGGTACCGATTTCGTAGGTCTTGGCCTTTTCCGGTTCCAGGCCATTGGCCGTGCTGTTGCCAGTACCGCCCTGGCCCAGCTGGAAGTACTGCAGGCTGCCAAACGAGGTCTCGTAGTTGGCGAACAACTTCCACGCATCGGAGAGGTGGTACATCACGCTCAGCGCCGGCAGCGGCTCGTTGCTGGTGATGCTGCGTTTCTTCTCTGGCACCGGCTGGCCGTTGGCACCGAGCACCGGGCGGTCGCGCCAGTCGGTGTTGATGTGCTCGAAGCGGATGCCCGGGGTGATGGTCCAGTTACCCACGTCGATCTTGTCGTCGATGTAGTAGGCGCTGGCCTCGGTACCGCCACTGCGGTCCTGGAACACATGGCCGTCGGAGGTCGGGGTTGGCGTCGGCACATTGTCGATCAGCGCCAGGCGGGTCGACTGCTCACGCATCGCTTCCTTCAGGTAGCGGTAACCCACGCTGACTTCCTGGGTGGTCGGGCCGGCGAAGAAGATCCGCGACAGCCGTGGTTCGATGGCGAAGGTGTGGTAGTTGCGCGGGTACGACGACAGGGTCTTCATGTCGCGCGAGGCAATGGCGCTGCCGCGGAAGCTGTCGGTGTAGTAGGTCAGCACTTCGAACTGGGTGGCGTCGTCGAGCTGCCGCTGCCACTTGAACGACACATCCTTGCGCCGGCCGGCGAAGTAGTCGTAGTCGCGCAGCGACTGGTACGGGTTGCTGTCGTACTGGGCCTGGGTCAGGCCGCCGGGCATGTCGGCACGGCCATCGTAATAGTGGAAGTTGAGCCAGAACTCGTCGACGTCAGTCGGCGCCCAGTGGGTCTTGAGGATGACGTCATCGATGTCGTTGCCGTTGTTGCTTTCACGGTAGCCGTTGCCATTCACCCCGGTGTACAGCAGCGCCACACCCATGCCGTTGTCCGCCGTGCCGCCGACGAAGGCCGATTCGGTATGCTTCCAGCCACCATGCCGGGAGGTTTCTAGGGTGGTGGACAGCTCCGCCGATGCCTTCTCCGGGATCGCCCGGGTAACGAAGTTGATCACCCCGCCGACGTTCTGCGGGCCATAACGCACGGAACCGGCGCCACGTACCACGTCGATGCTGTCGAGGTTGCCCGAGGAAATCGGCGCCATCGACAACTGCGGCTGCCCATAGGGCGCGAAAGCGGCCGGGATACCGTCGATCAGTACCGTGGAGCGTGGCGACAGGCGTGAAGTCAGGCCGCGAACGCCCACGTTCAGCGACAGGTCGCTGCCGCCGGTGCCGTTGGAGTCCTGCACCTGCACGCCCGGGATACCGCGCAGCACATCGCGCACGTTCATTGCGCCCTTCTCCACCATCGCCTCGCGGCGCACCACCGTGCGCGCGCCGGGGTGGTTCTGCACCACGCTCTGCTGGGCATCGCCCAGCCAGTCACCCACCACCTTGATGTCGGTGGGCGCTAATTCCAGGCTGCCAGTGGTGAGGGTGCCATCGGCCTGGGCCGGCTTGACCACCACGGTGCCCTGGGACATCTCGTAGGTCAGGCCGCTGCCTTGCAGCAGCTGCTGCAGCGCCTGCTCGGGCGCCAGCTGACCGGACACCGCCGGGGCTTGCTTGCCGGCCACCAGTTCGGGGCTGAAGAACAGCTGCAGGTTGGTCTGCTGGCCCAGCTGGTTCAGCGCCGAAGCCAGGGGTTGGGCCTGGATCTGGATGGTGCTGCCGGCCTCTGCGGCCTGGCCGTTGACCGCCACGGCACTGACCGCCAGGGCCAGCGCCAGAGCGCGGAAGCGTGGAAAGGGCTTGTTGTTGTTCACGTCGTCGAAACTTCCTGGAATACGGAATAAACGCCAACCGCATGCAAATGGAAATGCTTGGCAGTTGCAGCTGGCGGGGAAGACGAACGAGCGGAAAAAAACCTGAATCTATTTCGCGATTATTTCGCGCGAGCCATCTTCATGGGCCTTGATGGCCACCGGCAGGATGCTCGGCAAGGCGCGCAGCAGCGCGTCGGTGTCGTCGGTGCTGAAGGTGCTGGACAGCCGCAGTTGGGCGACTTTGCCGGGGGCGACCCGCAGCGGCTGGCTGCGGTAACGCGAAGCTTCTGCCACCACCTCGGCCAGGGTGGCGTTGTCGAACACCAGCCGGCCTTGGCGCCAGGCCGTCAGGGCATCGGTATTCACCGCATAGGGTGCGGCCACCTGGCCTTGTGCATCGATATGCGAGCCCTGGCCAGCCGTGAGCTGCGCCAGCGAGGCGCCCTTGCCCTGCACACGCACCGAGCCCTGCTCCACCGCCACGCGCGTGCTGGCCGGGTCCAGCCGGACATCGAAACGGGTACCGGTGACAGTCACGCTCCCCTGGGCGGTGTCGACCACGAACGGCCTGCCACTGTCATGGGCGACAGTGAACATCACTTCACCCGCCATCAGCCGGACATGCCGCTGGCCGGCGCTGAAGGCGACCTGCACTTGCGTACTGCCGTTGAGTTCAAGGTGCGAACCATCCGGCAGGTCAACCTGGCGGCGTTCGTTGAAGGCTGTCTGCAAACTGCCCTGGTGATTCAGTTGCTGGTAGTGCCAGCCACCCCAGCCCAGCCCCAACGCCAGTGCGGCCACACTGGCGGCCAAGGCCTGGCGCACAAAGCGTCGACGTGGCAACTGACGTACCGGGGCTGGCTGGCACAGCGCTTCCAGGCGCTGGCGGGGGATGAAGTCGGCGGCCTGCCACAGGCGGGCGAGCTGCTGGTACTCATCACGGTGCCGTGCATCGCCTTCCAGCCAGGCGTGCAGTTGCGCCTGCAGCACGGCATCGCGAGGCGCATCCTGCACGCGGGCAAACCATGCGGCCGCCTGCTCGCGGACGGTACCGGTACCGTGCTGTTTCATCGAAAAGGTCTCCTGACTCATCATGCCGACACATCCAGGTGCTCACGCAGATGCCGGAGCGTGCGGATCATATACTTTTCGACCATGTTCTTGCTCAACCCCATGCGCTCGGCGATCTCGGCCTGGGTCAGGCCTTCGAGCTTCTGCCAGATGAACACCTGCCGGCAATTGAGCGGCAGTTCGGCCAGCGCCCGCTCGACCCTGTCGGCCAGCTCCAGCGCATGCACGTAGGCCTCGGGGTCGCCATTACCGGCCACGCCTTCATCGAAGGCTTCCAGCTCCAGGGCCTGGCGGCGGTCCTCGCGACGGAAACCGTCCACGGCAATGTTGCGCGCGGTCTGGTGCAGGTAGGCGCGAGGCTGCTCAACCTGCTCGCGCGGGTTTTCCAGTACCCGGACAAAGGCATCGTGGGTGAGGTCCTCGGCCTGCGGTCGACTGCGCAACTTGCGCGTCCAGGTGCCGATCAGCTCGTGGTAGTGGTCGAGGAAGCCTTTGGGTCCGGACACGGTCGGGGTCATCAGGGAGGCGGACAAGGGTGCGAATAGTAATGTTTCTCATCAAAACCGGCAATTCCGCCAGTCGGTAACAAAAAATTTATTGTCTTTTTCATGGACGGCAGTGCGAAGCATTGTGGCCATAAATATGAACACCACAGGACTCTTCGCGGGTAAACCCGCTCCCACAGGAAGCGTGAAAACCCTGTGGGAACGGGTTTACCCGCGAAGGGGCCAATTTGGTCCATTCCACAATTTTTTACGCTTGAAACACTGCGGGGAACATCAGCTGGTCACACGAGTCGGTTATTCAAATGGCTGGTCGTCGATCCACGTCGATCACGCCCGGATTGCCTGTTGATTCTGCATTCTTCACGCCCTAAAGTGCGCGCCGAACGTCCATGCTGGAAACGATCCATCCGGCTCAAGTACTGAGTAGGCGAACCAAAGTGGGGATACGGAGGACGTTCAGTTTGCAGCCACTTAATCTTTCAGTTTGCCCATGGAGTCCCTGAGCATGTCGATCCAGGTCGAAGACTATTTCGCGCGTGACACCTTCCAGAAAATGAAGGCGTTCGCCGACAAGCAGGAAACCCCGTTCGTACTCATCGATACCCAGATGATCAGCCAGGCCTATGACGACCTGCGTGCTGGTTTCGAATTCGCCAAGGTGTACTACGCGGTCAAGGCCAACCCGGCCGTCGAGATCATCGACCTGCTCAAGGAAAAAGGTTCGAGCTTCGACATCGCCTCGATCTACGAGCTGGACAAGGTGCTGGGCCGCGGGGTAACCGCCGACCGCATCAGCTACGGCAACACCATCAAGAAGTCCAAGGACATCCGCTACTTCTACGAGAAGGGCGTGCGCCTGTATGCCACCGACTCGGAAGCCGACCTGCGCAACATCGCCAAGGCCGCGCCGGGCTCGAAAGTGTACGTGCGTATCCTCACCGAAGGCTCGACCACTGCCGACTGGCCGCTGTCGCGCAAATTCGGCTGCCAGACCGACATGGCCATGGACCTGCTGATCCTCGCCCGCGACCTGGGCCTGGTGCCTTACGGCATTTCCTTCCATGTTGGCTCGCAGCAGCGCGACATCAGCGTATGGGACGCCGCCATCGCCAAGGTCAAGGTGATCTTCGAGCGCCTGAAGGAAGAAGACGGCATCGAGCTGAAGCTGATCAACATGGGTGGCGGCTTCCCGGCCAACTACATCACCCGGACCAACAGCCTGGAAACCTACGCCGAAGAGATCATCCGCTTCCTGAAGGAAGACTTCGGTGACGACCTGCCGGAAATCATCCTCGAGCCGGGCCGTTCGCTGATTGCCAACGCCGGTATCCTGGTCAGCGAAGTGGTACTGGTTGCACGCAAGTCGCGCACCGCTGTCGAGCGCTGGATCTACACCGACGTGGGCAAGTTCTCCGGCCTGATCGAAACCATGGACGAAGCCATCAAGTTCCCGATCTGGACCGAGAAGAAAGGCGAGGCCGAAGAAGTGGTCATCGCCGGCCCGACCTGCGACAGCGCCGACATCATGTACGAAAACTACAAGTACGGCCTGCCGCTGAACCTGGCCATCGGCGACCGCCTGTACTGGCTGTCGACCGGTGCCTACACCACCAGCTACAGCGCAGTGGAATTCAACGGCTTCCCGCCGCTGAAGGCTTACTACCTGTAATGCACAACGGGGCCGCAAGGCCCCGTTTTCATTTGTGCTTTGCTGTACCGGCCTCTTCGCGGGCACGCCCGCTCCCACAGGTACAGCGCAGCCTCAAGCCTTGTCCAGACCCTGTGGGAGCTGGCCTGCCGGCGATAGGGCCAGCACAGGCGACATCAGGCTTCGCGCCGCTCGATCTCCTCGGCATACCGCGCCGCAAAGGCCATCAATACCGGCCCCGCCCCCTGCAAGCTCACCAGCGCACTGCGCAGGAAATTCATGTTCCCCTCGACCCGCGCCCGCTCCAGCCAAGGCCCGGCTTCCGCCACCTGCCCACGCTCGACCAGCACCAGCCCCAGGCTGAACATGCCGCGAAAGTCCCCCGCCTCGGCCGAACGCCGATACCAGCGCACCGCCCGTGTCGGGTTGGGCGCCGTGGCGATGCCTTGCTCCAGGTAACGCCCGTACAGGTTCATCGACTTGGCATGCCCCATGTGCGCCGCTTTCTCGTAGCACATCAGCGCCTGCGCCTGGTTGGCCGGTACGCCGCGCCCGGTGGCCAGCAGGTTGCCCAGGTTGTACAGCCCCCAGTCCAGCCCTGCATCGGCCGCACGCGCATAGTGAACGGCCGCCTGCGCCGGGCTTGGCTCACCGCCCCAGCCATGCTCCAGGCAACGCCCCAGCATGTTGTGCGCCATGGCACTGCCGCCCTGTGCGGCAATGCCGAACCAGCGCCTGGCCACGGCGGCATCCGCCTGAATGCCGCGCCCGTCGAGCAGGATCTGCCCCAGCAGCAACTGTGCCTCGACCGCACCCTGCCCGGCCGCCGCCAGAATCGCCTGGGCAGCCTTGCCGGGGCTTTCTTCCAGCATGGCCTGCAAACGGGCCACATCCATCACTTCCTCACGCCGCAACTGATAGGACACGGTTCAGACCTCGGCCCAGCGGCGCAGCAGGTTGTGGTAGGTGCCGGTCAGCTGTAGCAGTGATGGATGGTCCGGCACATCGGCAGTCAGTTGCTGGATGGCATTGTCCATCTCGAACAGCAACGCCCGCTGGCTGTCCTCGCGCACCAGGCTCTGGGTCCAGAAGAACGCGGCGTAACGCTGGCCACGGGTCACCGGGTTGACCTTGTGCAGGCTGGTGCCGGGGTACAGCACCAGGTCACCGGCGGCCAGTTTGACCTGCTGCACGCCATAGGTGTCCTGGATCACCAGCTCGCCGCCGTCGTAGCTGTCCGGATCGCTGAGGAACAGCGTGGAGGACAGGTCGGTACGCACCCGCTCCGGGCTGCCCTTGGGCTGGCGCAGGGCGTTGTCGATGTGGAAGCCGAAATTGCCACCTTCGCGGTAGCAGTTGATCAACGGCGGGAACACCTTGTGCGGCAAGGCTGCGGACATGAAGCGCGGGTTCTGCCACAAGCGGTCGATCAGCGCACTGCCGATCTCCTTGGCCAGCGGGTGTCCTTCCGGCAGCTGCAGGTTGTGCTTGGCCTTGGCCGACTGGTAGCCGGCCGTGATCTTGCCGTCGGCCCAGTCGGCCTGCTCCAGCGCCTCGCGGATACGGGCCAGCTCATCGGTATCGAACAGGCCGGGGATGTGAAGCAGCATGGCGGCAGCACCGTTGGAAAATGTAAAGGCGCCAATGATATTGATTCCCTTTTGCGCTTCACAACCCCCATTCGCCGCTTAAGACGTTTCAGCTTGATGAAACCGTAAAGGGAAACTGTAAAGATTGTAAATTCTTCACGAATGGTAACTACTCTCAATTGTGAGTCACAATCGCTTACATTAAGATCCGCGGCCTTAACACCTTGGGGAAGGTCCTAAGCAATGCGCCAGTACGTACCATCTGCAGTGAGTTCACCACGCCTGATCGTGTCTGCCATCGGCGTCGCCCTCAGCGCCTCGTCGGCCTACGCCGCCGACCCGGCCGCCAGCAGCGCGATCACCCTCGACGCCACCAGCGTCAACGGCAAGGCTGAACAAGCCAGCACCGATTACAAGGTCGACAAGGCCTCCTCGCAGAAGTACACCGCGCCGCTGGTAGACACCCCACGCTCGATCACCGTGATCCCGCAGCAAGTGATCAAGGACACCAGCGCCCTGACCCTGCAGGACGCCCTGCGCACCGTGCCAGGGATCACCTTTGGTGCCGGCGAAGGCGGCAACCCGCAAGGCGACCGCCCGTTCATCCGCGGCTTCGACGCCCAGGGCGACACCTACCTGGACGGCGTGCGCGACACTGGTGCACAAACCCGCGAAATCTTCGCCATCGAATCGGTAGAAGTAGCCAAGGGCCCGAACTCGGCCATCGGAGGCCGTGGTGCCGCCGGCGGCACCATCAACCTGGTGAGCAAACGTGCACACCTGGGCAACTCGCTCGATGGCGCCTGGACTTGGGGCAGCGACCAGACCCAGCGCTACACCTTCGATGGTAACTACCAGTTCAGCGATACCGTTGCCGGCCGCCTGAACCTGATGACCCACGAAAGCAACGTCGCCGGCCGCGACAAGGTCAACTACGACCGTTGGGGTATCGCCCCATCGCTGGCCTTCGGCCTGGGTACCCCGACCCGCGTGAACCTCGACTACTACCATCTGGAAAGCGACGACCTTCCGGATTCGGGCATCCCGTACACCATCCCGACCGGTGGCAACACTGCACGCACTTCGGCGCACCCGAGCAAGCCGACTGACGGCGGCGACAGCGACAACTTCTATGGCCTGACCGGTCGCGATTTCCGCAAGACCCGCGTTGACATCGCAACCATTGGCATCGAGCACGACCTGACGGACTCGCTGACCATCAAAAACACCCTGCGTCACGGCAACAGCATGCAGGACTACATCCTGACCCAGCCTGACGACAGTGTTGGCAACGTCAACAACAATGGGGTCTGGCGTCGCGCCAACACCCGTGTTGGCAACACCGCCACCACAACCAACCAGACCGACCTGTTCGGTGAGTTCTTCGTCGGCGGCTTCAAGAACAATTTCTCCACCGGTATCGAGTTCACCAAGGAAGAGTCCGACCGCCAGAGTTACACCGTCACGCCAAACAGCAAACTCAGCTGCACTGGGCCTGGCAACGGCGGTAGCTGCACCTCGCTGAGCGACCCGAACCCGGATGACGCTTGGGACGGCACGGTCTCGCGCAACTACGCCGGTACCAAAACCAGCGGCAAGACACGTGCGATCTATGCTTTCGATACACTGGAGCTCACGCCCCAGTGGCTGCTGAACATGGGCCTGCGTTACGACCATTTCGATACCAAGTTCCGTACCTACGACGCCAGCGGCGCAACCGTCGTGAACAAGAACGGCGTACCTACCAAAGGTCGCGACAAGAGTGAATTCTTCACAGGCCAGCTGGGTCTGGTCTGGAAGCCTGCCGAAAACGGCAGCATCTATGTTTCCTACGCCACGTCCGCGACCCCGCCAGGCGCCATGCTCGGTGAGGGTACCGAAACCAACACTCTGCCAGGCACCACTGACCGCAGCGGCAATATCTTGGGCAGCGACCTGGAGCCGGAAGAGACCACCAACTACGAAGTAGGTACCAAGTGGGACTTGCTGGACGAACGCCTGTCACTGGCAGCAGCGATCTTCCGCACAGAGAAGGAAAATGCCCGCGTTCAGGTGGACACCACCACCTACGAGAACGTCGGCGAAACTCGTGTACAGGGCATCGAGCTGTCGGCCAGCGGCAAGCTCACCGACAAGTGGCAGGTATTCGCCGGCTATACCTACCTTCAGGCACGTCAGATCGACGGCGGCCCGCTGAACAAGGCTAACGACGGCAATCAGCTGCCAAACACGCCGAACAACAGCGCCAGCCTGTGGACCACGTACTCCGTTACGCCGAAGCTGACCATCGGTGGCGGTGCGTTCTACGTCGATGACGTGTATGGCAACGTAGCCAATACCACAATGGTCGACAGCTACGTGCGCTATGACGCCATGGCTGCCTACAAGCTGACCAAGAACATCGACCTGCAGCTGAACGTGCAGAACCTGACCAACGAGGTGTACTACGACAAGGCCTTCTCCACCCACTTCGCCAACCAGGCAGCCGGGCGGACGGCTCTGTTGACCACCAGCGTCCACTTCTGATGCCAGGATGGGGTTGATCTGTTGAATGGGCTGCGCCTGTGCCGGCCCTTTCGCGGGTGAACCCGCTCCCACAGGTACTCCACTGGCCTCAGATCCAGTGATATCTCTGTGGGAGCGGGTTCAACCGCGAAGAGGCCGGCACAGGTAACAAGCAACCCGCTCCCCCCGCCCCGTTCATTCCCGTGAGCGGGGCTTTTGCGTATCAAGGCATAATGCACGCCGCGCAGTGTGCGGCAGAAACACAAGGTGATCATGTGGTGAAGAAGACGCTGTTCCAATTGCACTGGTTCTTTGGCATCACCGCTGGCCTGGTGCTGGCCTTGATGGGTATCACCGGGGCCTTGTACTCGTTTCAGGAAGAACTGCTGCGCGCGCTGAATGCCGATGTCCTGAAGGTCCAGGTGCGCCCGGAGGGCGTGCTGCCCCCGGCCGAACTGGTCCAGCGAGTCGAGGCCCAGCAGCACGACAAGGTGGCGATGCTGTGGGTCGATGTACGCGAAGGCAACGCCGCACGCGTCTCCTTCACCCCGCCACCAGGCGAGCGCCGTGGCCCGCTGCGCTACGCCGACCCGTACACTGGCGAACTCAAGGGAGAAGTGGCCGGGCAAGGCTTCTTCAACCTCATGCTCAACCTGCACCGCTTCCTGGCCATGGGCGACAGCGGCCGGCAGATCACCGGTGCCTGCACCTTGATGCTGGTGTTCTTCTGCCTCTCCGGCCTGTACCTGCGCTGGCCGCGCAAGGCGCTGGACTGGCGCACCTGGCTGACCTTTGACTGGGCCAGGAAAGGCCGCGCCTTCAACTGGAACCTGCACGCGGTGGCCGGCACCTGGTGCCTGCTGTTCTACCTGTTGTTCGCCCTGACCGGGCTGTTCTGGTCCTACGAGTGGTACCGCGAAGGCCTGAACAAGCTGCTGGCCGACGCACCGGCCGCCGGCCAGCAACAAAAGCGCGGCGAAGGCCGTGGCCGCCACGGGCCGCAGAAAATCGACAAGAACGCCCCGCCGCTGGTGGTCGACTACGACGCGATCTGGGCCAACCTCAAGGACGCCGCCGGCCCGGGCCTGGCCATGTACAACCTGCGCCTGCCACCGGCAGGTGGCCAACCGGCCAACCTGTTCTACCTGCTGGACGACGCCGACCACCCGCGTGCCTTCAACACCCTGGTGCTGGACCCGGCCAGCGGTCAGGTGAAAAAACATGACCGCTACACCGACAAATCCTTCAAGGCCCAGCTGCTGCAGAGCGTCTACGCCCTGCACGTGGGCGAATACTTCGGCCTGCCGGGGCGCATCATCGTCACCATCGCCAGCCTGACCATGCCGCTGTTCTTCGTCACCGGCTGGCTGCTGTACCTCGACCGCCGCCGCAAGAAGCGTCAGGTACGCGCCGCCCGTGGCAACGTCACCAGCAACACGGCCAGTGGCGACAGCTGGCTGATCGGCTTTGCCAGCCAGAGTGGCCTTGCCGAACAACTGGCCTGGCAGAGCGCCGGCCAGTTGCAGGCGGCCGGCCTGCCGGTGCAGGTGCGCGCCCTGGCCGAACTGGGTGAAGACGACCTGCGCCAGGCCCGCCGTGCGCTGTTCGTGGTCAGCACCTTCGGCGACGGCGAAGCCCCCGACAGCGCCCGCGCCTTCGAGCGCAAGGTGCTCGGCCAGCCCTGGGCGCTGAACAACCTCAACTATGCCCTGCTCGCCCTCGGTGACCGCCAGTACCCGCACTTCTGCGGCTTCGCCCGCCGCTTGCAGGCATGGCTGGGTGAGCGCGGTGCCAGCAGCGCGTTCAGCCCGGTGGAAGTGGACAACGCCGACCAGGCAGCGCTGCAGCAGTGGCAGCAGGAACTGGCGCAACTGACCGGCGCCCAGCCGGTGGCCGCCTGGCAGCCGCCGAGTTTCGGCAACTGGTCACTGGTGCGCCGTGAACTGCTCAACCCGGGCAGCCAGGGCCAGCCGGTGTACCTGCTCGGCCTGCGACCGCAAGCGCCCGCCAGCTGGGAAGCCGGTGACCTGGTGGAGATCCTGCCGCTCAACGGCCAGCCAAGGATCGAGGCCTTCCTCGATGGCATGGCGCTGGACGCCGGGGCCAAGGTGCAGGTGAATGGCCTGGGCGAAACCCTCGCCCAGGCCCTGGCTGGCCGCCAGTTGCCGACCCGTCGCGATCACCTGATCGGCTTGCAGCCGCAAGCGCTGGTCGATGCATTGGTGCCGATCGGCAGCCGCGAGTACTCGATCGCCTCGATCGCCAGCGATGGCGTACTGGAGCTGATCGTGCGCCAGGAACGCCACGCCGATGGCAACCTGGGCCTGGGTTCCGGCTGGCTGACCGAATACCTGCCGTTGAACGGTACGCTGAACCTGCGCTTGCGGCGCAACAGCAGCTTCCACCTGCCGGAAACGGCTGCACCACTGGTGTTGATCGGCAACGGCACCGGCCTGGCCGGCCTGCGCAGCCTGCTCCGTGCGCGGGTGAATGCGGGCGAGCAGCGCAACTGGCTGCTGTTCGGCGAGCGTAACCGCGCCCATGACCTGCTGTGTGGCAGCGAGCTGCAAGGCTGGCTGGACAGCGGCGACCTGGCACGTCTGGACCTGGCATTTTCGCGGGACCAGGCGGAGAAGGTGTATGTGCAGGATGTGTTGCTGCAGCAGGCTGAAGAGTTCAAGCGCTGGGTCGCGGATGGCGCCTGTGTGTATGTCTGTGGCAGCCTGCAAGGGATGGCGGCGGGAGTGGATGCGGCGCTCAACGGTATCCTCGGGGAGGCCACTGTGCAGCAGCTTATCGAGGATGGGCGGTATCGGCGGGATGTGTACTGATCTTGCATTGATGTAGCCAGTGCTGGCCTCTTCGCGGGCCTGCCCGCTCCCACAGGGTCCTCACAGATTTTGAATACTGTGCGGTACCTGTGGGAGCGGGTTTACCCGCGAAGTGGCCGGTACAGGCTGTCAGTGCAGCTCGAAGGTATCGGCATCCAGGTTGGCCGGGAACTTGGCCCGGTAGGCCGCCAGCTCCGCCGCGCTCAACACCGCGGTAAACACCCCGTCGGCCTCCCCGGCGCTGAGCAGGCTCTCGCCCTGGAAGTCCAGCACCTGGCTGTCGCCGGAATAGGCAAAGCCCTTGCCATCGGTGCCCACCCGGTTCACCGCCGCCACATAGCACAGGTTCTCGATACCCCGCGCCGGCAACAGCCGGTTCCAGTGCTGGCGGCGCGCAGCCGGCCAGTTGGCGGTGTACAGCAACAGGTCGGTGTCCTGGGCATCGCGGCTCCACACCGGGAAGCGCAGGTCGTAGCAGATCAACGGACGAATCCGCCAGCCCTTGAGCTCGAACTGCACCTGGCGCTCGCCCGGTGTGTAATGCTTGTGCTCGCCGGCCATGCGGAACAGGTGGCGCTTGTCGTAGTGCAGGACTTCGCCATCCGGCCGCGCCCACAGCAGGCGGTTGCGGTGGCTGCCATCGGCGGCCTGGATGATCACGCTGCCGGTAATTACCGTGTCGTACTTCTTCGCCTGGGCCTTCAGCCATTTGTAGGTCGGGCCATTCTCCGGCTCGGCCAGGCTCTCGGACTGCATCGAGAAGCCGGTGGTGAACATTTCCGGCAAAATCACCAGGTCCACTTCGCCCACCTGCTCCAGCAGCACTTCGAAGTGCGCATGGTTGGCCTCGCGGTCGTGCCAGGCCAGGGTGGTCTGCACCAGGGCGACTTTCAGGTTCGGCAGTGTGCTCAGATCGCGCATAGTCTTTCCGCTGCCTGACGCAGCGTCTCCTCTCGTTTGGCAAAGCACAGGCGGACCAGGCGTTGCTCGGGGATGGGTTGCTGGTAGAACACCGACACCGGGATGGTCGCCACGCCGTGCTCACGGGTCAGCCACAGCGACATGTCGACATCGTTCAGGTCCGGGCGGATCTGCGAATAGTCCACCAGCTGGAAATAGGTACCCGCCGTGCGGGTGAAACGGAACCGCGAGCCCTCCAGCAAGCCGCAGAACAGGTCACGCTTGGCCTGGTAGAAGGCCGGCAGTTCATCGATATGCTCGGGGTGCTCGGCCATGAAATCGGCCAAGGCGCACTGCAGCGGGGTCACGCCGCAGAAGTTCACGTACTGGTGCACCTTGCGCAGCTCGGCGCTCAGCGCCGGCGGGGCAATCACGTAGCCGGTCTTCCAGCCGGTAACGTGGTAAGTCTTGCCGAACGAGCTGACCACGAAGGCACGCGGGTACAGCTGCTCGTGGGCCAGCACGCTGGCATGGCGCACACCGTCATACACCAGGTGCTCGTAGACCTCGTCGCTGACCAGGTAGATATCGCGATCAGCGATAAGCCGGGCCAACTGGTCGAGGTCTTCTCGGGTAATCAGCGCGCCGCTGGGGTTGTGTGGCGAATTGAGGATGACCATGCGCGTACGCGGGCTGAGGGCATCGCTGAACTTCTGCCAGTCGATGCGGAAATCGCCGTCGCTCAGCTGTACATGCACGCAGCGGCCACCGGCCAGTTCCACGGACGGCTCGTAGCTGTCGTAGCAAGGGTCGAAGACAATCACTTCATCGCCAGCCTGTACCACTGCCTGAATGGCACAGAAGATCGCCTCGGTGGCGCCTGGTGTAATGGTCACTTCCTGATCGGCATCCACCTGTGCGCCATACAGCCGCGCGACCTTGGCCGCCACCTGCTGGCGCAGGGCCGGCAGGCCGGTCATCGGCGAATACTGGTTATGCCCGGCGGCTACATGCCGGCCGACTGCATCGAGCAGCGCCTGCGGGCCGTTGAAGTCGGGGAAACCTTGCGACAGGTTGAGCGCGCCCGTCTGCACGGCGAGCTGGGACATGGTGGTAAAGATGGTCGTGCCGACATTCGGCAGTTTGCTGCGAATCATGGAGCCCTCTTTCCTGGGGTGTATCCGGCACGGGGTGGAGTCCGAGCATAGCGGATCGAGCGGTCAGGAAAAAGGTTGAAACAATAGGGGGATTTGCGCTGGATCAAAGGGCCTGTTCGCGGGTAAACCCGCTCCCACAGGTACTGCACAGCATTCGAAAACTGTGTGGGACCTGTGGGAGCGGGTTTACCCGCGAAGAAGCTGACGCGGAATCAGCGCTTGTCGCGGCGCTTCTTCTCGGCCTTCTTGTGGTGCGACATCAGGCGGCGCTTCTTGTTGACCTGGCGGTCGGTGAGGGTGTTCTTCTTGCCCTCGTACGGGTTCTCACCGCCCTTGTACTCGATGCGGATCGGCGTACCGACCAGCTTGAGGACGCGGCGGTAGGTGTTCTCCAGGTAACGCGAGTACGACTTCGGAATCTTGTCGGTCTGGTTGCCGTGGATCACGATCAGCGGCGGGTTGGCACCGCCGAGGTGGGCATAGCGCAGCTTGATGCGGCGGCCGTTGACCAGCGGTGGCTGGTGCTCGCTCACGGCATCTTCGAGGATCTGCGTCAGGCGGCTGGTCGGCCAGCGGGTGACCGCCGACTTGAACGCGGCCTGTACCGACTTGTACAGGTGGCCCACGCCGGTGCCGTGCAGGGCGGAGATGAAGTGGATGTCGGCAAAATCGACGAAGAACAACCGGCGCTCCAGCTCGGTCTTCACGTAATCGCGCTCGCCCGGCTCCATGCCGTCCCACTTGTTCAGGGCGATGACGATGGCGCGGCCGGCTTCCAGGGCGAAGCCCAGCAGGTTCAGGTCGTGGTCCACCACACCTTCGCGGGCGTCCATGACGAAGATCACCACGTTGGCGTCCTTGATCGCCTGCAGCGTCTTCACCACCGAGAACTTCTCGACTTCCTCGTGGATCTTGCCGCGCTTGCGCACGCCAGCGGTGTCGATGAAGGTGTACTTCTCGTCATCGCGCTCGAACGGGATGTAGATACTGTCGCGGGTGGTGCCCGGCTGGTCGTACACCACCACACGCTCTTCGCCGAGCATGCGGTTGACCAGGGTCGACTTGCCGACGTTGGGGCGACCGATGATGGCGATCTTGATGCCATCCTTTTCGCTCGGGCCCGGGATGCGCACCGCTTCTTCGCCTTCGGCGACTTCGGCGTCCAGCGCTTCCTCGACCTGGTCGCGCGGCAGGTGGCCGAGCACGGCCTCCATCAGCGCGTTGATGCCACGGCCCTGGGAGCCGGCCACCGGGATGGCGTTGCCCATGCCCAGCGGCGAGAACTCGGCGCGGGCGACGTCGGCGTCGATGTTGTCGATCTTGTTGGCAACCAGGATCGCTTCCTTGTTCCGCTTGCGCAGGTGCTCGGCGATCATCTGGTCGGCGGCGGTCATGCCGGCGCGGGCATCGACCAGGAACAGTACATAGTCGGCTTCTTCGATGGCCATGAGCGACTGCTCGGCCATTTTCTCGTCCATGCCCACTTCGTCACCGGTGATACCGCCGGTGTCGATCAGGATGAAGGAACGACCCTGCCAGGTGGCATCACCATACTGGCGGTCACGGGTCAGGCCCGACAGGTCACCGACGATGGCATCGCGGGTCTTGGTCAGGCGGTTGAACATGGTGGATTTGCCGACGTTCGGGCGGCCCACCAGGGCGATTACGGGAACCATTCGGCTCTCCACTCTTGAATTCTTGAAAATGCAAAGGCCGCTGCAAGGCAGCGGCCGGAGTTCGGGCGGCGTGTCCTACGCCGCGGCTTGAAGCCCGCCAAGGCTTCAAGCATAGCTTCAGCGGATGGTCAGTGCCTCGAGCTTGCCGCTGTTGCCGAAGACGTAGATGGTGTCGCCGACCACAAGTGGGCGGGCACGCAGGCCATCGCTGTCGATACGTTCACGGCCAACGAAACGGCCATCGACCTGGCTCAGCAGGTGCAGGTAACCCTCGAAGTCACCCACAGCCACGTAGCTGGAGAACACCTCAGGCGCCGTCAGCTGGCGGCGAGCCATGGTGTCGTTGGTCCACAGGGCGCTGGACGAGCGCTCGTCGACGCTTTCGACAGTACCCGAAGCTTCGCTGACGTAGACGTTGCCGAAGCCCTGGGCGACACCCACATAGCTGGAGGCATCGCGCTGCCACAGCACGCGGCCGCTTTCCAGGTCCAGGCCCGCGACGCGGCCCTGGTAGGTGCTGACGTACAGGGTACCACCAGACAGCAGCAGGCCGCCGTCGATATCGACCACACGATCCAGCTCGGAACGGCCCTGCGGAATCGCCACACGGCTTTCCCACACAGGAACACCGTTGTTGATATCCACCGCCACCACCTTGCCGGTGGACAGGCCGGCGACGGCCAGGCGGTTGGTGGCGATCGGTGCGCCGGTACCACGCAGGGTCAGCACGGCCGGGGTGTTTTCATAGATCCAGCGGCGGTCGCCAGTCGTGGCATCCAGGCCGATCAGGCGGTCGTCCTGGGTCTGCACCACCACCACGTCACCGTTGTTGGCAGGCGGGGCCAGCACTTCGCTGGTCACGCGGGAGCGCCAGCGCTCCTCGCCGGTGCTGGAATCCAGGGCGATGACTTCACCCTTGAGGGTGCCGATCATGACCAGGCCGTAGCCTACGCCGACAGCGCCGGATACCGGCAGCTCGAGGTCCTTCTTCCACACCACGTCGCCGGTGATGCGGTCGAGGGCGAAGACTTCGCCGTTGACGTCGGAAGCGTAGATACGGTCGTTCTCGATGGCGGGTACCAGGGTGTTGTAGGTCTCGCCCTGGCCGTCACCGATCGAACGGCTCCACTGCTTCTTCAGCACCACTTCCTCGGTGAACTTGGTCAGCTCGGCCGGGGGCAGTTCCTTCTTGCTGTTGCTGCTGCAACCTGCGGCCAGTACGGCCAGGGTCAGCACTGCTGCATGTTTCCAACCGATCACTTACGCGTCCCCTTTGGCCAAGTCATCCAGCTTCAATTGCAGGCCACCGACCGCCGCCTCATCGGACAGCGCAGCCTTGGCTTTCTCGTAAGCGCTGTGCGCGTCGTCGGCGCGCCCCAGTTGCACCAGCAGGTCACCTTTCAACTCTTCACGGCTGGCCAGGAAGGCTTTGTCAGCGTCGCCGTCGAGCAGCTTGAGGGCTTCCTCGGCCTTGTTCTGGGCGGCCAGAACACGTGCCAGGCGCTGACGCGAAATTTCGCCCAGGGTGGCATCGGCCGGTTTGTCCAGCACGCCCTTCAGCTCGGCAGCAGCGTCGTCGAGCTTGCCGCTCTCGACCGCAACCTTGGCCACGAACAGGCTGCCGTACTGGGCGTAGGCGGTACCGCCGAACTCGCTCTTGAGCTTGCCGGCCAGTTCCGCGACCTTGGTCGCGTCAGGCTGGCCAGTCGGCGTCAGGCTGGTCTCCAGCAAGGCCTGGTACAGCTGCGAGGCACCTTGCGACTGATTGTTCTGGTACTTGTGCCAGGTATTCCAGCCCAACACCACCACGCCAGCCAGCAGGGCACCGGTCAGCAGCGGCTTGCCGTTGCGGTTCCACCAGTCCTTGACCCCTGCCAGTTCATCATCGGTACTCGACACCCCAATACTCCTTTTCGCCTATTCGCTTGTTGAACCGCGTTACGCCTGCGCGATCGCGGTTTCCAGGTGCTCAGCCAGAGCATCCCAGGCAATGTTCTGTTGTTCGCCCTGACCACGCAGGGGCTTGAAGCCGATCTCTTGCTTGGCCAGCTCGTCGTCGCCGAGGATCAGGGCGAACAGCGCGCCGCTCTTGTCGGCTTTCTTGAACTGGCTCTTGAAGCTGCCACCGCCGGCGTTGACCGCCAGGCGCAGGCCCGGCAGGCGGTCGCGCAGGCCTTCGGAAAGGCGCAGGCCGGCCAGCTCCGCCTGTTCGCCAAAGGCGCACAGGTAAACGTCGATCTGGCGGCTGATGGACTCGGGCACCTTGCCCAGGGTTTCCAGCAGCAGGATCAGGCGCTCGATGCCCATGGCGAAACCGACGCCCGGGGTCGGCTTGCCGCCCATCTGCTCGACCAGGCCGTCGTAGCGGCCACCGGCGCAGACAGTGCCCTGGGCGCCGAGCTTGTCGGTAACCCACTCGAACACGGTCTTGCTGTAGTAGTCCAGGCCACGCACCAGCTTGGTGTTGATCACGAACGGGATGCCGGCAGCGTCCAGGCGGGCCTTGAGGCCCTCGAAGTGCACGCGCGACTCTTCGTCCAGGTAGTCTTCCAGCTTCGGCGCGCCGACCAGCACCGCCTGGGTGTTCTGGTCCTTGCTGTCGAGGATGCGCAGCGGGTTGCTCTTCAGGCGGCGCTGGCTGTCTTCGTCCAGTTGCTCCAGGCGCGCCGAGAGGAACTCGACCAGCGCGTCACGGTAGCGTGCACGGGCTTCGCTGGTGCCCAGGCTGTTGAGTTCCAGCTTGACTGCGTCCCGGATGCCCAGCTGGCCCCACAGGCGCCAGGTCAGCATGATCAGCTCGGCGTCGATGTCCGGACCGTCCAGGTTGAATACTTCCACGCCAATCTGGTGGAACTGGCGGTAGCGACCCTTTTGTGGGCGCTCGTGGCGGAACATCTGGCCGATGTACCACAGTTTCTGCACCTGGCCGTTGCCGGTGATGCCATGCTCGAGCACGGCACGCACGCACGCAGCGGTGCCTTCGGGGCGCAGGGTCAGCGAATCGCCGTTGCGGTCCTCGAAGGTGTACATCTCTTTTTCGACGATGTCGGTCACTTCACCGATGGAGCGCTTGAACAGCTCGGTGAACTCGACGATCGGCGTGCGGATCTGGCTGTACCCGTAGGTGTCCAGCAGGCCGGCCACGGTGCCTTCGAAGTAGCGCCACAGCGGCGACTGTTCTGGCAGGATGTCGTTCATGCCACGGATGGCTTGCAGCGATTTGCTCACGAAAAGTCCTTACGAATTCTGTGTGTCAGCCACGGACGATCAGCGCCGCGTCGGCCTCGGCCTTTTCGGCCGCTTTCTGGCGGATGAGTTTTTCCAGCTCATCGACCAGGTTGTCGTTGGTCAGTTTCTGCGCCGGCTTGCCGTCGATGTAGATCAGGTTCGGCGTGCCGCCGGTCAGCCCCACATGGGCCTCCTTGGCTTCACCCGGGCCGTTGACCACGCAACCGATCACCGCCACGTCCAGCGGCACCAGCAGGTCTTCCAGGCGCCCTTCCAGCTCGTTCATGGTCTTGACCACATCGAAGTTCTGCCGCGAGCAGCTCGGGCAGGCGATGAAGTTGATGCCGCGCGAGCGCAGGTGCAGCGACTTGAGGATGTCGTAGCCGACTTTCACTTCTTCGACCGGGTCGGCCGCCAGCGAGATACGGATGGTATCGCCAATGCCTTCGGCCAGCAGCATACCGAGGCCGACAGCGGATTTCACCGTCCCCGAACGCAGGCCACCGGCTTCGGTGATGCCCAGGTGCAGCGGCTGTACGATCTGCTTGGCCAGCAGGCGGTAGGCTTCGACGGCCATGAACACATCGGAGGCCTTGACGCTGACCTTGAAGTCCTGGAAGTCCAGGCGGTCGAGGTGCTCGACGTGGCGCAGGGCCGACTCGACCAGCGCCGCCGGGGTCGGCTCGCCGTACTTCTTCTGCAGGTCCTTTTCCAGGGAACCGGCGTTGACGCCGATACGGATCGGGATACCCCGGTCGCGGGCGGCATCTACAACCGCGCGCACACGGTCTTCACGGCCGATGTTGCCCGGGTTGATACGCAGGCAGTCGACGCCCAGTTCGGCCACGCGCAAGGCGATCTTGTAGTCGAAGTGGATGTCGGCCACCAGCGGCACGCTGACCTGCTGCTTGATGCGGCCGAACGCCTCGGCGGCGTCCATGTCCGGCACCGAGACACGCACGATGTCCACGCCGGCATCGACCAGGCGCTGGATTTGCGCCACGGTGGCGGCCACATCGTTGGTGTCGGTGTTGGTCATGCTCTGCACCGCGATGGGGGCATCACCACCCACCGGCACATTGCCGACCCAGATTTTGCGGGATTCGCGACGTTTGATCGGAGATTCGCCGTGCATGACTTACTGTCCCAACTTCAGGCGAGCGGTCTCGCCACTGGTGAACGGGGCAACATCGACGGCCTGGCCGTTGTAGCTGACCTGGGCGCCACGGGCAAAGCCCAGGCGTACCGAGAACGGCGGCTTGCCGGTCAGCTCGAGGTTGTCCCCCTTGCGCTTGATGGCGCTGAACAGCACCTTGCCGTTGCCGTCGGTGACCTGGGTCCAGCAATCGGCGACGAACTGGATGGCGACCTTGGCGCTGCCAGCCGGCACTGCGGCTGGCACGACAGGCTCGGCGGCGGCCACTGCCGCTACAGGCGTGGCAGGTACAACGGCCGCCGGGGCCGGGGCAACCGGGGCAACCGGCGCTGGCGCGACAGCAGGGGCGCTGGCAGCGGGTGCCACAGGCGCCTGCTGGGCCGGTGCTGGCACTGCGTTAGTGGTAGCGGCAGGTGCCGGGCTTGCCGGTGCCTGTTCGGCGGCGGCAGGCTGCTCGGCAGCGCCCTGCTCCAGCGGCAGCGGCGCGCTCTCGGGCTGCTGGCCAGCGGAAACGGCCTGGTCTTCAGGCTCATCGAGCGGGTGAATCTGGGTGGTACCGTCGGCGCTTTCGACTTCGACGTGCTCCAGGGCAATCTTGGCCAGGTCCTTGCCACGCAGGCTGCCCTGGTCCTGCCACCAGACAAAGCCGCCGCCGATCACCGCCACCAGCAGCAGCAGGCTGACGCCGCGCAGGATATTGTGCGACAGGCGCACCGGCTCTTCGATACGGCCCAGCGAGTGCACGTCGCTGCCTTTGGCGTGGGTGCCGGTGTAACGGTCGAAGGCGTCCACCAGGGCAGCCTGGTCCAGGTTCATCAGCTTGGCATAGGCGCGGATATAACCACGGGCGAAGGTATGCCCCGGCAGCTTGTCGAAGGCGCCGGTTTCCACGTGGTTCAACGAACTGACAGTGAGGTTGAGCTTGCGGGCCACCTCGGCTTGTGACCAGTCCCGGTTCTCACGGGCCTGACGCAAAAGCTCACCGGGGTTCTGGCCAGGCGCTACTGCTACTTCGGGATGCGCGGCTTTCATCGTTGCTCCGACAGGTATTGCTGATATTCCGGCGTACCGGGATAAAGTCGTTGTAATTGCTGGCCCAGCTCGGCCAGGGTGCCCTGCTCGTCGAATACCCGGGCAAGGCGGCTGCCCAGCAGCAGGCTACGGGCATCATGGTCGCTCAACTGGCTGAAACGATCGTAGTAGTCCCGGGCCGGCACATAATGCCTGTTTTCGTAGGACAACTCAGCCATTTCCAGCAACGCTTTCGGTTGCCGCTGGTTGAGTTGCAAAGCTTTCAGCAGATACGCCTGCGCCTGGTCGCGGCGCTCGAGCTTCAGGGCGGTCAGGCCCAGGTTCTCGTACACGCGTGAGCGTTCAGGATACAGGGTATCGGCGCTGGCCAGGCGAAACATCTGCTCGGCCTCGGCAAATCGCCCCTGAGCATAAAGGAAACTGCCGTAATTGTTGCGAATTCGCGTGTCGCCCGGGCGTGCCTGCAGTGCCTTGCGAAAGTGCGCTTCGGCCAGCGCCGGCTCGCCTTCGGCCTGGAACACCAGCGCCAGGGCGGCGTGCGCGTCGGCATCACCGCCATTCAGGGCCAGGGCTTTGCCCAGCGGCGCCTTGGCCTGCTCGGTCAAACCCTGTTGCAAATAACCCAGCCCAAGCTGCACATAGGCCCGCCCCGCCTCTGCCCTGCCCTGGCGGCTGGCCAGGGGGTCGCCCGCGCCGCCCGACACGCAGCCGGCCAGCAGCAAAAGCGCAAGGATCGACAGCGCGGCGCGCAGGCTCATGGGCAAGGTCCCGGTCAGTGGCTGGCGGGGCTGTCTTGCAGCTCGGCGTCCGCCGACAGCTGGCGCACGGCGATGTAGCGCTCGCTGCGGCGGGTTCGGTCGTTGACCTGGCCAACCAGCTGGCCACAGGCGGCGTCGATGTCATCACCACGGGTGGTGCGGGTGGTGACGTTGAAGCCACCGTGGTGCAACAGGTCCTGGAAGCGGCGAATGGCGTTGTTGCTCGGCCGCTCGTAGCCCGAGTGCGGGAACGGGTTGAACGGGATCAGGTTGATCTTGCACGGCACGTCGCGCAGCAGCTCGATCATTTGCGCAGCATGCTCAGGCTGGTCGTTGACGTCCTTGAGCAGGGTGTACTCGATGGTCAGCACGCGCTTGCCACCCAGGGTGGACATGTAGCCCATGCACGATTCCAGCAGCATCTTCAGCGGGTACTTCTTGTTGATCGGTACAAGCTTGTTGCGCAGTTCGTCGTTCGGTGCGTGCAGCGACAGGGCCAGCGACACGTCGATGTGCTTGGCCAGCTCGTCGATCATCGGCACCACGCCCGAGGTGGACAGGGTGACGCGACGCTTGGAAATGCCATAGCCCAGATCTTCCATCATGATCTTCATGGCGGCGATGACATTGTCGAAATTCAGCAGGGGTTCGCCCATGCCCATCATGACCACGTTGGTAATGGCGCGGTCGATCTTGGCCGGAACGGTCCCGAAGGATTTGTTGGCAAGCCACACCTGGCCGATCACTTCGGCGGCGGTGAGGTTGCTGTTGAAGCCTTGCTTGCCGGTGGAGCAGAAGCTGCAGTCCAGGGCACAGCCGGCTTGCGACGACACGCACAGGGTGCCGCGATCGTCGGTGGGGATGTAGACGGTTTCGACGCAGCTGCCGGAGGCAACGCGGACCACCCACTTGCGGGTACCGTCGGCGGAAATGTCTTCACTGACCACTTCCGGGCCCCGAATCTCGGCAACGGCCTCGAGCTTTTCGCGCAAGGCCTTGCCGACATTGGTCATGGCGGCGAAATCGTCGACGCCAAAGTGGTGAATCCATTTCATGACCTGACCGGCACGAAAACGCTTCTCTCCGATCGACTCGAAGAATTTTTCCATTTCCTGCAGGGTCAGGCCCAACAGGTTGATCTTGCCAGTCATGTCACTCATGGAATCACCCAAGACCTGCTTCGCTTAGCGAATGCGGTCGCACAGCTCGGTAGCGGAGAAGAAGTAAGCGATTTCGCGGGCAGCCGAAGCTTCCGAGTCGGAACCGTGAACAGCGTTTTCGTCGATGGAAACAGCGAAGTCAGCACGGATGGTGCCGGCAGCAGCTTCTTTCGGGTTGGTGGCGCCCATCAGCTCGCGGTTGGCCAGAACGGCGTTTTCGCCTTCCAGAACCTGAACGATGACCGGACCGGAAGTCATGAAGGCAACCAGGTCAGCGAAGAAGCCGCGCTCTTTGTGCTCGGCGTAGAAGCCTTCGGCTTCGGCTTTGGACAGTTGCTTCATTTTCGAAGCGACGACGCGCAGGCCGGCTTTCTCGAAACGAGTGGTGATCTCGCCGATGACGTTCTTGGCAACGGCGTCAGGCTTGATGATGGAGAAAGTACGTTGAACAGCCATGGAAAACTCCAGAAAAATGAGTGTTGCGAAAAATTAAACCCGCGAATTATACGCGGGTTCCAGGGGATTGCCTAACCTGCAGGATGCGTTCAGTCGGCTTCTTCGATCCAGGCCGCCTGGATGGCCTCGAGCACTTTCTCACCGCCGCGTGACGGATCGTCGCTGAATTCTGGCAAGGCCAGCACCCAGCGGTGCAGATCGACGAAATTCACATAACGAGGATCGACGTCCGGCTTGCTTTCTGCAAGCTGGATGGCGATCTCAAGTACATCAATCCATTTCAGGCTCATGGGGCAAACCTCAGTGCGGCGCTTCGGCGGCGTGGTTGAGCGAATACTTGGGGATCTCGATGACCAGGTCCTGGTCAGCGACAACCACCTGGCAGCCGAGGCGCGACTGAGCCTCCAGGCCCCAGGCCTTGTCCAGCATGTCTTCTTCCAGCTCGTCGGCTTCTTCCAGCGAGTCGAAACCCTTGCGGATGATGCAGTGGCAGGTGGTGCAGGCCTTGACGCCGCCGCAGGCGCTTTCCATCTCGATGTGATGGTCGTGGGCCAGCTCCAGGATGTTGGTCCCGGGCTCGACTTCCACGGTCAGCCCTTCGGGGCAGAACTTCTCGTGCGGCAGGAATGTCACCAGCGGCATCGGTTACTCCTCGATCTCATTCAGGTTGCGCCCGGCCAGTGCGGCTTTGACCGTCGAATCAAGGCGACGGGCGGCAAATGCGTCGGTCACCTGCGACAGACGCTTGGTCTGTTGCTCGATGGCAGCGCCATCGGTGCCGGCCAGCAAATCACGTAGTTCTTGCATCTGGAATTCGATGGCGTCGCGCTCGTCACTGCTGAGCAGGCGCTCACCGTCGGCGTCCAGGGCGCCCTGTACCGCTTCCAGCAGGCGCTCGCCGTCCACCTGGTGCTCGCGCAGCTGGCGGGCCTGCTTGTCGGAACCTGCGTGTTCGAAGGAGTCCTTGAGCATGCGGGCGATTTCGCCGTCGGTCAGGCCGTAGGACGGCTTGACCTGGATGCTGGCTTCCACGCCCGAGCCCAGCTCGCGGGCGGCGACGCTGAGCAGGCCGTCGGCGTCGACCTGGAAGGTGACGCGGATTTTCGCCGCACCGGCGACCATGGCCGGGATGCCACGCAGCTCGAAGCGCGCCAGCGAGCGGCAGTCGCTGATCAGCTCGCGCTCGCCCTGCAGCACGTGGATCATCATGGCCGTCTGGCCATCTTTATATGTGGTGAACTCCTGGGCACGCGCTACCGGGATAGTGGTGTTGCGCGGGATTACCTTCTCCATCAGCCCGCCCATGGTCTCAAGACCGAGCGACAGCGGGATGACATCCAGCAGCAGCAGTTCGCCACCTTCGCGGCGGTTGCCGGCCAAGGTATCGGCCTGGATGGCAGCACCGATGGCCACCACCTGGTCGGGGTCGATCGAGGTCAGCGGGGTGCGCCCGAACAGTGCACCGACGGCTTCACGCACACGCGGGACGCGGGTCGAACCGCCGACCATGACCACGGCGCTGACTTCTTCAAGCTCGATACCGCTGTCGCGCACGGCGCGGCGGCAGGCCTTGAGGCTGCGGGCGACCATGGGCTCGATCATGGCTTCGAAGCCGGCGCGGCTCAGTTGGCCCTGCCAGGCGCCATGGCTGACGCTGACCACGTCGGTGTCGGTCAGGGCTTCCTTGGCGGCGCAGGCGGTTTGCAGCAGCGCGCGCTGGGTGGCCGGGTCCAGGTCGGACGACAGCCCGGCCTGTTCGATGATCCAGCCGGCAATGGCGTGGTCGAAGTCGTCACCGCCCAGGGCAGTATCGCCACCGGTGGCCAGCACTTCGAATACGCCGGCAGTCAGGCGCAGGATGGAAATGTCGAAGGTACCGCCGCCCAGGTCATAGATGGCCACCACGCCTTCGGCGTTCTGGTCCAGGCCGTAAGCCACGGCAGCGGCAGTCGGCTCGTTGAGCAGGCGCAGCACGTTTAGGCCGGCCAGGCGCGCAGCGTCCTTGGTGGCCTGGCGCTGGGCATCGTCGAAATAGGCCGGCACGGTGATCACCGCCCCCACCAGCTCACCGCCGAGGGTGGCTTCGGCACGCTCGCGCAATACCTTGAGGATATCGGCGGACACTTCCACCGGGCTTTTCGGCCCCTGCACGGTGTCGATGAACGGCATGTGCGACTCACCGCCAACGAAGCGGTAAGGCAGCTGCTCGCCCAGTTGCTTGACGTCGGCCAGGCCGCGCCCCATCAGGCGCTTGACCGACAGCACGGTGTTCAGCGGGTCGCTGGAAGCGGCATCGCGTGCAGCCTGCCCCACTTCGTTGCGCCCTTCGAGGTAGCGCACCGCGGACGGCAGAATGACGTTGCCCTGCGCGTCGGGCAGGGGCTCGCTACGGCCGCTGCGCAGTGCGGCGACCAGAGAGTTGGTGGTACCCAGGTCGATCCCCACCGCCAGGCGGCGCTGGTGCGGCTGAGGGCTTTGACCGGGTTCGGCAATCTGCAGTAGGGCCATGCTTATCTGAATACCTTAGGTGCCATCACGGGCAGCACCGGGTTAATCGTCGAGGCGCTCTTCCAGTTGGCGCACTTCTTGGGCGAGCTTGTCGAGGAACTGCATGCGGCGCATCAGGCGTTCGGCCTTGTCGCGCTCGCCTGGGGCGTCCCAGCAGGCGGCAAAGTCCTCGTTCAGCGTGTCCTGGGCGACCTTCAGGCGCTTCTTGAACACGGCCACGCCATCGAGGTCGGCTTCGTCCTGCAGCTCTTCGAGCTCTTCACGCCACTGCATCTGCTGCAACAGGAAGTCCGGGTCGTGGACCGTGACCTCCTGGGGCACTTCGTGGCCGCCGATGGCCAGCAGGTAGCGGGCACGACGCGGCGCACTGCGCAGGGTCTGGTAGGCGTCGTTGAGGGCCGCGGACTTTTCCAGCGCCACGCGCTGCTCGCGCTCGGAGGCGTCGGCAAAGCGGTCGGGATGGACTTCGCGGGCCAGCTCGCGATAGCGAGTGGCTAGCTTGTCGAGATCCAGGCGGAAGCTTGGCTGGAGGTCAAACAATGCGAAATGACAAGGAGTACCCACAGCCAGCCTCAAACGTTGAAGCTTTCGCCGCAGCCACACTCACCGCGCACGTTAGGGTTGTTGAACTTGAAGCCTTCGTTCAACCCTTCCTTGACGAAGTCCAGTTCGGTGCCGTCGAGGTACACCAGGCTCTTGGGATCGATGATCACCTTGACGCCATGGTTCTCGAACACCTGGTCTTCGTCCGCCAGCTCGTCGACGAACTCCAGCACGTAGGCCAGGCCCGAGCAACCGGTGGTGCGCACGCCCAGGCGAATGCCTTCGCCCTTGCCGCGCCCTTCCAGGGAACGCCGCACATGGTTGGCGGCGGCTTCTGTCATGCTGATAGCCATCTGGACTCCTTACCTCGCAACAGGCGACTTAGATCAAGCCTTTCTTCTGCTTGTAATCGCGCACAGCTGCCTTGATGGCATCTTCGGCGAGTACCGAGCAGTGGATCTTGACCGGCGGCAACGCCAGTTCTTCGGCCAGCTGGGTGTTCTTGATGGTTTCGGCTTCGTCCAGGGTCTTGCCCTTCATCCACTCGGTGGCGAGGGAGCTGGAAGCGATGGCCGAACCGCAGCCGTAGGTCTTGAACTTGGCGTCTTCGATCACGCCCTGCTCGTTGACCTTGATCTGCAGGCGCATGACGTCACCACAGGCCGGGGCGCCGACCATGCCGGTACCGACGTCCGGGTCTTCGGCATTCATCTTGCCGACGTTGCGCGGGTTTTCGTAGTGGTCGATGACCTTTTCACTGTATGCCATGGTGCAATTCCTTCCTCATCAGGGAGCCGCTCTTGCCGGCGACTGCTTAGTGGGCGGCCCACTCGATCTTGGAGATGTCAACGCCGTCTTTGTACATGTCCCACAGCGGCGACAGCTCACGCAGTTTGTTCACGGCCTCGCAGACTTTCTGCGCGGCGTAATCGACTTCTTCTTCGGTGGTGAAGCGGCCGAAGGAGAAGCGGATCGAGCTGTGCGCCAGCTCGTCGTTGCGGCCCAGGGCGCGCAGTACGTAGGACGGCTCGAGCGACGCGGAGGTGCAGGCCGAACCGGACGATACGGCGATGTCCTTCAGCGACATCAGCAGCGATTCGCCTTCGACGTAGTTGAAGCTCAGGTTCAGGTTGTGTGGTACGCGGGCAGTCTTGCTGCCGTTGACGTACAGCTCTTCGAGGTCCGAGACCTGCTTGAAGAAGCGGTCGCTCAGGGCCTTGATGCGCACGTTTTCCGCGGCCATTTCCTGCTTGGCGATGGCGAAGGCTTCGCCCATGCCGACGATCTGGTGGGTCGGCAGGGTGCCCGAACGCATGCCACGCTCATGGCCACCGCCGTGAATGATGGCTTCCAGGCGTACACGCGGCTTGCGGCTGACGTACAGCGCGCCGATGCCTTTCGGGCCGTAGACCTTGTGCGCAGAGAACGACATCAGGTCGACCTTCAGCTTCTGCAGGTCGATTTCGACCTTGCCGGCCGACTGCGCGGCGTCAACGTGGAACAGCACACCGCGCGAGCGGGTCAGTTCACCGATGGCGGCGATATCGTTGATCGAGCCGACTTCGTTGTTCACGTGCATCAGCGAAACCAGGATGGTGTCGTCGCGCAGCGCCGCCTCGACCATGGCCGGGGTGACGATGCCGTCTTCGCCTGGCTCGAGGTAGGTGACTTCGAAACCTTCACGCTCCAGCTGGCGAGCGGTATCCAGGACCGCCTTGTGCTCGATCTTGGAGGTGATGATGTGCTTGCCCTTGGTCTGATAGAAGTGCGCGACGCCCTTGAGTGCGAGGTTGTCGGACTCGGTGGCACCGCTGGTCCAGACGATTTCGCGCGGATCGGCGTTGATCAGCTCGGCAACCTGGCGACGACCGTTCTCGACCGCTTCCTCGGCTTTCCAGCCAAAGACGTGGGAGCGCGAAGCCGGGTTACCGAAGTTCCCGTCGACCAGCAGGCAATCGGCCATCTTCTGGGCCACGCGTGGGTCGACCGGGGTGGTCGCGGAGTAATCGAGGTAGATCGGCAACTTCATTTGTCTCTCCTATCAGGCGGTGGCGTCGCTCGTCGTCCCGGTGGGATCAATCGACGGCGGACGTCTCAATCTTGTCCAGCTGGGCGGTTCGGCCTGCGACACGACGCAGGTCCTGGCGCTGGGCGACTTCCTGCACTTCACGGCGCATGACGAGGTCGGCCAGGCTGATGCCGCTGAGGAATTCATGGATTTGCTGGCTGAGGTCGCACCACAGGTGGTGGGTCAGGCAGGTGTCACCGGCATGGCAATCCCCGAGGCCCTGGCAGCGGGTGGCATCGACCGATTCGTTGACCGCATCGATGACCTGGGCCACCTGGATGGTTTCCATGCCCCGCGACAGCTGGTAGCCACCGCCTGGACCACGCACGCTGGAGACCAGGCTGCTGCGGCGCAGCTTGGCGAACAGCTGTTCCAGATAAGAGAGGGAAATGCCCTGGCGCTCGGAAATGTCGGCCAAAGACACCGGCCCATGCTGCGCGTGCAACGCCAGGTCGAGCATGGCGGTCACGGCGTATCGGCCTTTGGTAGTCAGTCGCATGGCTATTGGGTACCACGGGAGTTACAGGATGTGAGCGAGTATGCGATTCCCGAGCATTTAAGTCAACTATTAGACCTAGTGCTTTAGTCGGGTTTGCATCGGGGAGGCGGGCGCGATTGTAGCAGACAGGGGGCGTGAGCACACGCCCCGTATGTCACCATGATTTCACCACGACGCAATCAATGCGACTGAGTGTCGCGCCGGGCCACCTGGGCAACTTCCTTGAAGTCATCTTCCGGCAGGGCTGGCAGCTCCTTGGCGCAGTAGTCGCTACCCATCCTGGTCAGGGCACCACACATACCCTCCAGCCGCTCGTCGACTGCCTGCAGGTGGTCGAGCATCTGGCCGATGGCACGGGCCACCGGGTCCGGCATGTCGCCACTGACACCATAGGCATCGAAGCCGATCTTCTCGGCCATGGCCTTGCGCTTGGCCTCGACCTCATCGTCTTCGTTCTTGACGATGATTCGCCCGGGGATACCGACCGCCGTGGCGCCGGCCGGCACTGCCTTGGTCACCACCGCATTGGAACCGATCTTGGCTCCGGCACCGACAGTGAACGGGCCCAGCACCTTGGCCCCGGCCCCTACCACCACGCCGTTTTCCAGGGTGGGATGGCGCTTGCCTTTGTTCCAGCTGGTGCCGCCCAGGGTCACGCCCTGGTAAAGGGTGACATCGTCGCCGATCTCGGCGGTTTCGCCGATGACGATACCCATGCCATGGTCGATGAAGAAGCGTCGGCCGATGGTGGCGCCGGGGTGGATCTCGATCCCGGTCAGCCAGCGGCCGAAGTTGGACACCAGGCGAGCCAGCCACTTGAAATCACGCTTCCACAGGGCATTGCCCAGGCGGTGCAGCCAGATGGCATGCATGCCCGGGTAGCAGGTCAGCACCTCGAAGGCGTTGCGCGCAGCCGGGTCACGATGGAATACGCTTTGAATATCTTCACGCAGGCGTTCGAACATCTGTCAGTCCTTCCGTTTATGCGGCTCGCCCCGGACCACTTTCTGGGTCTCGGTGAGGATGCCGCGCAAAATGCTCATTTCCGAACGTTCGACCGCAACCCGCCCATACAGCCGGCGCAGGCGCGGCATCAGGTGCTTGGGCTTGTCGGGGTCAAGGAAGCCGATGCCGACCAGGGTCTTCTCCAGGTGGTCGTAGAACAGCTCCATTTCGTCCATGGTCGCCAGCTCGCTGGCGTCAACCTTCTCGACCTTGCCCGGCGCTGCACCGGCAGCCAGCCAGGCCATGCGCACCTCGTACGAGAGCACCTGGACAGCGGCAGCCAGGTTCAGCGAGCTGAAGTCGGGGTTGGAGGGAATGTGCACGTGGAAGTGACATCGCTGCAGTTCTTCGTTGGTCAGGCCGGCGTGCTCACGCCCGAACACCAGGGCGATTTCCTCGCCACCCTTGGCATGCTCCACCGCCTTGGCCCCGCACTCGCGCGGGCCAATCAGCGGCCAGGGGATGCTCCGCTCGCGGGCGCTGGTGCCCATCACCAGGTTGCAGCCGACCAGCGCCTGCTCGAGGCTGTCGACCACCTGGGCATTGGCCAGCACATCGTCGGCACCCGAGGCTCGGGCACTGGCATCCTCGGCGGGGAACGCTTTCGGCTGCACCAGCACCAGACGCGACAAGCCCATGTTTTTCATGGCTCGCGCAGCGCCGCCGATGTTGCCGGGGTGGCTGGTATTGACCAGAACAACACGAATATTTTGCAGCAAGGTGTTGTGCTCACAGATGCAGGAATCAGGGCCTTCGATCTTACAGAACCGACAGACGTAACGCCACGAAAGCAAATGTGACACTTCTGCCGCCAAAGTTTTCTGCTAGAATGATCGGCTTTCTTCTTTAACATCTCCAGGTGACCCGCCCATGCAGCCTATGCTGAATATCGCCCTGCGCGCCGCTCGCAGCGCCAGTGAACTGATTTTCCGCTCCATCGAACGCCTGGATAGCATCAAGGTCGATGAGAAAGAGGCCAAGGACTACGTTTCCGAAGTCGATCGCGCCGCCGAGCAGAGCATCGTCAACGCCCTGCGCAAGGCCTACCCGAACCACTCCATCCAGGGCGAGGAAACCGGCCTGCACGCGGGTAGCGGCGAAGAAGGCAAGGATTACCTGTGGATCATCGACCCGCTGGACGGCACCACCAACTTCCTGCGTGGCATCCCGCACTTCGCGGTCAGCATCGCCTGCAAATACCGTGGCCGCCTTGAGCACGCCGTGATCGTCGACCCGGTGCGCCAGGAAGAATTCACCGCCAGCCGTGGCCGTGGCGCCCAGCTCAATGGTCGCCGCCTGCGTGTCAGCTCGCGCACCAGCCTTGAAGGCGCCCTGCTGGGCACCGGCTTCCCGTTCCGCGACAGCCAGATGGCCGACCTGGACAACTACCTGGGCATGTTCCGTGCCCTGACTGGCCAGACCGCCGGCATCCGCCGCGCCGGCTCCGCCAGCCTGGACCTGGCCTACGTGGCTGCTGGCCGTTTCGACGCCTTCTGGGAGTCGGGCCTGTCCGAATGGGACATGGCCGCCGGCGTGCTGCTGATCCAGGAAGCGGGCGGCCTGGTAAGCGACTTCAACGGTGGCCATGACTTCCTCGAGAAGGGCCATATCGTTGCGGGCAACATCAAGTGCTTCAAGGCCGTGCTGACTGCTATCCAGCCGCACCTGCCAGAGAACATGAAGCGCTAAGCGCGGATTGCCGGCACAAAAAAAGCACCCCTCGGGGTGCTTTTTGTTTGCCTGCCAGTTTTGTACTGCCTGTGCTGGCCTCTTCGCGGGTAAACCCGCTCCCACAGTGATAGCGACAACCTCAAGGACATTGCTGTAGCTGTGGGAGCGGGCTTACCCGCGAAGAGGCCGGTTCAGGCAACATCAATCACTGGCCAGCTTCGCTGAGGATCAGCTTGCCATTCTTGTCCAGTGGAATGGTCGACCCGGGCTCGTGGTCCATCTTCACCTGCCCTACCTTGTCGCCAATGGTGTACTTCACGTTGTAGCCCACCACTTTCTCACTGATGTCGTTGACCGTGTTGCAGCGGGTTTGCGTGGTGGTGTAGGTGTCACGCTCCTGCATGCCTTCCTGCACCTTGTTACCGGCATAACCACCACCGACCGCACCAGCCACCGTGGCGATCTTCTTGCCGCTACCACCACCGATCTGGTTACCCAGCAGGCCACCGGCAATGGCGCCCACCACGGTACCGGCGATCTGGTGCTGGTCCTTGACCGGTGCCTGACGCGTCACGGCGACGTCCTTGCAGACCTCACGGGGGGTTTTCACCTGTTGTTTGATCGGTTGCACGTCGGTGACCTGCGCATACTCAGGCCCCTTGTTGACCAAGCTGTAGGTCGCGACAGCACCTCCGGCAGTCACACCGACAGCACCCAGTACCGCACCCACAAGCATTGATTTGTTCACATGAACCTCCTGATCATAACCCGCGGATCCAACCCGCCTTCTCCCAGCCTTGGAGTAAAAAAAAAGGCGCGAGTTCAACACTCGCGCCTTTCTGGCCGCCAAACGGCGTGGAACACGCCTTACGGGCGGTCGTCCACACCGTCGGTCTTGGCCGGCGGGATCAGGTCTTCACTGCTCAGGTTCAGCCAGATCAGTACCACGTTGGCGATATAGATCGACGAATAGGTACCGGCCATGACGCCGATGAACAGAGCCAGCGAGAAGCCGAACAGGTTGTCGCCACCGAAGAACAGCAGCGCGGCAATGGCCAGCAAGGTCGAAACCGAGGTGGCGATGGTCCGCAGCAGGGTCTGGGTGGTGGAAACGTTGATGTTCTCGATCAGCGAGGCCTTGCGCATGACGCGGAAGTTCTCGCGCACCCGGTCGAACACGACGATGGTGTCGTTCAGCGAGTAGCCGATGATCGCCAGCACCGCCGCCAGCACCGTCAGGTCGAAGGTGATCTGGAAGAACGACAGGATACCCAGGGTCACCACCACGTCGTGGATCAGCGAGACGATCGCGCCCACCGCGAACTTCCACTGGAAGCGGAAGGCCAGGTAGATGAGGATGCCGCCCAGGGCCAGGAGCATGCCCATGCCACCCTGGTCGCGCAGCTCTTCACCCACCTGCGGGCCCACGAACTCGACACGCTTGACCTTGGCCGGGTTGTCGCCGCCGGCCTTCTGCAGGGCTTCAGCCACCTTGTTGCCCAGCTGCGGGTCATCGCCCGGCATGCGCACCAGCAGGTCGGTGGTGGCGCCGAAGCTCTGCACCACGGCCTCGTGGAAGCCGGAGTTGACCAGCTCGGCACGCACCGCCTTGAGGTCGGCCGGGCGCTCGTAGGTCAGCTCGATCAGCGTACCGCCGGTGAAGTCCAGGCCGAAGTTCAGGCCCTTCTGCCACCAGCTGAACAACGCCAGCACGGTGAGGAGCACGGTAACGGCGAACGCGACATTGCGCACGCCCATGAAGTTGATGGTTTTCATCGCAGCTCCCTCAAACCCACAGCTTCTTGATGTCACGCCCGCCGCAGGTCAGGTTGACCATTGCACGGGTCACCATGACGGCGGTGAACATCGAGGTGAAAATCCCGAGGGACATGGTGACCGCAAAGCCCTTGACCGGGCCGGTACCCATGGCGAACAGGATGCCGCCGACCAGCAGGCTGGTCAGGTTGGCGTCGATGATCGCGGTGTAGGCGCGGTTGAAGCCTTCGTGAATGGCGCGTTGCACCGACATGCCGGCGTTCAGCTCTTCGCGGATACGCGAGAAGATCAGCACGTTGGCGTCCACCGCCATACCCATGGTCAACACGATACCGGCAATACCCGGCAGGGTCAGGGTGGCGCCCAGCAGCGACATCAGCGCCAGCAGCAGGACCATGTTGCCCGCCAGGGCGATGGTGGCGATCACACCGAAGGCACGGTAGATGGCGATGATGAACAGCGAGACGAACAGCATGCCCCACAGCGACGCATCGATACCCTTGGTGATGTTGTCGGCACCCAGGCTTGGGCCGATGGTGCGTTCTTCAGCGAAGTACATCGGCGCGGCCAGGCCACCGGCACGCAGCAGCAGGGCCAGTTCGGACGATTCGCCCTGGCCGTTCAGGCCGGTGATGCGGAACTGGCTGCCCAGCGGCGACTGGATGGTCGCCAGGCTGATGATCTTCTTCTCTTCCTGGAAGCTCTGTACGGCAACGTCCTTCTCGACGCCGTCGACGGTCTGCTTGACGTAGCGGGTGACCGGCTTCTGCTCGATGAAGATCACCGCCATGCTGCGGCCGACGTTGCTGCGGGTAGCACGGGTCATCAGCTCGCCACCGTGGCCATCCAGGCGGATGTTCACCTGCGGGCGACCTTGCTCGTCGAAGCTGGCCTGGGCGTCGGTCACCTGGTCACCGGTGATGATCAGGCCGCGCTCGACCGCGGCGGAACGGCCACCTTCACGGAACTCGAACACTTCGGTAGTGGCCTTGGACGCGCCCGGTTCGGCACCGAAGCGGAACTCCAGGTTGGCGGTTTTACCCAGGATACGCTTGGCTTCGGCAGTGTCCTGCACGCCTGGCAGCTCGACCACGATGCGGTTGGCGCCCTGGCGCTGGACCAGCGGCTCGGCCACGCCCAGCTCGTTGACCCGGTTGCGGACGGTGGTGAGGTTCTGCTTGATCGAGTATTCGCGGATCTCGGCGACTTTCGCCTGGGTCAGCGCCAGACGCAGCACGGCGAGCTCGTTACGCTCGGTGGTGGTCAGGTCGAAGTCATTGAAATTCTTGCGGATCAGGGCACGTGCCTGTTCGCGGGTTGCATCGTCAGCGAAGCCCAGCATGATGCCGCCATCCTGCTGAGGCAGGCTGCGGTAGCGGATGCGCTCTTTGCGCAGCAAGGTCTTGACCTCGCCTTCGTAGACTTTCATGCGGGCGCTCATGGCCTTGTCCATGTCCACTTCCAGCAGGAAGTGCACACCACCGGACAGGTCCAGGCCCAGCTTCATCGGGCTTGCGCCCAGGTTGCGCAGCCATTGCGGGGTAGTCTGGGCCAGGTTCAGGGCCACGACGTAATCATCGCCCAGTGCCTTGCGCACGACATCCTTGGCTGGCAGCTGGTCTTCCTGATTGGTCAGGCGGATCAGCCCGCTGCCCTTCTCACCCAGGCTCGCGCCCTTGACGGCGATCTTGGCATCGACCAGCGCCTTGCTGACGCGGTCGAGGTCGGCCTGGCTCACCTGCAGCGCCGAGCTGGCACCACTGATCTGTACCGCCGGATCATCCGGGTAGAGGTTGGGAGCGGAATAAATGAAACCGACCACCAGTACCAGCACGATCAGTGCATATTTCCACAGAGGGTATTTGTTCAGCATCACGCCGCCCGTTCAAGACGCGGGGCGCGTTGCGCGCCCCGACTGGAAAGAAAAACCGGTAACTCAGATAGCCTTGAGCGTACCTTTTGGCAGGGTGGCCGCGATGGCACCCTTCTGGAACTTCAGCTCGACGTTGTCGGAAACTTCCAGGACCACGAAATCATCGGAAACCTTGACGATCTTGCCGGCGATGCCGCCGTTGGTGACAACTTCGTCACCCTTCTGCAAGTTGCTCAGCAGGTTCTTCTGCTCTTTTGCACGCTTGGCCTGCGGGCGCCAGATCATCAGGTAGAAGATGACCAGGAAACCGACCAGGAAAATCCACTCGAAGCCGGTACCGGCTGGGCCGGCGGCAGGTGCTGCAGCGTCCGCGTATGCGGCGGGGATCAAGAAGCTCATTGGGCACTCCTAATGTAATTTTCTAATAATGGATGCAGACAGTCAGTCCAAAGGCGGTACGGGAAGCCCGCGCTTGGCGTAGAAGGCGTCGACAAAGGCGGCCAATTTACCTTGTTGAATAGCCTCGCGTAAACCGGCCATCAAGCGCTGGTAATGGCGCAAGTTGTGGATGGTATTCAGCATGCTGCTCAGCATTTCGCCGCACTTGTCCAGGTGATGCAGATAGGCGCGCGAGAAGTTGGTGCAGGTGTAGCAGTCACAGGTCGGATCCAGCGGCGATTCATCGTGGCGATGGAACGCGTTGCGGATCTTGATCACCCCTGTATCGACGAACAGATGACCGTTGCGCGCGTTACGCGTCGGCATCACGCAGTCGAACATGTCGACGCCGCGGCGCACACCCTCAACGAGATCTTCCGGTTTGCCTACCCCCATAAGGTAACGAGGTTTGTCAGCAGGCATCTGGCCCGGCAGGTAATCCAGCACCTTGATCATTTCGTGCTTGGGCTCGCCCACCGACAGGCCACCGATGGCCAGGCCGTCGAAGCCGATGTTTTCCAGGCCTTCCAGCGAGCGCATGCGCAAGTCCTGGTACATGCCACCCTGGACGATACCGAACAGCGCCGCTGTATTGTCGGCGTGGGCGTTCTTCGAGCGCTGGGCCCAACGCAGCGACAGCTCCATGGAGGCGCGCGCCACATCGTGCTCGGCCGGGTACGGGGTGCACTCGTCGAAGATCATCACCACGTCCGAGCCCAGGTCACGCTGCACCTGCATCGACTCTTCCGGGCCCATGAACACCTTGGCGCCATCAACCGGCGAGGCGAAGGTCACGCCCTCCTCCTTGATCTTGCGCATGGCGCCCAGGCTGAACACCTGGAAGCCACCGGAGTCGGTGAGGATCGGGCCTTTCCACTGCATGAAGTCGTGCAGGCCGTTGTGCTTCTTGATCACCTCGGTACCCGGGCGCAGCCACAGGTGGAAGGTATTGCCGAGGATCATCTCGGCACCGATGGCCTCGATGTCGCGTGGCAGCATGCCCTTGACCGTGCCATAGGTGCCCACCGGCATGAACGCTGGGGTTTCCACGGTGCCCCGTGGGAAGGTGATGCGGCCACGACGGGCCTTGCCGTCGGTGGCCAGCAGTTCGAAGGACATTCGACAGGTGCGACTCATGCTTGATCCTCGGGCCCGCGTGGCGCCGGATTGCGGGTGATGAACATGGCATCACCGTAACTGAAGAAGCGGTACCCCTGCTCGACCGCCGCCGCGTAGGCGGCCATGGTCTCGGGGTAGCCGGCGAAGGCCGAGACCAGCATCAGCAGCGTGGACTCCGGCAGGTGGAAATTGGTGACCAGCGCGTCGACCACATGGAACGGCCGGCCCGGGTAGATGAAGATGTCGGTGTCGCCGCTGAAGGCCTTGAGCACGCCATCGCGCGCCGCGCTCTCCAGCGAACGCACGCTGGTGGTGCCGACCGCGATCACCCGGCCGCCACGGGCACGGCAGGCCTCGATGGCATCGACCACATCCTGGCCCACTTCGAGCCACTCTTTATGCATGTGGTGGTCTTCGATCCTGTCGACCCGCACCGGCTGGAAGGTGCCCGCGCCCACGTGCAAGGTGACGAACGCCCGCTCGACGCCCTTGGCGGCGATCTTTTCCAGCAGCGCCTCGTCGAAGTGCAGGCCTGCAGTGGGCGCGGCGACCGCTCCGGCACGTTCGGCGTACACGGTCTGGTAGCGCTCACGGTCGGCGCCTTCGTCCGGGCGGTCGATGTAGGGCGGCAGCGGCATATGGCCGACGCGGTCGAGCAATGGCAGCACCTCTTCGGTGAAGCGCAGCTCGAACAGCGTGTCATGGCGCGCGACCATTTCGGCCTCGCCGCCGCCATCGATGAGGATCACCGCGCCTTCCTTCGGCGCCTTGCTGGCACGGACATGCGCCAGCACCCGGTGGCTGTCGAGCACGCGCTCGACCAGCACTTCCAGCTTGCCGCCGGAAGCTTTCTGGCCGAACAGGCGCGCCGGGATCACCCGGGTGTTGTTGAACACCATCAGGTCGCCCGGGCGCAGGTACTCGAGCAGGTCGGGGAATTGCCGGTGCGCCAGCGCGCCGGTTGGCCCATCGAGCACCAGCAGACGGCTGCCATGGCGCTCGGCCAACGGGTGGCGGGCGATCAGGGAATCAGGGAGTTCGAAGGAAAAATCGGCGACGCGCATGATAATGTTCGGTTCGGCAGGGCCGGGAAGTTTAGCCCAATGTGTGAAAATTGACCATGAAAGCCGATTGACCGACCAGCGGCGGCTCTCTATACTGCGCGCCACATGCCCTGATGGCGGAATTGGTAGACGCGGCGGATTCAAAATCCGTTTTCGAAAGGAGTGGGAGTTCGAGTCTCCCTCGGGGCACCAAGATCCGGAAAAAACCGACCTTATGGTCGGTTTTTTTTTGCCTGCGATTTAGGCGCGCCGACGCGATCTCTGTGGGAAATCGCCCAGCCCTTTGAGCTGCGCTGTCGTACAGGGAACAATGTTCGAGAGCGTGTCACCTTCCCTTGTGGGAGCGGGCGTGTCGAGGCGCCGCGCTGCAGCTCAGCGCTCAGGCGTTCTTCATGCCGAGATCTTCAGCAAACCGAAGCAGGTACCCGTCCGGGTCCTGCACCAGGAAATTGCGCTGCCCCACCAGCATGCCCCCTTTGCGGTACCAGCGCTCTTCAATCGGGTTTCTGAGGGCATGGCCCGCATCCTCCAGCGCCGCCACCATTGCGCTTGCATCAGCGCATTCGATCGACAGGTTGATCCCCCGACCATAGGGCGCCTCCAACGGGCCAACCCGCCAGGGTGACTCACTCTGCCAGTCCTGCTCCAGCATCAGCTGGCTGCCACCGAAGGACAGAAAGGCGAAATGCTCTTCTGGCCGCTCGTACTCAATCCTGAAGCCAAGTACGCCGCAGTAAAATGCCAGGCTGCGAGACAGATCGGAAACGATCAGCTCGGGCACCAATGGGTTCAGCTTCAACAAGGCTCTGATTCCTTTCAACTCGAACACTGATGGGCTTTCTGGATACAGCTGATCGTGCCCATCCGCTACCTGGCAAGGACTCGAACACATCATCTGGTCGGCTACTTTTCAGGTTGATGCGGTCACCCATGTTCCGCTGCCAACATTGACCTGAACTGAGAAACGATCTCTGCAGGTAACCCGGCACCTTCGAACACTGCACAAGTGAAGCTAACGGGCGCAGGGCCTGGAGCAGTAATGATACGGTCGGCAACCACAGCTACCGGACTGCTTCGATAAAGCGAGCTCCCTGCATAACCTGCGGCATTCCGTTGCAGGAAATCCGCGCTATTCGAAGTATGAGGAACCGTGTCGAGGAGCCCGGCCCTGGCAAGTGCCAGCGTTCCCCCACAGATACCGGCAATTGTCGCCCCACGTGAACGACTGGCATGAAGAAAGTCCCGGATGTCCGGGGCTTCTGCACGCTCCCAGACCATCCCTCCAATGATGACGACAACGTCCGGTTGCCAGTCCAGACATTGCTGCAAATCGCTATCGACAGTTACAGCCAATCCGCCCTGCGAGCAGAACTGCCCCGTAGCAGAAGCGAAAAACCTGACATCGATCCCGTAAAACGGGGATGCAGTTCCAGCAATGAAAGCATATTCCCAGTCCGCAAAACCTGGGGTCAGTATCAAACCCACACGTGCCATAAAAATCCTCCATGAATGCCAATAACGTTTCCGGGCCTGGTTGCAATCAGCGCCAACGATCCAGTTGCCCCTGCGCACGGCTGCTGAAAATCGTCAGCAGCTCGCTCAGTGTATGCGCTGACGGTTCGGCCGTGCGGGTCACCGCATACAAGGTGATCGGCAATGCCGGGGCCAGCGGACGAACCGCGGTCGCCCCAGGCGCCGCGCCAAGGGCGGTGAAGGGGTCGATCACCGCCAGCCCAGCACCGGATTCGACCATCGCCCTGGCCAGTGAATAGGTCTGCACCGCAATGCTCACCCGTGGCGGCGGCTCCACCGCCTTGAGGTAGCTGTCGAGGCGCACCGACAGCGGGTCGGCGCTGGACAGCCCGATCAAGGGCGCGCCGGCCAGTGCCGCCAACGGCAGCGGCTTGCCTTCATCCTCCAGCGGCCAATAACCGGCCGGTGCCAATGCCACCAGAACCCCGCTGGCCAGTGCCTGAGCCTTGAGCGCAGGGTGATCTGGCTGCTGCAGGGTCAGGGCGACATCGATCTCCCGCATCAACAGGTTCTGCACCAGTTCGCGACTGTGGGCGCTGGACAGCTCGCAAGCGATGTCCGGATAACGCTGGGTCCACTCATGAATGGCCGGCGGCAGCAGCGACAGGGCCAGTGCCGGGGTCGCACCGATCCGCAGGCTGTGGCCCGGCGCGCGACGCAGGCTTTGCGCCAGGCGTCGCACGCCTTGCAGGCTCTCCGTGACTTTGTCGACCTCACGCTCCAGCTCCAGCGCTTCGGGCGTGGGCTGCAGTTTGCCACGCACCCGCAGGAACAACGGAAAGCCCAGTTGCTGTTCGGCGTGCTGCAGAACCTTGGTCACGGCAGGTTGGGAAACGTGCAGCAACTGTGCGGCACCACTGACCGAACCGGTCTGGCGGATAGCCTGGAAAATCTCGATATGGCGAAGGCGCATGGCAAGTCCATAACCTTTGTTTATGGCTCAGCGATCTTTATTCATTTTTCGCCAGCTGTCACCTGGCCCTAACCTCAAGCTCGTTTTCAACAACGACCAAGGACTGACATGGCTCAGCATGTATGCATCATCGGCGGTGGCGTCATTGGCCTGTCAACCGCTTACGCACTGGTACGCGACGGCTTTGACGTGACGCTGATCGAGGCGCGCGATTCGCTGGGCAGTGAAACCAGCTTCGCCAACGGCGGCCAGCTGTCCTATCGCTACGTGGCGCCGCTGGCCGACGCCGGGGTGCCCTTGCAGGCCATTGGCTGGATGCTGCGTGGCGACTCACCGCTCAGATTGCGCCCGCGCTTCGATCCTGCACAGTGGCGTTGGATGGCCTCATTCCTCGGGGCTTGCCGCTCCTCGGTCAACCGCGCCAACGCAGGCCACCTGTTGCGCCTCGCGCTGTTGAGCCAGTCGACCTTGCAAGCCTGGCGTGAAGAAGATGGCCTGAGCGGTTTCCATTGGCGGCGCAACGGCAAGCTGGTCACCTTTCGCCAGGCCGGCAGCTTCGAACATGCGCGCAAGAACCTTGCCGCGCCCCAGCAACAACAGGTGCTGTCGCACGCCGACTGCACCCGCCTGGACCCGGCACTGGCGGATGCGCCCTTTGTCGGCGCCATCTATACCCCGGATGAAGAAGTCGGCGATTGCCACGGCTTTTGCCAGCAACTGGCGGCGCGCTTGAAGGCGTCGGGACGCTGCAAATTCCGCCTGGGCCAGGCGGTGTCCGGAATTCGCCATGCACATGGCGTGGTGAGTGCGATCGAACTGGGTGACGAGGTGCTGCCAGTGGAGCATCTGGTCGTCGCGGCCGGCCATCGCAGTGCCTTGCTGGCACTGCCGGGTGTCGACCTGCCGCTGTACCCGCTCAAGGGTTATAGCCTGACAGTTCCGATCGGTGCCCAGCACCGGGCGCCGGACCTGAGCATCACCGACTACGACCGCAAGATCGTCTACGCCCGGATCGGCGAACAGTTGCGGGTGGCGGCGATGGTCGACATTGTCGGTTTCGACCCGTCGCTGGACCCCAAGCGCCTGGCCTTGCTCAAGCGCCAGGCCCGCGAGACCTTCGCCAATGCCGGTAATTATGACTACGCCATCGAATGGGCCGGCATGCGTCCGGCCACCCCTAGCGGCGTGCCGCTGCTGGGCGCAACGGCGTATCGCAACCTGTGGCTGAACCTTGGCCATGGTGCTCTGGGCTTTACCCTGGCCTGCGCCAGTGCACGATTACTCAGTGAACTGATCGGCCAGCGCCGCCCCTCCATCGACCTGCACGGTTTTACGCCCCGTGCGGCCTGAACGCTCACTCCTTGAAAGGACCACCCGATGACCATCCACCGTATCCAGCCCAATCCACGCTTGTCCGGCGCCGTGACCTTTGGCGACCTGGTGTTTCTCTCCGGCCAGGTGCCGAACGACGCCACCGAAATCGGCGGCCAGACTCGCCAAGTACTGGAAAAGATCGACGCATTGTTGGCCGAGGCGGGCAGCGACAAGGATCATCTGCTCAGCGCGACCATTTACCTGAAGGACATCGGCAAAGATTTCGCGGCGATGAATGACGTCTGGTCTGCCTGGCTGTCGCCCGGCCAGGCCCCCAGTCGCACCACCTTGCAGGCCGAACTCGCGCGCCCGCAAGTGCTGGTGGAAATAACCGTCATCGCGGCACGTCGCTAACCCCCTCACCTGCAACGGAGAACAACAATGCAAAAAATCACGTTGATCGGCTGCACCCTCGCCCTGTTGCTGGGCACTCAGGCCCATGCTGACGAAGCAGCGCTGGGGCCTACCTTGAGCAAGATTGCCAAGGCCAACAGCATCACCCTGGGCTATCGCGATGCTTCAGTGCCGTTCTCCTACGTGGGCGATCACTCGGGCCAACCCATGGGCTATTCGGTAGACCTGGCGAACAAGATCGTCGAGCGGGTGCAGCAGAAGCTGGCCTTGCCCCAGCTCAAGGTGAAGTACAACCTGGTGACATCGCAAACCCGCATTCCGCTGGTACAGAACGGTACCGTCGACCTGGAGTGCGGCTCGACCGGCGTCACCGCAGAGCGACAGAAGCAGGTGGCGTTTTCCTATGGGTTCATCTATGTCAAAGGCCAGTTGCTGACGGCCAAGGACAGCGGGATCAAGCACTTCGCCGACCTGCGCGGCAAGAATGTGGTGACCACCGCCGGCACCACCAACGAACGCTTCCTGAAGAGCTACAACGTCGATAACAAGATGGACATGTCCGTGATCAGCGCCAAGGACCATGGCGAAGCTTTCCAGATGTTGCAGTCCGGCCGGGCGGCGGCGTTCTACATGGATGATGCACTGCTCTACGGCGAACGCGCCAAGGCCCGCGACCCGCACAACTGGGTGGTGGTCGGGGAAGAGCAGTCGCGGGAAATCTACAGCTGCATGGTGCGCAAGGATGACCCGCAGTTCCTCGCGCTGGTGAACGCGTCGCTGGGCGAACTTTACAGTTCAGGGGAAATCAACGGGATCTACCAACGCTGGTTCCAACAGCCGATTCCGCCTAAAGGCTTGAACCTGGAGTTCCCGATGACCAGCGAACTCAAGGCCATCTTTGCCAAGCCGGTGAGTGATCCGGTGCAGTAGCTTGGGCCCGGCGTCCATCCCCGCAGGGATCAAGGAGCGGCAGTGACCCGCAAGCATCACTGCCAAACGTCGCTACTGTGGAGCGCTATTACCGCAGTAGCGACTCGCCCTCTTACGGGTTAATCAGAGGTTTTATCCGTCACCAGGGTTTGAGGATTGCTCCTCCCCCAAACAGTAGCAAGGTCAACCAGCAAGGTTCCGCTGAGCGCTTCAATTTCACCCTGGGTGATCTTGCTCTCCCCTTGTTTACCCAAGAGCACAACCTGATCGCCAGCCCGCACAGCCGGGATATCTGTCACGTCCACCATGACGGTATTCATGGCAACTTTCCCTACCACTGGCGCACGCTGCCCATTAACCAGGACAACGCCCTTATTGGTAAACGCGCGACGGTAGCCAACCGAGAACCTCACTGGAATATTCGCAAGTTCTGAATCACGACTCAGTGTCACTGTCCGGTCATACCCCACGGTATTGCCTTCAGGGTATTGGTTGACAGACGCCAGGTATGACTTGGCCTGCATGACAGGTTTGTTCATGCAACCGCTTTGTCTGCCAGTTCCCAGCCCTCAGGCCGTAGCGTGTGCCAGTCGCTGACCTGTTGATAGGCATGGCCGATGCGCAGGATCAGTGGCTCGGCGAAGGCTCGCCCGACAACCTGCATCGAGACAGGCATACCCTTTTCATCGAACCCGATGGGCAGCGCCACCGAACACAGGTTCATCAAGTTGGCGAACCGCCCCAGCAAGGCCAGTGGCGTGCCATATTCGTCGACCTCCTCCAACGGCACACTGCCAATAGCGTTGGTCGGGAAAACACAGGCGTCTATGTTGGTCATGGCCTCGTGCATGGCTTGCCGAGCGGCACGGCGCTGATTGTGCAACTGGATATACGACGCCGCGTCGATGGCGCGACCACCAAGTATGCGCCGTTGGACATGGGGGTCGAAACGCAGGTCGTCACGCTCGAACAAGCGACCCAGGCTGGCATAACCCTCAGCGCTCATCAGGCCACCAGCGATGCGCATGCACTGCTCCAACGACGTGGGTAGCGGTTGTTCGATCAATTGCATACCCAACGCGGCCAACTGCTTGAGCCCCAGGTCGTAAGCCTTCAGTACTCCGGGCGCGACATGCGCTCGCTCGGCCTCCGGCAACACCCAGATGCGCAAACCGGCTACTGGCCGATCGAGACCGGCAGCGGCGCTGAATACCGGTGCCTGGGCCGAAACCGGATCCAGCGGGTCTGGGCCCAGCAGGGCATCCAGCATCCACGCTGCATCTTCAACCGTGTGCGTGATAGGCCCTACCGAATCCAGCGAAGGGCACAGCTCGATCAAGCCATGGCGGCTGACGAGCCCACGCGTGGTTTTCAACCCGACCAAGCCGCACATACCCGCCGGAATCCGCACCGAACCACCTGTATCGGTCCCCAACGCAGCGCTCGCCAACCCGCTGGCCACGGCCACTGCCGAACCGCTGCTTGAACCACCCGGAGCGCGATGGACATTACGGTCCCACGGGTTCCACGGCGTGCCCATCACCGCGTTGGTGCCCCAGCCACCGAAAGCGAATTCGACCGTTTGGGCCTTGCCAAGAATGATCGCGCCGGCACGCTCCAGGCGTTGCACTGCAGTGGCGGTCAGCCTCGAAACACGCGGTTCCTGCGCCAACGAACCACCCGTGATGGCCTGCCCTTCGATCTCGAACAAGTCCTTGATCGCCAGAGGAATGCCATGCAGCGGCCCCAGGTGTATGCCGGCCGCACGTTGGCGATCCGCAGCAATGGCTGCACTCAAGGCTCGCGAGGGATAGGCCTCGACATAAGCATTCAGCTGCTCGTCAAAACGCTCGATGCGCGCCAGTTGCGCACGTACCAGCGCTTCGCTGGTCAGCGAGCCGGCCTGCAGCGCCTGTTGCAACTGGGCAATGCTGTGGGAAGCTACCTGATCCATGGTGTTCATATGTTCAACCTCGCACGGTTTTGCGTCCGCGTGAAACATGCTTTTCCAGCACACGCGACAGCATTGAAAGAGGGAAGGCGATAACGAAATAGAACAGCCCTACCAGCAGGAAGACATGCATTGGCAGGAAGGTTTCCGAAGCGATGGCCCGCGCTGCCAGCATCAACTCGTCGGTGGCGATCAGGGCACACAACGAGCTGTCCTTGAGGATCGACACGTAGGCGTTGAGCAGTGGCGGCAAAATGACGCGAAACACTTGCGGCAGGATGACGGTGGTAAACGCTTTGAACGGCGTCAATCCGATCGCGATTGCCGCTTCGCGCTGGCCGCGATGCAACGAATCCAGGCCGCCACGCAGAATTTCCGCAACGTACGCGGCCCCCTGCAAACCCAGGCCGATGGCCCCGGCCCAATAGCCGGACAAGGTCAACCCCAGGCTGGGCAGCGCGAAATACAGGGCCAGCAGCAACGCCAGAAGCGGTACTGCACGCATGCTCTGGATAAAGAACGCTGCCAACCGCCTCAGAATCGCGCTCGGGCTTCGCATCGCCCAGACCAGCAGCGCGCCCAGCACGACCGCCAGGGCGAACCCTAACAGGGACAATTCGGCGGTGACCCGGGCACCAAGCATCAGGCGGACGCTCCAGTCGCTCCAGTACTCCGGGTATTGCTGAAAGAAACTGATCATCGCGCACTCCCCAGATGACGTTCGAGCCTGATGAATCCCACACCGATCGGCAGAATCATCACGGCGTAGATGCACATCACTGCCAGGTAGATCAGCGACGTCTGGAAGGTGGACGTCACCAGATTGCGCGCCAGGAACATGATCTCCGGCACGGCAATGGCTGAGGCGATGGAGGTGTCCTTGATCAGTTGCGTGACGTAGTTGGCGAACGCTGGCAACGTCAGGCGCAGGGCCTGGGGCAAGAGAATGCAGCGCAGAATCTGCATCCGGCTCAGGCCGACAGCCAACCCGGCTTCATGCTGACCGACATGCAGCGACTGCAAGCCACTGCGGAAAATGTCGGCCAACACCGCACTGCCTACCAGACTCAAGCCAACGATGGCGGCCAGCCACGCGGGTAAGTTGATACCAAGGTAGGAGAGACCAAAATAGATCAGGAACAGATGCGCCAGCGCGGGAACATTGCGCATCCACTCAATGAAACAGCCGACCACGCCATGCAGCAGCCGTGAGCGGCTGAACGTCAGCAACACGGCCAGTACCACGCCACCGGCACTCGCCAGCAGCAAGGTACACAGCGCGATTTCCAGGGCGGTGAGCGCGCCTTTCAACAACAGGGGCAATAGCCCGAGAAAGACCTCGAAGTTCGCCATCAAGCGCCCTCCATGGCCATGCGCCCGAGAAAACTGCGGGTACGCTCATGACGTGGGCTGTCGATTACCTGCGCCGAAGGCCCTTGCTCGACAATGTGTCCGCCGTCCATGAAGATCACCCGATCCGCCACATCCCGAGCGAAGCGCACTTCATGGGTGACCATGATCATGGTGCGGCCCTCTTGCGCCAGCTCACGAATCACGGCCAGTACTTCCCCCACCAGTTCGGGGTCCAGTGCCGAGGTTGGCTCGTCGAACAGGATGACTTTTGGTTGCTGGGCCAACGCGCGGGCGATAGCCACCCGCTGTTGTTGCCCGCCGGACAACTGCTCGGGATAGACCTCGGCCTTGTGTCGCAGGTGGACCTTTTCCAGCATGGCATCAGCCAGCTCGTAGGCCTGCTTGCGCGGCATGCCTTGTGCCTTTATCGGCCCCAGCGCGACGTTGTCGCGCACATTCAGATGTGGCCAGAGGTAGAAAAGCTGGAACACCATGGCGATCTCGCGTCGCTGTGGGGCCATTTCCCGATCACTCATCAGGCGTATGCGTTTGCCATCCTTGACCTGCCCGATCAACTCGTCACCCAGCCAGATATCGCCTCGGGTGGGTTTTTCCAGGTAATTGATGCAACGCAGGCAAGTCGACTTTCCCGACCCGCTGGGGCCGATCAACGACAGGGTTTCGCCGGCTTTCAACTCCAGGTTGATGCCCTTGAGCACCTCCAGCTCACCATAGCTTTTATGCAGGTCATGCACGCGCAGCAGCGCAGGTTCGGACGGGGTCGACATCTTGGTTAACCTCTTTATTGTTATAGGTACGGCGATGGAACCGGCAAAGGCCGATTCATCCGCTCAAGCGCTTACTTGCAGCCAGGCAGTTGCCAGTCCGCCGGGCGGTCGACACTCAGCCTCAGGTTCTTGCCTTCCGGCACATACCAGACATCCTGGGACAAGCCGTAGCGGGCACCGATCTTGCGCATTTCGCAGCTTTTCCAGAGGGTCTGGATCTGCTCGTTCACGGCAGCCACAAGCTGCGGGCTTGCCTCTTTATTGAAGCCGTACACCACCTGCCCCAGGCCCGTCAGCAGCGGAAAATCAGGGTCGTTGTCAGTGAAGGCGTTGAAACGCAGGTGCCATTGCTGATTGCGGAAAATGGCGTATTGCATGACCGGCGGATCGCCAATCACTGCATCGATACGCCCGGCGAGCAGATCGCGCACTGCGGCATCGGAGGTGTCGTACAGCGCGACTTGCAAGCCTTCGATCTTGCGCATCTCGGGAATGAACGAGAAACCCGTGATAGTGCCGACCTTCTTGCCCTGCAAATCCTTGAGGCTGCTCCAGTTGGTCTTGTCGGTCTGGGTGATGCCGTTCTTGAAATAGTGAATCGGGTCGCTCACGGTCATGACCTTCGCGCGCTGCTCGGTCCAGCCCATGGTGCCGGCCATGACATCCACGCGATTGGCTTGTACCGAGGCAATGGTGCTGGCCCAGTCCATCAAGGCCGGCTTGACCTTCAAACCCAGCTTCTCAGCGATTTGTTGAAGGATTTCACCATCGTAGCCGACCATCCGGCTGTCCTGATAACCGGTCCCCGGCATGTCCCCGGTGAACGCGACGGTCAGGCTTCCCGGCTCTACCGTTTCCAGTGCGAATGCCGGTAGCGAAGCCAGCATGGATACCAGCAAACCCGCATAGATACCGGCAAACCGTTGAACGTTGGGCTTCTTCATCACGTGCTCCCTGATTGTTTTTCTATGAACAGCATGGTGTTGGGCAGGCGCTCATCGTATGGTGATCAGCGGCATAACTTGTTGGATGGTTTGCAGGAATGATTGAATATTTGCGACATTTCGGAGATGCACTGCCCAACGCCTCCAGCGCAAGCCTCGTGGAAGCGCTTGACCAGGGTCAGGCACGACATCCGCCAAGCCGACGCGGCGCCACTGAGTTGTCCATAGGTATCGTGCTATGGCCGCGCTTCCCCTTGCTGTCACTCTCGGGGCTGACCGATGCGTTGCGACATGCTGCCGATACGGGCGATCAGAGCCGCCCGATACGATGCCAATGGAAAGTCCTCGGTACCCCCGGGCAAAGAGTCATTTCCAGTTGCGGGCTTGATGTACCCATCGACAGTGAACTCACCGACCCTCATCAATTTGATTACATCGTGGTGATTGGTGGGCTACTGGATTACCTGGAGGCAGCGCCGAAGACTTATCCGGCATTCCTGCATCAGGCAGCCGCCGCTGACGTTCCATTGATCGGCCTATGCACAGGCAGCTTCGTGCTCGCGCGACATGGCCTGATGGAGGGGCGTACTGCCTGCGTGCATGCCTACCATTGCGATGACTGGAAACGCCTGTTCCCGCGATTGCGCTTTGTCAGCAACAGTGACTTCCTGATCGACAAGGATCGGATCACCTGCGCAGGTGGCATCTCGGTGATTGAGTTGGCCATCCATCTTATCGGGATGCATTGCGGCCCGGATCGCGCCGGCAAGGTCGTGCACCAGATGACCGTCGCGAAAAGCAGCTCTGGCAGTTTCGTCGATCGGCGCAAGGCACTTGGCTACGCCAGCTCTTCGAACAGGCGCCTGCATGAAGCCGTGATGCTGATGGAAAAGCACATGACCGAGCCTTTGGATATCGATGCGATCGCGAACCTTGTCGGTACCAGTAAACGGCAACTGGAGCGGCTGTTTGTCGCCGAAACCAGTAGCACCCCGGCCCAGTTCTATCGCCAGGTTCGACTCAGGTTTGGCCGCTGGCTGCTCATCAGCTCGGATCGACATATCGGAGAAATCGCTTTCGAATGCGGTTTTGCCGATGCTCCCCATTTCATTCGGCATTTCCAGAACCTGTTCGGCATGTCCCCCGGTAAATTGCGCAAAGAGCTGATGCGAAACGCGACCCCGACCAAGGGGGAAGTGGTTTCATAAATAGTGAGCATTGACCCGTGGCGGGGCAGAATATGACTTCGCGGGCACGCCCGCTCACACCGATACTGCCCCGCCCCTTGTGGGAGCGGGCTTGCCCGCGAAGTGGCCCGACCAGCAGCACACAAGGACTTGCCATGCACCTGACCCACCGCCCCGTACGGCCCGACGATATCCCTGGAATCTGCAGCTTCCCGCAAAGCCCGGCCGAACTGTTCTACATGTTCCCCAAAGCCAGCTACCCGCTCTCCCCCGCCCAGCTGAACGATGCCATCGCCCAGCGCAGCGGCTCCACGGTGGTGGAAGGCAACGGCACGGTGCTGGCATTCGCCAACTTCTACAAGGCCGAACACGGCGGCGTGTGCGCCCTGGGCAACGTGGTCGTGGCCCAGGCCGCACGCGGCCAGGGCGTAGCGCGCTACCTGGTCACTGCCATGATCGAACTGGCCCGCCAACAGTTCGCAGCCCGGGAGGTATGGGTGTCGTGCTTCAACCACAACACAGCGGGTCTGCTGCTTTATCCACAGCTGGGCTTCGTGCCGTTCGGCATCGAGGAACGGCGAGCCTGGGATGGCTCGCGGGTGGCATTGGTGCAGATGAAACAGGTGTTGATCCAACCCGGCTGAGTCAGCGAGGCACTGCATGGGGCTGGGCGAGAAGATTCAAAATCCCTTGCAACAATCACACACCGAACCTTCGCCCTGCCTCGACGTCGGATCCTGCATCTGCCAATTTTCGAGGTAGCCCGCGTGAAAGGCATCATTGTCCGCAAGTACCGCCTGGCCGTGAAAACCATCGGCTACATCGGCTGGTCGCTGTTCTGGCTGCTGATCTGGGATGTGCTGGTCACCATCGATTTCATGCTGTTCTTCAACAGCAAGTTCACCCTGCCGCTGATCCCGTTGACCTTGCTGGGCTCGGCGCTGGTGGTGCTGGTGAGCTTTCGCAACAGCAGCGCCTACAACCGCTGGTGGGAGGCGCGCACCTTGTGGGGGGCGCTGGTCAACAGTTCGCGCAGCTTCGCGCGGCAGGCACTGACCCTGATCGATGACCCGGATGATAGCCTCAACCCGGTCAAGGCTACCCTGTTGCGCCGGCATATCGCCTATGTGAACTGCCTGGCGGCGCACTTGAAGGGTGAGCGCTGCCCGGATGAACTGATGGCGTTCATTCCGCCGGCGGAATTCGAGCGGCGCAACCGCTCGAACAACTTCGCCAACGACATTCTGAGTGGTTCGGCGGCGTTGCTGGCGCGGGAGTACCAGGCCGGGCGGCTGGACAGCATTCGCCTGGCAAGGCTGGAATCGACGCTGGTAGACCTGTCCAATGCCCAGGGTGGCATGGAGCGGATCGCCAATACGCCGCTGCCCTACCCTTATGTGTACTTTCCGCGGCTGTTCATCACCCTGTTCTGCCTGATCGTGCCGGTAGGGCTGGTGGAGTCGCTGGGCTGGTTCACACCGCTGGCTTCGACAGTGGTGGGCTTCATGCTGCTGGCCATCGAGCGGATCGGGACAGATTTGCAGAGCCCGTTCAGGTTCAGTGAGCACCAGATCCAGATGGACAGCATTTGCGAGACGATCGAGCGGAACCTGGAGTCGATGCAGCGGGAGGCGCAGTGTGCCGAAGTTGGTGGTGCCTGATCGATTTTGGGGCCGCGTTGCGGCCCCGGCTATCGATCAGGCCCGCACATAGCGCTGGCGCAACACATCACTCAATGCATCCACCAACAACACCAGCACCAGCATCCCCATGATCACCGTGCTGGCCTGGGCCTCCTGGAACAGGCTCAAGGTGGTGTACAGCATCTGCCCCAACCCGCCAGCCCCGACAAACCCCAGCACGCTGGCCATGCGGATGTTGTTCTCCCAGCGATACAGGCTGTAAGCCAACAGCTGCGGCCACAGATTGGGCAAGGTGCCAAAGCAGAATGCCGCTACCTGGCTGCCGCCCTGCAAGCGGATGGCCGCCGCCGGCTCCGGCGGTGCGTTCTCCAGCGCTTCGGCAAACAACCGCCCCAGCACGCCAGCGGTATGCAGCGCCAAGGCCAGGGTACCGGCATTCGGCCCAAGCCCGGCTGCCAGCACCGTCAGCGCGGCCCACACCAGTTCCGGGATGGCCCGCAGGGCATTCAGCAGCAGCCGCGCGCAGGCCTGCAACGGCCAACCGAACCGGCCAGCAGCCGGCAGCGCCAACAGCATGCCCAGCACCATGGCCAACAGGGTGCCCAGGCCTGACATGGCCAAGGTTTCCAGCGCCCCGTGCGCAACCGCGCGCAGGTGCCCGGCAGACAGGTCCGGGTGCAGGAAGCGCCCGGCATATTCCCCCATCTGCCCCGGCCCGCCGTTGCCGACCAGCGCCTGCAAGTCCAGCTCCAGGTAGGCAAACGAGGCCATCACAGCAGCAACGATGGCGCCTAGCACCAGCAAGTTGATCACCCGGTTCATGCCAGCCTCCAGCGCAGGAAGCGACTGAGCAGGTCGGCCAGCATCACCAGGACCAGGAACGTCAGCAGCATGCTCGCCACTTCCGCACCCGCGAACATGCGCATCGACAGGTCGATCTGCTGCCCCAGCCCGCCAGCACCGACAAAGCCCATCACCACCGAGGCGCGTACTGCGCACTCCCAGCGGTACACGGTGTAGGACACCACCTCGGACACCGCACTGGGCAGGATGCCGTAGAGAAATGCAGCCAGCCGGCCACTACCCGCCTGCAGCAAGGCATGGGCCGGGCGCTGGTCGACCGACTCGAAGATCTCGGCATAGACCTTGCCGAGCATGCCGCTGTAGGTGATGGCGATGGCCAGCACGCCCGCCGTCGGCCCCAGCCCCACGGCCCGCACGAACAGCAACGCCCAGACGATTTCCGGCACACTGCGCAGGAAAATCAGCAACCAGCGCACCGGCAGGCGCAGCAGGCGCGACCACAACCCTGCGCGACCACCATGGGAGGCGGCGCGCAACGACAGGGCACGGCTGGCCAGCAGGCCGGCAGGAACCGCCAGCAGCAACGCCAACGCCATGCCGGCCGTGGCCACGGCCAGGGTCTGCAAGGTGGCGTCATACAGCAGCGAAAGGAAGTCGGCATCGTGTGCTGGCGGCCAGAAGGCACTGGTGAAACTGGCGATCTGCTGGCGGTTCTGCGCCTGTAGCAGTACCCCGGGGTTCAGTTCGCTCAACCGGACGCCAGGCCACAGCACTGCCACAGCCAGCAGGGTCAGCAGCAACCGCGGCAGCAGCGCCGGATCGCGGGCATCAAGCTTCAGCATCGTGGAATCTGCACGGTCAGGGTCGGCCCCTGGCTTGGCGGTGAAGCCAGTTGTTCGTTGGCGTACAGCGCATCCAGCAACTGTTCGGTCACCGCTTGCGCCGGGCAGTCGAACACCACTTGCCCTTCGCGGATACCAATTACCCGCGGGAAGTGCGCCAGCGCCAGGTCCACGGCATGCAGGCTCGCCACCAGGGTCACGCCATTGGCCTGGGCGTGGCGGTTGAGCAAGGCCAGGCTATGGTCGGCCAGCACCGGGTCCATGGCCGACACCGGCTCGTCGGTCAACAGCACCTGCGGCCGCTGGTAAAGCGCCCGGGCAATACCCACCCGCTGCAACTGGCCACCGGACAATTGCCCGCACTGCACGAACAGTTTGTCGGCCAGGCCCAGCTCGGCCAGTACCTGGCGCGCCCCCGGCACATCGCTGGGGTACAGCAGGTTGAGCAAGCCGCGCAGCATGCCCCACTGCCCCAGGCGGCCGGCCAGCACCGCCGTCACCACCCGCTGGCGCGGCGGCAAAGGTGGCGCCTGGTGCACCAGGCCGACCCGCGCACGCAGGCGCTGGCGGGCCCTGGCAGACAATGCCCAGGGCTGCTCGCCGAGCAGCTCCAGGCGCCCGCTGCTGGGCTGGATGGCGGTCGCCATCAGGTGCAGCAAGCTGGACTTGCCCGCCCCCGAAGGCCCGATGATGGCGACGCGCTCGCCTTCACCGATGCGCAGGCTCACTGCGTCAAGCGCACGCACCTGGCCATGGCGCAGCCCGGCCCCGTGCAGATGAATAGCCACGTTGGAAGCCACTGAAGATGTCACTTGAGCAGGCCGGCCTCGCGTGCAGCCTGCTCGGTGCCCACGTAGTTCTCAGGCTTGGTCTCGATGAAGCGGCTGGCGGCCTGCAGGTCGAGGATCGCCTTGTGCTCCGGGTTGGCCGGGTCGAGGTCGAGGAAGGCTTTCTTGATCTTCGCTTTCAGCGCCGGGTCCATGTTGCCGCGCACGGTCCAGTTGTAGTCGAAGTAGGTCGGGGTGGTAGCGAACACCTTCACCTTGGTGGTATCGACCTTGCCGGCATCCACCAGCTTCTGCCAGACGCTGGCGTTGAGCACGCCGCCATCGACCTTGCCGGCCTGCACCCAGGCCACGGTGGCGTCGTGGGCGCCGGAGTAGGCAACACGGCCGAAGTAGTCTTCAGGCTTGATGTTGTCCTGCTTGAGCATGAAGTAACGCGGCATCAGGCTGCCCGAGGTGGACGAGATGGAACCGAAGGCGAACGACTTGCCCTTGAGGTCGGCCAGGCTCTTCACATCGGGGTTGGCGGTGATGAACTTGGAGGTGAACTGCGCATCCTGCTCACGCTGCACCAGCGGCGTTGCGGTCGGGTCCTTCAGGTGCACCTGGACGAAGGTGAAGCCGCCCAGCCAGGCCAGGTCGAGGCGATCGGAGGCCAGCGACTCGACCACTGCCGGGTAGTCGGCAACCGGTACGAACTTCACCTCCATGCCCAACTGCTTGGCCAGGTACTCGCCCAGCGGCTTGAACTTGCGCTGCAGTTCGGTCGGTGCTTCGTCAGGGATGGCGCTGACCCGCAGGGTGTCAGCAGCCTGGGCGACAACGGCACAGCAGGACAGCACGAGGCCGGCGGCGAGCGCCAGAGGGCGTTTGAGCATGGGAGTTCTCCGGTTCAATAGCGGGGAAGGGCCGGCCTATGCGCCGACAACGGGAATTCAGGAATTATAAGAGGCGCTGGCTCAAAGGCCAGCTTTGCTACAATCGCGCAATAAATTGACCTGCCGAGGTACGCATGAGCGAGCCGATTCGCCTGACCCAGTACAGCCATGGTGCCGGCTGTGGCTGCAAGATCTCCCCCAAGGTGCTGGATGTGATCCTCGCCGAAAGTGGCGCCCAGGCCCTGGACCCGAAACTGTGGGTGGGCAATGCCTCGCGCGACGACGCTGCCGTGTACGCGCTGGACGACGAGCGCGGCGTGGTCTCGACCACCGACTTCTTCATGCCGATCGTCGATGACCCGTACGACTTCGGCCGCATCGCCGCCACCAACGCCATCAGCGACATCTACGCCATGGGCGGCGACCCGCTGATGGCTATTGCCATCCTCGGCTGGCCGGTCAACGTGCTGCCGCCGGAAGTGGCCCGCGAAGTGATCCGCGGTGGCCGTGCGGTGTGCGCCGAAGCCGGCATCCCGCTGGCCGGCGGCCACTCCATCGACGCCCCCGAGCCGATCTTCGGCCTGGCCGTCACCGGCGTGGTCAGCAAACGCCACCTCAAACGCAACGACACCGCCAGCGCAGGCTGCCGCCTGTACCTGACCAAGCCGCTGGGCATCGGCATCCTGACCACCGCCGAAAAAAAGGCCAAGCTGCGCGCGCAGGACCAGGGCCTGGCCCGCGACTGGATGTGCACCCTCAACACCCCCGGCAGCCGCTTCGGCAAGCTGGACGGGGTCAAGGCCATGACCGACGTCACCGGTTTCGGCCTGCTCGGCCACCTGGTGGAACTGGCCGAAGGCAGCGGCCTTACCGCGCACCTGGACTACGCCGCCGTACCGCGCCTGCCCAGCGTCGACCACTATCTGGCCGAGGGCTGCATCCCCGGCGGCACCCTGCGCAACTTCGACAGCTACGGGCACAAGATCGGTGCCCTGAGCGACGACCAGAAGCACCTGCTGTGCGACCCGCAGACCAGCGGCGGCCTGCTGGTGGCCGTTACCCCGGAAGGTGAAGCCGAGTTCCTGGCGGTGGCCGCCGAACTGGGCCTGCAACTGGCGCCGATAGGCAAGCTGGTCGAGCGACAGAGCCACGCGGTCGAGGTGATCTGATGCGCCCCGACTGCACCGATTTCCGCCAGCTGTTCCTCGACGACGTGCCGATGATGGACATGCGCGCGCCTGTCGAATTTGCCAAGGGCGCCTTTCCCGGTGCCGTCAACCTGCCGCTGATGAACGACCAGGAGCGGCAAAAGGTCGGCACCTGCTATAAGCAGAAAGGCCAGGCTGCAGCCATCACTTTGGGCCATCAGTTGGTCAGCGGTGCGACCAAGCAGGCTCGGCTGGAGGCTTGGGTCGCGTTCGCCAAGGCGCATCCTGAAGGCTACCTGTACTGCTTCCGTGGCGGTCTGCGCTCGCATCTTGTGCAGGCATTGCTGCGCGATGAGGCGGGCATTGACTACCCGCTCGTCGAAGGCGGCTACAAGGCCATGCGCCATTTTCTGCTGGAGACGACCCAACAGGCGGTCTCGCAATGTGATTTCGTGCTGGTGGGCGGCCTGACCGGCACCGGCAAGACCGATGTGCTGCACCAGCTGGACAATGAGCTGGACCTGGAGGGCTACGCCAACCATCGGGGTTCCAGCTTTGGCAAGCGCGCCACAGCGCAGCCGGCGCAGATCGACTTCGAGAACCGGCTGGCCATAGACATATTGAAGAAACGCGCCCGGGGTATCGAGCGGTTCGTACTGGAAGACGAAGGCCGTATCGTGGGCAGCTGCACCGTACCGCTGGAGCTGTACCAAGGCATGCAGCAATACCCGCTGGTGTGGCTGGAAGACAGTTTGGCCAACCGCGTGGAGCGTATCCTGCGCGATTACGTGATCAACCTGAGCGCCGAGTTCGTCAGCCTGCATGGTGAAGAAGAGGGCCGCCGACTGTTTGCCGAGGGGCTGCTGCAGAGCATGGGCAGGATCCACAAGCGCCTCGGCGGCGAGCGCTATCAGCGGCTATCGGAAATCTTGCGCCAGGCGCTGGAAGAACAGCAGCGCAGCGGTTCGGTGGAGTTGCACCGGGTCTTCATCGAAGGCTTGCTGAGCGAGTATTACGACCCGATGTATGCCTACCAGCGCGCGGCCAAGGCTGAACGTATCGAGTTTGCCGGGGATGCCGTGGAAGTGCGCGAGTACCTCAAGGCCCGGGCGCTACGCGAGCCGCGCAAGTAGAAACGTGCGGTGGATGGCACCGGCGTTGCCGGTGTTCGCGGGTAAACCCGCTCCCACAGGTACAGCGTGATCTCAAAGCTTGCGAAATACCTGTGGGAGCGGGTTTACCCGCGAAGAGGCCCGTATAGACAGCCCTACTGCCCCGGACTAAGCACCCGCTCCAGCTCCGCCGCCCGGTCGCGGGTCATGTCCATCACACAGGCCCCACCTTCCAGCTGCGCCATGGTCCCGCCACTGGCTTGTACATGGAACTGACAATTGCCATCGCGATAGGCAAGCCACTTGCGCTGCACATCCCGCAGGCTCTTCTGCTGCCCGGCATCCAGCTTGCCCATCAATTGCTTGTACACCCGGTTCAGGCGCTGGTCCTGCAACTGCGTCTCGGCCTGAATGCACTCGCTCATGGCCACGGTAGTGGATGCCTTGTCCATGCACTGCCCGTATCCCGGCGTGTAGTCCTCCGCCATGGCCAACGGCAGCACACAGGCCAATGCCAGGCCCGTCAGGTAATGCTTGCTCATGCAACCCCTCCTTGTGGATTTCAAAGCGTCTGCGGCTGTTCCGGCGGCATCAGCACCTTGCCCGGCTCGAAGCGCAGCGACGGCATCTGCGTCGCCGCATACAGCGCCATGCCAAGCGCCGCGATCAACAGCACATCCAGCCAGCTCCAGCCCGGCATGTCGTCGGCACTGCGTGCCCTCCAGCAATGCCAGGCCTGCCCCACGCAAAACACCACCATCGCCGCCAGCCACAGGTAGAAACCGACACCAAAACCGGTCAGGTCATGAAACTCATAGCTCTGGTTGTCCGGCAAGCGGTCAATGCCGAAACTGCTGGCCGCCAGGTACGCAGCCACCAGCCCGAGCAGCAATGCCAGCCGGCGAAAGCGTCGATGGGCAAGGATCGCCAAGGCCAGTAGCGGGTTGGCAAACCATTGGTACAAGCCGAAGGGCACGCCCCAGGGACCGTACAACAGCATTTGCAGGGCCGGCATGTGGCGGTCGCCGCTCATCAGCGCGCCATCGAAGAACAATGCGAGCAGGTAAAGCAGCAGGCTGACGCTCAGGTAGAAAACTGGCAAAAGATTTATTTCCTAGGCAACCGGGGGCTCAAGCAGAAGGCCATAAATACCCGAATCGGACAACTCGCCGGCAACGCACCAACGCGCACGCAAGGTACCTTCCAGCACAAAACCCTGGCGCTCCAGGGTACGCGCCGACCCTTGGTTACGCGGGTCGATCTCGCCTTCCAGACGGCGCATGTGCAAGGTGTGGGCGAGGTAGTCGATGAAACAGGTCAGTGCTTCGTCCATGTAGCCCCTGCCCTGCACCGCGCTGGCCAGGCAGTAGCCGATTTCACCACGGCGGGATACATCGTCGATGTTGAACAACTGGACCATGCCGATCAGTTCGCCGTTGTCACGGCGATACATGCCAAGCTTGAGCTGGTCGCCATTGGCATAGGCTTCGCGGTCGGCGGCCAGGGCGCTTTCGGCTTCGGCCAGGTCTTGCCAGGGGGCATGATGCCAATAGCGCATGACCTCGGGGTCGGCCATGATCGCCAGCCATTGCGCGGCATCGGCATGGCGCATGGGGCGCAATTGCAGACGCGGGCTGTCGAGGCAGAGGTCACTGGGGAAACTGCGGGGTGGGGTCACGCCAGATCTCCTGTCCATTGCTGGGGAGATGACAGTTTAACTTCATGTGGGGTGGGTGGGGCATGTCTTGGGTTTGGGGTTGTATTTGAGAGGTGCCTGCCTTGGGTTTGGTGGGGTGCGGAAATCGAGCGCCGCCCGCGCGGCGCTTCGCGGGACAAGCCCGCTCCCACATTTGTTGCAACGTG
>NZ_JAMBDI010000017.1:0-13541 GCF_036858055.1 Pseudomonas sp. SF2 | reverse complement strand
AGTGAAACGATGCATCGCCGATGGTAGTGTGGGGTTTCCCCATGTGAGAGTAGGTCATCGTCAAGATTCAAATCCAAAGCCCCTGTCTGCGATGCAGACAGGGGCTTTGTCTTTTCCGGGCCATAGCTTCCAGGCTAGCGCTCCTACAGGCACCGGGTCTTAACGGCTGCCATATGCTCAGAACTGATAGCTGACCGTTGCGCTTACATTGCGCTCTTCACCCATGTAGCAGTAGTTCAGGCTGGCACATGAGGTGATGTAGCTTTCATTGGTAAGGTTATTGGCGTTCAGGCGTACATCTACCCCCCGGAGGCCGACCTTGCCCAGGTCATAGCCGATCGAGGCGTCTAACAGGGTGTAGGAAGGCACCTTCATGCTGTTTTCCGCATCCACCCAGCTGTACCCCACATACCGCACCCCACCGCCCAAGCGCAGGCCATCCAGTGCCCCCTGGTGGAAGTTGTAGTCGGCCCACAGCGAGAACATCTGTTTCGGAGCCTGGGTTGGCGAATTGCCCTTGTTGTCCAGGTTGCCCGACACCAGGCTGGGCATCGACTTGGCGTACTCGATGTCGGTAAAGGTATAGCCGCCCAGCAGCTTCAAGCTGTCGGTCAGCTGCACATGGGCCTCCAGTTCCAGCCCTTGTGAGCGCACTTGCCCTACAGGGCGATAGAACTCCTCGTCAGGCTGCTTCGAGGCCAGGTTCTCCTGCTCGATACGGAACACCGACGCGGTGAACAGGTTATCGCTACCCGCTGGTTGATACTTGATGCCGGCCTCCCATTGAGTGCCCTCGGTAGGTGCCAGAGGGCGGCCTTCCTGGTCGGACACGGTATTGGGGTTGAACGACTCCGAGTAGCTGACATAAGGCGCAATCCCGTTCTCGAACAGGTAAAGCACCCCGGCGCGGGTAGTGAATCTGGAGCGCTGGTCACGGACGTTGGTGTTGCTGTCGCGATTCTCCTCCGACACCTTCACCCAGTCCTGGCGCAGCCCCAAGGAGAGGCGCCATTGGTCCAGCTCCACCAGGTCCTGCAGGTAGACGCCCGTTTGCTGCAAACGCCGCTGGTAGCGGTTCTCACCCAGCACCTGAAGGTTGCCATTGCCGTACTGCGGATTACCGGCATCCAGCGGGTCGACTGTGCCATAGCGCCACACCACGTCGGCCTTGCGTCGCTGGTAGTCGGCGCCCAGCAGCAGGGTGTGTTTGGCGGCCCCGGTGAAAAACTCCGCCTGCAGCATGTTGTCGATGATGTACGAATGCAGGCGTTCGTCGCCGCCGGTATAGGCGCGGTTGAGGATATTGCTGTCGGCATCCGCCCAGCCGGCGGAATACACCTGGTCCATCGACACATCGGAGTCCTGGTAGCGGAAGTTCTGTCGTGCGGTGAACACATCGTTGAAGCGATGCTCGAACTGGTAGCTGAAGGATTGTTGGGTGCGCTCGTAGTTGTCGATACCCGGCTCGCCTTCAAAGAAGTGGTCCGACAGGCGCAAGCCGTTGCGCTTGTGCAGCATGCCGTCCGCGGGGTTACCGCCGTGGTAGCCGCCGTTGGGGTCGTGTTGCAGGTAGGCCTGCAGGGTGAGAGAGGTGTCTTCGCTGAAGTCGATGCTGACGGCCGGCGCGATGGCGTAGCGTTCTTCCTTGTTGTGGTCGAACTGCGTGTCGGAAGCATCCGCCAGGCCTGTCAGGCGATAAGCGATACGCTTGTCGTCATCCACGGGGCCGCTGAAGTCGAAACCCATGCCACGCTGGCCTTGGGTACCGAGCGTGGCCTGGATTTGATGGTAGGGGGTAAACAGCGGCTTCTTGGTGGTCAGTGCTACCAGGCCTCCTGGCGAACTACGGCCATACAGTACCGAAGACGGTCCCTTGAGAATATCGATGCGCTCAAGGAAGTACGGGTCCACCTGCATGGTGCTGTAGGTGCCGTTGTCGCCCATCGACTTGAGCCCGTCGACGTAGATGTTATCCACCGAGCCATCATTGAAGCCACGCATGGCCACATAGTCATAACGATGGGTTGCACCGTAGGGGTTGGTCAGCACCCCAGGTGTGTAGCGCATGGCTTGGGCAACGGTTTGCGAGCCTTGGTCGTCCATCTGCTGGCGGGTAACCACCGAGACCGATTGTGATGTCTCTACCAGCGGCATGCTGGTCTTGGTCGCTATCTGGCTATGGGTGGCGTTGTAACCCTCCATGCTGCCCAGTGCATTGCCAAGGGTGAAGCTCCGGACATCGGTGTCTGGCAATGACACGGCGGCGCTCTGGGGTTGTGCCTGCAGCACGTAGCTGCGGCCGTCCTGGCTGAGCGCTTCCAGGCCGCTACCATTGAGCAACTGGCGCAGTGCCTGATCGGTGGGGTACTGTCCCTGCAGGCCGTTTGACTGCAAGCCTTGGGTGAGCTGGGGTGTGCTCGACAGGGTGATGCCAGCCTGGCGGGCGAACTGGTTGAGCACGTCGTCCAGCTGGCCGGCCGGGATCGCATAGTGATGGCTCATCTGGGTCGTTTCAGCTGCCACGGACAGTTGCGGGACGGCTATCAGGCCCAAGGCGGTGCCAAACAGGGTGGCCCGGATGGCTTTGCGCAGAGTCGTTGAGTGCAAGACAGGTCGAAAATCATTCGCGTTGAATGTGTGCGTGTGCACTGGGGCGGTAGGCATGAAGGGTCCGTTGAAGTGTGAGGGCAGGAGGTGTCGCTTACTGTCCTAGCCGGACCGGCAGTCAAAACCCGCCAAAAAAGCTATTGGGGCGCGCAGCGGCCCTGAACGCAATGGCCCCCGTCAGATCAGACTAGCCCCTCCACACGCACCCACCAGCGCGTACGTTGGCGAAGCCGCACGGGCAGTGTCCGGGGCAGCAGCTGCAGCAGTTTTTCCGGGTCTTCGAGGCGGAACACACCCGACAGGCGTACATCGGCAATGTCTTCGCTGCAGCCCAGGTAACCATGGCGATAACGGCTGACCTGCGCGAGGAAGTCGAACAGGCGCATGTTCCGAGTGACGATCAGCCCGTCGGTCCAGGCCATCGCGTCCATGTCCACCTGCTCGAGCCGGTGTGCGCCTTGCGCATCCAGGCGCCAGTTCTGGCCGCTCTCAATCCATTGCAGCTGGCCATTGCCAGGCCGGTGTATCGCCACCCTGCCATGGCTGACACTGACCTGCGTGCAGTCGCTGTCCTGGCGTGCCACAAAGCGCCCTTCGAACCCTTCCAGTAACGCGTCACGCGTCTGTACAAGCAAGGGATGCTGCGGGCTGCAGGTAATCATCAATTCCCCCTGCTTCAGGCGGACCAGGCGCTGCTGGTCATTGAAGGCCAGGTCCACGGCACTGCGGGTGTTGAGTTGCATCAGCGAGCCATCGGGAAGCGCGACGCTGCGTCGTTCACCCGTGCCGGTGGCGTAGTCCGATGCCCAGGCGTTGACTGCATCCAGGTCTTTGCCCAGCCATGTCGCTGTCCCCACCATGGCAACGCCGCCAAGCAGCTTCAGTGCTTGCCGGCGCTGCAGGCGGCGCTGGCTGGTCTCCAGGGTCTGCAAGGCCAGCCCGGCGCCAGGAATGGCGCGCAGATCGAGGTCCTGGTGCAGGTGCATCACCCGTTGCCAGGCCTGTTCATGTTCCTGGCGAGCACTGCGCCATTGCCTGCACTGATGCTGCAGGGCAGGGTCATGCCCGTTCTCGCGCAGCCTGAGCATCCACTGGATGGCCTGCTTGACCGCTGTTGCGCCAGGCTGTGCGGTGGTCATCGCGTCAGCACTCATCGGCGTAGCGCAGCAGGTAGCAATGGTAGAGCGCATCGGCGATGTAGCGCTCCACGGTACGCACCGAGATCCCCATCTGGTCGGCGATGGCCTGGTGCTTCAGCCCCTCGCATTGGGCCAGCAGGAATGCGCGGCGTACTTTGGGCTTGAGGCCGTCGAGCATGCGCGCGATGCGTTCCAGCAATTCCAGCAGCAACTCACGGGTTTCGGCCGACGGGGCTTGTGCTTCTGGCACTTGTGCCAGTGCCTCGAGATAGGCCCTATGCAGTTCCTCACGTCGCCAGTGGTCGATCACCAGCCCACGCGCAACTGTACGCAGGAAGGCCCGTGGTGTGTTCAGTTGCAGGTGTTCGCGCCGCTGCAGCAGGCGCACGAAAGTGTCCTGGGCCAGGTCTGCGGCATCGGCTGCGTTGCCCAGCTTGCTGCGTAGCCAGGCATGCAACCAGCCGTGGTGGTCACTGTAGAGCGTTTGCACGGAATCGTTGCTGGGCATGGGGGAGGGCGCTGCCGTCAATGGACATGAATGATAATTAGTCTCATTGTTGGCGGGGGCCGATCAATTTGCAACCTATCCGACAGTACCGTGCGCGCAGTCTCTACCCGCTAGCGCCCCAGTTGCGTATCCAGGTATTTGCGGATTACCCGCGATGCGCTATTCAGGTGCCGTTCCAGCACCGCTACTGCTTCGTCCACCAGCTTGTCGCTAGCTGCATTCACCAGTTCGTTGTGATCGTCCTGGGTGAGCTTGCCCAGGCCCATGGACGAAAGATGAAACCGCAGGAAGCGCTCTTCCTCGTTCAGTTCGTCCTCGATCAGGCGCAGCAGTTTCTTGTTCGGCGCCTTGTTGTACAACGACATGTGGAGCAGACGATTGAGGCGGCCGATTTCGGCGTGGCGGGTTTCGTTCTCCAGTTGCTGGATATACCCGCGGGCGCTGGCGATGTCGCTGGCATCGAGCAGCGGAATGGATTGGCGCAGCGCCTCGGTCTCGAGCAGCACGCGCAGGGCATAGGTGTCCACCGCGTCTTCGCCTATCAATGGCGCTACTACCGCCCCCTTGTGCATCTCCACTTTCAGCAGCGATTGCGCTTCGAGCTGGCGCAGGGCCTCGCGCACGGGCATGCGGCTGACACCGAACAAGGTGGCGAGCTCTTGTTGTCGCACCGCAGTACCTGGGGGCAAGCGGCCATCCAGAATGGCACTGCGCAGGCGTTCTTCGATCAAGCCACGGGCCTGGTGCGGCAACAACTGCTCGCTGGCCAGGACATTGCTCAATTTGATTTTCTCGGGCACGCGACGTCTGCCTCAACGATGACTAAAGTTGGATCCAATGACACTAGTAATAGCTCCCGGGGGTGTCAAACCAGCACCCGCGATGGGACGGGCGCCCCAAAAAGCGCGGCTATGGTGGATGAAGTCGCCGGTCAAAGGAAGCAACCTATAGAAGGTTATAACCATAAAGTGTAGATCGACCGACCAACGGATGCATGATTGCAGGGTGCCATTGTGTTTTACCGTGCCAAGCCGCACCATCGCTGCTTTCGACTGGCCGGAACAGGGCTTCGCAGTGGCGATATCCTGGATGCTCAAAACCGTTGTGCAACGTGTCGGCCTTGCTGCACTGCTGGGCAGCCTGCTGCTGGGCGGTTTGCACGCGGATTGGGACTTTTCCCAGATCAGCCGCAAGTCACAGGCCCTGTATGGCCAGCTGGGCGCCGGGCAGGGCCGTATCGATGCCTGGCAGAACCTGATGGCCACGCAGAAGCAGGGTACGGAGCTTGAGCGGTTGCAGGTGGTCAACCGCTTCTTCAACCAGCAATTGCGCTATGTCGAGGACATCGACCTGTGGCATGAGGTCGATTATTGGGCCACGCCGGTGCAGGCGCTGATCAAGGGCGCAGGGGACTGCGAGGACTATGCCATCGCCAAGTATTTCAGCCTGCGGCGCATGGGCATCCCCAGCGAAAAGCTGCGCATCACCTACGTCAAGGCACTGCGGCAGAACCGCGCGCACATGGTCCTGACCTATTATTCAAGCCCACAGGCACAGCCATTGGTACTCGACAGCCTGATGGATGCCATCAAGCCGGCCAGCCAGCGTACCGACCTGCTGCCGGTGTACGCCTTCAATGGTGAGGGGCTGTGGCTGACGGGCGCCGCAGGCAACAAGAAGGTCGGCGATACCAAGCGGCTGTCACGCTGGCAGGATTTGCTGAAGAAGATGCAGGCTGAAGGGTTCCCGGCCGAGCCGGTTTACTGAAGGAGCACAGATGTCACTGTTCAAACAATTGCTGTTGGCCATTTGCCTGTTCCTGGTGGTTGCCTTCAGTGGCAGTTTCATGGTCAGCCTGGAAAGCTCGCGCAGCCAGTACGTCAACCAGTTGCGCTCGCACGCCCAGGATGCGGCGACCGCGCTGGCGCTGTCGCTGACGCCGAATATCGACGATCCGGCAATGGTCGAGCTGATGGTCAGTTCGATCTTCGACAGTGGCTACTACTCAAGCATCAAGGTCGTCGACCTTGGCTCCAATGCCGTGCTGGTGGAGCGCCATGCCGAGCCGGACCCCGGCGGTGTGCCGGGCTGGTTCGTGCACCTGATCGGCCTGGAAGCCGCCGGTGGCGATGCCATCGTCAGCCGCGGCTGGCAGCAGGCCGCACGCGTTGAAGTGATCAGCCACCCGATGTTCGCCATTGCCAAACTCTGGCAGAGCGCCTTGGGCAGCCTGGGCTGGTTGTTGCTGTGTGGCGCGGCCAGTGCCGTACTTGGCGCCTTGCTTTTGCGTCGCCAGTTGCGGCCGCTGGACTACATGGTCGAGCAATCCTATGCCATTGCCCGCCGCGAATTCCTCAGCCTGTCGGAGCTGCCGCGTACGCCGGAGCTGCGCCGGGTGGTGCAGGCGATGAACCAGATGGTCGAGAAGCTCAAGGCACTGTTCACCGAGCAGGCCGAGCGCAGTGAGCGACTGCGTGCCGAGTCCTATCAGGACAGCCTGACCGGCCTGTCCAACCGCCGTTATTTCGAGATGCAGCTGAACACCCGGGTGAGCAACCTGGAAGAAGCGCGCGCCGGCTACCTGTTATTGCTGCGGGTCCAGGGGTTGGCGGGGTTGAACGCCCGCCTTGGCGGCCAGCGCACCGACCAGTTGCTGCAGGCCGTGGGTGAGCAGTTGCGTCGCACCTGTGCCAGCTACCCGGAAACCAACGACCTGATTTCCCGCAGCCGTGGGGGTGAGTTTGCCGTGCTGGCGCCGGGCATGGTGCATGAAGAGGCGGTACAGCTCGCTCAGGCCCTGGAAGCGACCCTGCATAGCCTGCATGAAACCGGCGCCAGTGATATCGACCCGGTGGCCTGCATCGGCCTTGCCCCCTACAGCCCTGGTGACGCACCACAGGCGCTGCTCAAGCTCGCCGACGAAGCCCTGGCCCGCGCCGAGAACCAGCCGACGCCGGGTTGGGTCTGCCTCGAGCAGGGTGTGGCCGCAGTTGCCGCGGACAGCCAGCATGCCTGGCACGAGCGGCTCGACCAAGCGTTTATCGGCGGGCATTTCGAGCTGTTCTTCCAGCCCGTGGTGGATTGCGGCACTGCGCAACGGATACTGCACCGCAAGGTGATTTCGCGCTTGCAGGATGGCCAGGGCGAGGCGCTGCCGGCGGGCCGCTTCCTGCCCTGGCTGGAGCGTTTCGGCTGGATGTCGCGGCTGGACCTGCTGGTGCTGGAAAAGGTGCTTGCACACCTGCGCGGGCATGACCAGATACTGGCGCTTAACCTGTCAGCCGCTACCTTGGCCGACCCCAAGGCTCTGCAGCGCGTCTTCGAACTGCTGGGCCAGCATACGGCGCTGGGGCCGCGCCTGATTTTCGAAATTGGCGAAGAGCAACTGCCCGAGCAGTCTGCCCTGGAGCAGCTGACCCGGCGCTTGCATGCGCTTGGCTTCGGCCTGGCGCTGCAACGCTTTGGTGGGCGCTTCAGCATGATTGGCAACCTGGCGCACCTGGGCCTGGCGTACCTGAAGATCGATGGTAGCTACATCCGCAACATTGATCATGAGCAGCACAAGCGGCTGTTCATCGAAGCCGTCCAGCGCGCGGCACACAGCATTGACGTGCCGCTGATTGCTGAACGGGTCGAGACGGAAGGCGAGCGCTTGGTGCTGCGGGAGATGGGCGTGGGCGGGATTCAGGGGCAGTTGGTGGGTGAGCCTGCGCCCTGGCGCTAAGTTTCGGGTTTGCAGTTTGGCCGTATCGCCGGCAAGCCAGCTCCCACAGGTTCCCTGCTAATTCAATGAGTTATGTGCAGTTCTATGAGAGCTGGCTTGCCGGCGATACGGCCAGGGTGGCCACTGAGTAAAGACAGTGGCCAGGATCATCAACGCTCGCGCAACGCTTCCGAACGCGCCTTCATGATCGGCTTGAGCAGATAGCTCATGATGGTCTTCTTGCCGGTCATGATATCGACCGTCGCCACCATCCCCGGAATGATCAGCAGCGGCTTCTCGTCAGTGCCCAGGTGGCTGCGATCGGTGCGCAGCTTGATCAGGTAGTAGGTGGTCTTCTTGTCTTCATCGGTGATGGTGTCGGCACCGATCTGCTCCAGCTTGGCCTTCAGCCCACCGTAGATGGTGTAGTCATAGGCCGTGAACTTGACCGTGGCCTCCTGCCCCGGGTGCAGGAAGGCGATGTCCTTGGGCAGGATCTTCGCCTCGATGACCAGCGTGTCGTCCAGTGGTACTACTTCGAGGATATCGCTGCCAGGCTGGATCACCCCGCCAATGGTGTTCACCAGCAGCTGCTTGACGATACCGCGCACCGGTGAAGTGACCATGGTGCGGTTCACCCGGTCGTCCAATGCCTTGCTGGTAGCCGTGGCCTTGTTCAACTCGGTGCGTGCTTCGTTCAGTTGGGTCAACGCTTCGCTGCGGAATTTGCCGCGGGTCTCTTCGATCTTGCTTTGCACCTCGCGGATGGCCGCCTCGGCACGCGGGATCGCCAGTGCGGTGGAATCCAGCTGGCCGCGGTTCTCCACTTCGGCACGGCGCAAGCGCAACACTTCAACCTGGGAGATCGCGCCGGTGGCCACCAATGGCTCGGACATGTTGATCTCTTTGCGCAGCAGTTCCAGGCTGTTGGCGTACTGGGCGCGTTTTGAACTGTACTCGCGCAGTTCCTGCTGGCGCTGGACCAGCTGCTGTTGCAGGCCACCAATCTCGTCCTGCAGTTGCTGGCGCCGGCTCTGGTACAGCGACTCTTCGCTGGCCGCCTGGCTTGGCGCGGCCTTGCGCAGCGCCTCGTCGATTTTCAGCGGGCTGTCCTCGACCTCGGCACTCAGGCGCTCGACGCGCAAGGCCATGGCCAGGCGGTCGGCCTCGGTTTCACCCACGTTGGAGGCGAAGCGGGTTTCATCCAGGCGCAGCAACGGCTGGCCCACTTCGACGATCTGTCCTTCCTTGGCGAAGATCTCGGCGACGATGCCGCCCTCCAGGTTCTGGATCTTCTGCACCTTGGACGACGGAATGGCCTTGCCTTCGCCCCGCGTAACCTCGTCGATGGGCGCGACGCTGGCCCACACGATCAGGAACACGAAGAACAGGATCACGCCCCAGATGGTCAGCCGCACGACCCGCGGCGCATCCTCGATCAGGGCCTTGTTGACCTCTGGCAGCGGCTGACCGCCCAGTGAATCGGAACCTTTGAAATAGCGCCGCAGGCCGTCCTTGAATTGCCCTACATCCAGCTTATGCAACACTGATCTGCCCCTTCTTCAGCGCATCCATGACCGCGGCTTTCGGGCCGTCGGCGACAATCTGCCCGCGATCGATCACGATCAGCCGGTCCACCAGCGACAGCAGCGAGGCACGGTGCGTGACCAGCAGCACCGTCTTGCCTTCCACCACCGCCTGCAGCCGCTGCTTGAGGCGTTCTTCGCCGGTGTTGTCCATGGCGCTGGTCGGCTCGTCCAGCAGCAGGATCTGCGGGTTGAGCAGCAGCGCGCGGCCCAGGGCGACGTTCTGCCGCTGGCCGCCGGACAGGTTCTGCCCGCGCTCACCCACTTGCAGCTCGTAGCCGTCCGGGTGCAGCCGGGCGAACTCATGCACGCCCGCCAGCTCGGCAGCCTGCAGAATCAACTCATCCTCGACGTAGCGGGCTCCGCTGACCAGGTTATCGCGCAGGGTGCCGGCCAGCAGCTGGATGTCCTGGGGCACGTAGCCGATGTTGTGGCGCAGTTCGCTGACGTCGATCTGGCGAATGTCCACGCCATCGACCAGCAGCGAGCCGCCATCGGCCTCGTACAGGCCGACGATGAGCTTGGCCAGCGAGCTCTTGCCCGAGCCACTGCGGCCGATAATGCCGACCTTCTCGCCAGGGCGGATGGTCAGGTTGATATTCTTCAGGGCCAGGTTCTGTTGGTTCGGGTAGGTGAAATCGACCCCGCGGAACTCGACGCTGCCCTGCAACACCCTGCGGCTCAGCGGGCGTTCTTCAAAGTTGCGCTCTTGCGGCAGCTCCATCATGTGGTCGGTGGAGACCATGGTCACCTTGGCCTGCTGGTAGCGGGCGAGCAGGCCGTTGAGCTGGCCCAGCGGGCCGAGGGCGCGGCCGCTGAGCATGTAGCAGGCCACCAGGCCGCCCATGCTCAGGTTGCCGTCGATGATCAGGTACACACCGACGCAGATCATTGCCACGCCTGCCAGTTGCTGGATCAGCAGGGTGATGTTCATCGCCAGGCTCGACAGCACCTTCACCCGCAGTTCCAGGCGGCTGAGGGTGCCGAGGGTTTGCTCCCACATGTATTGGCGTTCGCTTTCGGCGTTGTTGACCTTTACCGCATCCAGGCCGGCAAGGGTCTCGATCAGGCTGGACTGGCGCTCCGAAGCCAGGGCCATGGTCCGTTCCATGGTCGCCATCAGCGGCCGTTGCAGGGCATAACCGATGCCCAGGGCCAGTGGGAAGGCGATGATCGGGATCCATACCAGGTGCCCGCCAATGATGGCAATGACGATCAGGATCAGGATGGTGAATGGCAGGTCGATCAGGCTGGTCAGTGTCAGCGAGGCGAGGAAGTCACGCAGGCCCTGGAACTCGTGAATGTTCTGGGCAAAGCTGCCGACCCTGGCCGGGCGGTACTTCATCGACATGCCGACGATACGTTCGAACAGCGTTGCCGAAATGATCAGGTCGGTCTTCTTGCCGGCCAGGTCCAGGCACAAGCCGCGCAGGCCCTTGAGGATCAGGTCGAAGATGTAGGCGCCGGCGATGCCGACGGCCAGCACCCAGAGGGTCGAGGTGGCCTGGTTGGGCACCACCCGGTCATATACGTTCATCACGAACAGCGGTGCGGCCAGGGCGATCAGGTTGATCACCAGGCTGGCGGCAATGGCGTCGATATATAGCCACTTGCTGCGCAGCAAGGTATCGCGGAACCACGACTTCGCCCGCGGGATGAGGTTGCCGTGGTTGACGTCGAACTTGTGCTGCGGCTGGGCGAAGAACACCCGGCCACTGTAATCGCTCTGCAGGGCTTCGCGGCTGACATGCACCTCGCCGCCATCGCTCTCGCTGAGCAGCAGGCGCGCGGTGTCTTCGTTCTCCCAGCCCAGCAAGACGGCGCTGCGGCCTTCCTTGAGCAGCAACATGGCCGGCATGGCGATGCTCGGGATCTGCTCCAGCTTGCGCTGCAGCAGGCGCCCCTGCAGGCCGGCCCGGGCGGCAGCGCGGGGCAGCAGCTCGGGGCTCAGGCGCTGGGCGGGCAGCGGCAGGCCGGTGGTCAGCATGACCCGGCTGGCGGGTTTCTGGTGCAGGACACACAGGCTCAGCAGACTATCCAGCAGGGGATCGTCATGCTGACTGCGTGGATCGTGGCTGAGTTGGACTCGACTGACTTCGGATTCCACGCGGCGCTCTCTTCATCCTTGTGGTGGGTGGGGTGGGTGTACCGCCGTTCTGGCCGGTCACCCTGGCTTCAATGGTGCTGCCAGGCAGTGGTCATGAGGCTACGGCACCCTGACGCTTGGGCAACCGGCCAATGGTCGCCTTGAATCGGTATTGAGTAAACAATTCTACGATCTTCAGTCCTGGCAGACGATGCTGAGTGGTGGATGTTTCATTTCTGATCCAGTCAGCACACAAGCCGCGCTAGTTTGCAGCATAGCCTGCTATCCGGTTGGCGACAGAGGTGTAGTCGGTATCGACTTATACCTTTGTCAGGAAACAGGCGCTGAGTTGTTGACGGTATTTTGCAACTAATTAGTCAAAATTCATCTATTGGAAAGCAGGTGCTGACAGGTTTGGGCTTAACAGTCGGCAATGCTTTCCTACTATTCGGGCTGGCAGTATTTGCGCAGTTGTTCGCTATCTCTTTGATCTACGGCAATCGCTGCGCCGACTTATGCAGCGCTACGGGCTGCTGATGCCGGGAGCTGCAGCGCGGCCAAGACTCTGCGGGGCTTCCCGATCACTGCCTGGCTGTCTTCAGGCAAGGTTTGTGCTTGTAGCCAAGCAGTGGCCTGAGCAAGCGAAAATGACCTGAATATTGACACCTGAACCTTTGACAGCTGCCGATGGACGGTTGTCCTGCCGCATTGTTTATGGCTACCAAAGCGTGGAAAAAGGCACTTTGAGTGACCGGTAAACGCGCTTTCGCTGATGTGCGACATTTGTCCTCAAGAAACGCTTGGCTAAGGTTCAAATATCAATGTGACATTACATTGGTGATTGTTTAGGATGGCATCTATAAGGTCAATAGTTTGGCAGTTAGGCAATTCCAAAAAGTTATAGACGGAATATTGACGTCAAAAAACGTCAAGAGATCATCGACATAGTTCCGCCTGAAGTGGCTTACAAGTGCCGCTCTGGCAGGGAAGTACCCCATCGGGTCACACGGAGAGTCCAATGAGCAGCGTTGTAGCCATCGTCAAAAGTATTGTCGGCCAGGTTATTGCGGTATCCCCAGAGGGCATCCGGCGTGTTCTGATCGAAGGGGACCGCCTGCTGGCCGGTGAGGAAGTGCTCACTGGCCCGGGCGGTGCAGTTACGTTGGAACTGGCCGATGGCCGTCTGCTCGACCTGGGTCGCGACAGCCAGTGGAGCGCTGATGCGCCGGGCAGCAGCACCGACCTGAGTCAGGCGACCGCACAGGCCGCGCCGTCGGTGGAAGAGCTGCAACAGGCGATCGCTGCCGGTGTCGACCCGACTACCGAGCTTGAAGCGACTGCTGCTGGCCCATCGGCAGCAGGCGGTGGTGGCGCGCTGGGTGGTGGTCACAGCTTTGTCATGCTCGAAGAAACAGCGGGCCGGGTCGACCCTACCGTCGGCTTCGCGACTGACGGGCTGGGCTTTGCAGCCGTGCTTGATAGTGAAGAGGTTGGCGTGCTGGATAGCACCAGCAACAACCAGGTGGATACGCCGACGACGGACACCAGCGTCGCTACCGATCTGGTTCTTGGCGCTACCCCTTCCATCAGCGAAGCGGGGGGCGTAATCGTTTATACCGCTACGGTTGGCCAGGCGCCGACCACCAATCTGGTGGTCACCCTGTCCAACGGTGCCGTAATCGTCATTCCGGCCGGGCAGACCACTGGTAGCACCAACGTCGTGGTCCCGGCGAATGATACCCCGTATATCGACGGTGGCCAGATTTCGGCGACTGTAACGGGCACCACCGGGGGCGGCGGGCTAACGGTGACAGTGCCGCAAACACCAGCGGTTACCCAGGTTACCGATACCATTGACACCACCACCGCGACCCTGACTGCTTCGCCAAGCGTCACCGAAGGTGGCGTGATC
>NZ_JAMBDI010000016.1:0-68868 GCF_036858055.1 Pseudomonas sp. SF2 | reverse complement strand
TTTTAAATGGGTCACCGCGCTATGCCGGTGGCGTTGTCTGCGGTATGGGTGCCATTCTGTTTCGACCTAACCAAGTGCACAATTACAGCAATTTCGATTTCTCTGTTTCCAAAATGGAACCAGTGATTCGCTAGGCAAACATAGGTGCCAGAACACCTGGAGTCTGCGCGCCGAAGACAACAGTGCCGTTAATGCGAAAGGAAGGAATCACACGCCCGGCCCAACCTGCGACTGAGGTTTCGGTTTCCTGAAGCTCTCTACTAAACAAGTCACTAAGCAGGAAGGACTTAATGTCGCTAAAAGCCACTGCCTCCTGGCTCAGTAGCTTTTCCAGAACGGCATCATCACCGATGTTCTCACCGTAGCAATACAGAGCCTCGTACACTCGTTGCACGAATGCCTCGGCAGATCTCTCATTTCGCTGCAGCCACAGCACAGCAGCAAGGGCGGGACGGGTATCAGGAACGCTGCGGATTTGGCTAAAAGCAGGCTCCATGCCCAGCTTTTGCATCTCGGTCGTCACGAGAGACTGATGAATCAGAGCTTGTGTGCCGAAGCGGCGCTCCAAGAATTCAGCGTATGACATCCCTGCTGCTATCCGGCTCAGCGAAGACCGACACGGTTGGAACGTAACGTCGAAAGCCTTTCCGGCCTGATTCATCGCCATTGCAAGCCGACGCACCCCAATCCAACCCCAGGGATCGAGAAAGTCAAACGCTAATATTGGTGAAGTATTCATGCTCGATACCCTGAAGGATTTATTCACCTTAAGGGTAAGGAGTTACTCAAGACAGCAGAAGTCCCGCGTCACGCAATAGAGCATTGCGTAAGCTGCTATGCAATATTCAGTAACTCTTTCATGAATTGCGCGAAGACCCGAATGCGGGTGGACTCGCGATTTATAGGCAGGTAAATAATATTGATAGAGGAATTCACGGACGTTGGATTCACCTCATACTCAGGCATCAAGCGGGTGAGCCGTCCATGCTGCACATCCTCTGCAACCAACCAATCAGCTAACAGCGCCACGCCCTGCCCAGCGACTGCCGCATGCCTGAGGATGTCGGCATTATTGCTTTGCATTCGGCCTTGTACCGCCACGGATACCGTCTCGTCTTCGACTTCAAAATGCCAGTCCCTCATGGGGCCTCCGTAATCGAAGCGCATGCACGAGTGATCCAATAAATCACCAGGTTGCGTTGGGGCGCCATGCTGTTCCAAGTAGGCAGGGCTAGCCACTAACCAACGCTGAAAATGACCAACCGTAGTGCAGATCACCTCTTCGCTGGAAACGGTTGAGCCGAGTCGGACCGTTAAATCTATCCGATCCTTGTACAGATCGACCATTTCATCACTAAGGTTCAGGCTCACTTCCAGTTCAGGATGGGCAGCAAGAAACCGCCCAAGGTGCGGCGAAATCAGGCGCCGACCAAATTCCACTGGAACGCTAATCCGCAGCTTGCCTTTCGCTTCACTTCCCCTGTCGGTAACCATGCTATCTGCTGCAGCGAGAGCGTCGAGGATGGTGATGGCGTGATCGAAATAGGCCTGGCCGAGATCGGTCGGGCTGTTCTGGCGTGTGCTACGTGTAATGAGTGTAGTGCCAAGATCCGCCTCCAGAGCAGCGACCTGCCGTGCTACAGACGATGTTGCCACGCCTAGCTTTCGCGCTGCTGCAGAGTATCCTCCACAACGCACGGTCTCTACGAACATGCTCAACGCGAGAAACTTATCCATGTATTCGACTCAGCTGATGATCCATGAGGGGAAGCCATTGTCGCCACCGGTCAACGGGGCAGGCAATCTGGATCATAGCCACTTGCCTGGCTTCGAGATATGACAGGCGTGCTGTCGCAGGAGCACCTAAATTCAAGAATCGTGTTGCAGATGCCATTAGCATTGTTGAGGCAACTTAAGGCTTTTTGTTGCACTTGGAGGACAGAGGTGTGATCTCTCTTCGCTATCCTTTGTCGACCCTCCCACGGTTTCGAATCGATAGTGATGAATCCTGGGCTCCAAGCCTGACTGGGCAGATTCTTCCCCAATTTAAGGTCCGCCTGGTCAATCCGATACGTCCTCCCTTTGGGCCGCGACACCTAGTGCATTGATGCTCCAGGTGATTGCGGTTTTTTTTCAGCTATGTGATCGGATCAACGCTTACCGACGTGCTTCGCGAAGAAAATCACCAGTGCCAAGGCGGGGATCGCTGCGGCAGCGTAAGCGGTAATCGCCCAGCCAAAGCTCTCGTAGAGTGGGCTCGCGACCATCGAACCCAACGCACCACCGACAAAGATGCTGGTCATGAACACTGCGTTCAGCCGTGCACGGCTGTTGGGGTCCAGGGCGTAGACTTCACGCTGGCCAAGGACCATGTTCATTTGCACGGCGAAATCCAGAGCGATCGCCGCAGCGACCAAGCCTAGGTAACCCAGCCCAGGGATCCCGGCGATGAGCAACGCAGCCGGTGCCATAACCAAGGCTACCAGTGTACTCACGTGACCATGACCTGCATCAGCCAGACGGCCTGCGATCGGGGCTGCAATGGCGCCCACGGCACCCACAAGAGCGAAGAGCGCTACACCGTTCTGGGTAAAGCCGTAGTGACGGATCAACTCGATCGGTACGACAGTCCAGAAGAAGCTGAAGCTTGCAAACAGTAACCCCTGATACAGAGAACGCTCACGAAGCACAGCATATTGCTTAGCCAGGCCGAAGACGGAACCAATCAAGCGGGCGTAGGTAGTGTGATGATTCGGAACGCGCTTAGGCAGTAGTGCCGCTACCAGGGCCGCGATAACGACCATCAGCACGGCGGCACTGAAGAACACGCCCCTCCAGCCCACATACTCCGACACCAGGCTTGAAACAGGGCGAGCCAGCAGGATTCCGAGCAACAGACCACTCATGATGTTGCCCACCACGCGGCCTCGACTGCTCTCAGGCGCCATGTGGGCGGCCAGCGGCACCAGGATCTGCACAGCGACAGAAGTAAGCCCGATCATCAGAGAGGCAATCAGGAACAGCGACGGCGAATCAGCGAAACCTGCTGCTGCGAGGAATGCGCCTACCACCAGGGTGAAGCCGATCACCAGACGCTTGTTTTCCATCAGGTCGGCCAGTGGAACCAAGAACAGCAGTCCAGCGGCATAGCCGAACTGGGTCAGCGAAACGATCAGGCTGGCATGTTCAGGCGAAAGGCCAATGCTTGGGGCAATAAGCTCAACGATGGGCTGTGCGTAGTAGAGGTTGGCGACTACGGCGCCACAGCAAAACGCGAGAAAGATGACCAACGCTTTAGATAGTGTCGGGACTGTATCGGCATGCACCGACGGTGAAGCAATTACATCAGGGCTGCTCGCTGACATGGCGACATCTCCGAATGGGTTGAGAAAGTTCAGGAGCAAGCCTATGCGTGAGGGACAGTCATGAGAATACGAACTTCCAGCAACGAAGTTATGCAAGTTGCGCAAAACTGGCAGCGTTGCGTGATGAGCAAAGCTTCGTTGCGTGAGGTACCTATACCCCTGTAAGTCGTGCTCCTTTAGGCTCACGCCTTCAACTAATCGGCACCCAATAAGCCGAGGTTGAAGATGAGGAGATCTTCGATGAGTTCGGCTCGATTGGCGTCCGCCATCTCAAGCCCCTGTAGCTTAGGGCGTCAGTCGGCGCTCTTAGCCAAGAGCGAGGTGGGTATTAATGTCACGTAAAAAGCTTTGGGTATCTGCAGCTGTTGCGCTCGGCGCAGGAGGACTTGCTGTAGCGTTCGGGCTGATGTGGCGACCTGCGATCGACCCGATCGATAAGCCTGTGGAATTCGATACGGCCCAAATCGCTCGAGGCGCCGACGTGGTGACAGCCGGCGATTGTGCTGTGTGTCATACGCGCCCGGGTGGCAAGTACCTCGCAGGTGGCCTGCCACTGGTGACGCCGTTCGGCACGCTCTACAGCACCAACATCACCCCGGACGCCACGACCGGCATTGGCCAGTGGCCGTTCGAAGCATTTGTACGTGCCATGCGCGAGGGCATCTCCAGAGACGGTCATTTTCTCTACCCGGCCTTCCCGTACAAGCACTACCGCCTGCTCAGCGACGACGACCTGGCCGATGCCTATGCGTATCTGATGAGTGGCCCGCCTGCATACGAGCCGGCGACACCCAATCGCATGAAGTTCCCCATGAACATTCGCCCGCTGGTCTCGGGCTGGAACTTGATGTTCCTGCACACGGCGCCGTTCGAGCCGGCAGCGCAGCAATCGCAACAGTGGAACCGTGGACGGTACCTGGTCGAAGGCGCAGGCCACTGCGGGGGTTGCCATACACCCCTGAACTTCCTCGGCGCTGAAAAAGACACCAAAGCACTTTCCGGTGGCGTGGTCGATGGGTGGGAAGCACCCTCCTTGCTGGGTCTGGCGAGTCGCGAGAAGCCTTGGTCGCAAACACAACTGGTGGAGTACCTGCAGGCCAAGGTTGTAGACAACCATGGCACGCCGGCCGGTCCAATGCGCCCGGTCAGTCAGGAGCTCGCCCGCCTGCCACAGACCGATGTCGATGCCATCGCGGAATACTTGCTGAGCCTGCCCGCGAGCGATGCCAAGCCGAGCCCTATCGGCGCCAGCACCGCGCTAACCGCTGAGTCGGCCCGTCTGGGCCATGATCTGTTCCAAGGCGCCTGTGCCGGTTGCCACGGCGGCGCGGCGCCCATGCGCGCCATCGACGGCAGACCGGCACTGACCACCACGTCAGCAGTCCAGGCCGATAAACCACGCAACTTCATCAAGACAGTGTTGGAAGGCATCGCGCCCACGCCCGGCGAACCGGGCCCAGCCATGCCGCCGTTCGCCGCGAGCCTGAACGACCAGCAGCTCACCGCCCTGGCCGAGTTCATCCGCCATCAGGCGAGCCCGGACAAACCGTGGCCTGATGTTGATGCAACCATTCAGGCACTGCGCCAGGAGACCCCATGAGCAAGGTGAATCTCAACGTAAACGGCCAGGTACACAGCCTGGATATCGACCCGGACATGCCGTTGCTCTATGCCCTGCGGAACCAGCTGGAGCTCAACGGCGCCAAGTACGGTTGCGGACTGGGCCAGTGCGGCGCCTGCACCGTCATCGTCGACGACAAGCCGGTGTTTTCCTGCGTGACCCCTTGCGCGGGGCTGGAAGGTCGCAAGGTGCGCACGGTCGAGAGCTTGGGCACGGCCGAGCACCCCGGCCCCTTGCAGCAGGCGTTCATTGATACCCAGGCTGCCCAGTGCGGTTACTGCATCGCCGGGATGATCATGCGCGCCCAGGCCTTGCTGGAGAAAAACCCTCGGCCCGACCAGGCTACGCTTCGCACCCACATGGCGACGAATCTGTGCCGCTGCGGTACCCACCTGCGGATTATCGAAGCCATTACACGCGTCATTGAAAACGGTGGTCTCCATGGCTAACAGCGAATTCAGTCGTCGCGCCTTCCTTCAAGGCAGCAGCCTGCTGATGGCCTTCACACTGATGCCGGTAGCCCGCAAGGCGCTGGCCGATACCGAGGTGGACACGCTCGGTACCGTCGTGCTCGCCCCCGACCTGCCGGGCAGCCTGCGCACCAACCCCTATCTCGACGCCTGGATCAAGGTAGGGGCTGAAGGCATCACGGTGTACACCGGCAAGGTGGAGCTGGGTACCGGGGTGAAGACTGCGCTGCTGCAGATCGCAGCGGAGCGGCTGGACGTTGCGCCGGCTGCGGTCAACTTCCTCACGGCGGATACCGCCCTGACCCCTAACGAAGGCTACACGGCTGGCAGCCATACGATTTTCGACAGCGGCACGGCGCTATTCAACGCGGCTGCGCAGGTTCGCCAAATGCTCATGGAGTCTGCCGCTCGACACTGGGGCTTGGACGTCGCCTCGCTGAAAACTGGTGATGCGATGATTACCGCACCGTCCGGGGCGCGCATGAGATATGCCGACGCCGTGGCTGGGGTGGACCTCCATCAGTACGCCCAGGCCAAGTCACCTGACATTTCACCTGAACAGTTCAAGCTTATCGGCCATGCGGTGCAGCGGCTCGACATCCCTGCAAAGGTCACTGGCGCCGCAGCGTTCGTACAGGACATGCGCTTGCCGGGCATGCTCCATGCCCGCGTGATCAGACCGCCGCGCCCGGGCAGCCAGCTCACCGGCTTTGATATGCCCGCCATCGAACGCCTGCCGGGTGTGGTCAAGGTGATCCGGGACGGCAATTACCTCGCGGTGGTAGCCAAAGATGAGTGGCAAGCGGTCAAAGCCATGCGCGCCGGCTACGAGGCCGCGACGTGGGCCGGTGGCGACGTGATCCCGGACCAAGCCGTGATTCACCAGTTGCTGCCCAAGTTGCAGTCCAAGCGCTATCCCATCAAGCATGAGGGGACCCCAGCGCCTTCGAGCGGCAAGACGTACCGGGCGCGGGTCACCAAGCAGTACCTGATGCACGGTTCCATCGGCCCATCCTGTTCGATAGCTTGGTTCAAAGACGGCATGCTGACGGTCTGGACCCACACCCAGGGAGTGTTCCCGCTGCGTGCAGGCATCGCCGAAATGGTCGGCCTGCCGCCAGCCGCCGTACGCTGCATCCACGCCGAAGGCTCGGGATGCTACGGACACAATGGCGCCGATGACGCCGCGGCCGATGCTGCTCTGATCGCCGTGCGCCTGCCAGGTGTACCCGTGCGAGTTCAATGGATGCGCGAACAGGAAAACCTCTGGGAACCCTACAGCTCGGCCATGCTTACCGAGCTGCAAGCCAGCCTGGGCAGTGACGGGCGGATCAACGACTGGAAGTACGAGCTGTGGACCACCCCGCACAACGAGCGCATCACCAACGCCGGACGCCTGGTGCCGGCGCGGATGATCGCCCGCCCGTTCACCTCGATGCCCTCCGTTCCGATTGCCCAGCCCGAGGGGGATGGCGACCGCAACGCGATCCCGCTTTACGAAACCGGTGCGTCTAGCATCGACATGAACTTCATCACCCAGATGCCGTTCCGGACCTCGGCGATGCGCTCGCTGGGCGCGCACATAAATGTCTTCGCCATCGAGGCCTGCCTGGACGAGTTGGCGGATCAGGCGGGTGTGGATGCCGTCGAATTCCGTCTTGAGCACCTCACCGACCCAAGGGCCCGAGCAGTCATTGAGCGGGCCCGGGACGAGTTCGGTTGGCCACGCCGCTCACCGGCTCCGGGAAGCGGCATCGGCCTGGGCTTCGCCCGTTACAAGAACATCATGGGTTACTGTGCGGTGGCCGTGGAAATCCAGGTGCATCCGCAAACTGGCGACATCGAGATCCAGCGGGTGGTCACCGCAGTGGACGTGGGTCAGATCGTCAACCCCGATGGCCTTCGCAATCAGGTCGAAGGCGGTATCGTCCAGTCGAGCAGTTGGACGCTTTACGAGGCGGTCAGTCATGACGCCGGCGGGGTGCGCAGCTACGACTGGAGCGGCTACCCGATCCTGCGTTTCCCGCAGCTTCCCAAGCACGTGGAAGTACACATGATCGATCAGCCTGGCCAGCCGTTCCTTGGCGCTGCCGAAATCGTCCAAGGCCCGATGGCGGCGGCGCTGGGTAACGCCGTGGCCGATGCCACCGGCCACCGCCGGCTTGCGTTACCACTTACCCGCAAGGCCTGAGCAATGAGCAGGTCGCCGACGTTCGGTCAAGTGCTTGGAAAGGTAACGGCAGATGCAGCATCTTGATGTGAAGGTACTCGAGCAAGCACTGGCCTGGGCCGACGAAGGGCAAAGCATGTGGTTGTGCACCGTGCTCTCCACCTTCGGTTCGGCGCCGAGATCGCCTGGTGCAATGCTGGTGGCCACGCAGTCCGGCGCGCACTGCGGCTCGTTGTCGGGTGGCTGCGTCGAAGAAGAATTCCTCCAAGCGCTGGGCCGTGGCGAGCACGCGGCCCCCACCCAGGTTGTCAGTTACGGACGTACCGCTGAAGAGCGAAGCCGCCTGCAACTTCCCTGTGGCGGCAGCCTGGATGTGTTGGTCGAGCATCGAGAACCAACCGTGGAATGGAAGGCTCACCTGAGCCAGTTGCTCGACGCAATGCGTGGCCAGCACCGGCTGACGCGGATAATCGAACTTGAAAGCGACCTGTTCAGCTCCCGGCGTTACGCAGACGGAGCCGACACCGTGACTCGCCGTGGTAGCCGTCTGGAAATTAACCTAGGTCCTGCACTTCGCCTGCTACTTGCCGGCATGTCACCCGTCGCCCAGGCCTGTGGTCAGTTCGCCAAAGCCCTCGGGTTCGAAGTGATTGCCTGCGATCCGCGGGAAGAAGCGGCCGAAATGCCAATCGAAGGGGTGCCTCTGATTCCGCTGTTGCCCTCGCTGTACATCGCCAATGGAGGTTGCCACGAAGCGACAGCCGTCGTTGCGCTCACCCATGACCCGAAAATCGATGACCTCGCCTTGATGGAAGCTGTGCACACCCCTGCCTTCTATATCGGTGCAATGGGCTCCAAGCGCACTTCGGAAAAGCGAGCAGAGAGGTTGCGGCGAATCGGCGGCCTGTCGTCTACCGACGTAGACCGCTTGCACATGCCCATAGGCCTGGATATCGGTTCCAGAACCCCGGCCGAGATCGCCTTGTCGGTCATGGCTGACGTGCTGCGGGTTTACAGAGGTAAAGCTCGTACTGCGCTTTAGGGCAGAGATCCCAGGTTTTGCGAGTTGCGCAATGCACTTGCTCCGGTTTTGCGGATTATCAATTTTCGGTCTGGGTATTAACCTAACTTCATCAAACAGAAGCGACGATGTTTCATCTCTTGAATTTATTGAATTTACTTCAAAAGGAACTGAGTAATGACCAGCCATCTGTTCAATCCCATTCGTGTGGGCGCCTTAGAACTTCCTCATCGCATTGCGATGGCTCCATTGACCCGGTCTCGCGCTGGTCAACCTGGGGATGTCCCGACATCAATGGCTGCGGAGTATTATGGCCAGCGGGCAAGCGCGGCTCTAATCATTACCGAGGCCACGCAAATCTCTCAACAGGGGCAAGGTTACGCATGGACTCCAGGTATCTATACCCCTGAACAGATTCAGGCCTGGAAACGTGTAAGCGATGAGGTGCACGAACTCGATGGACGCATCTTCATGCAACTTTGGCACGTTGGCCGCGTTTCGCATCCCAGCTTCCAGCCGGATAACGCTCTGCCTGTGGCACCGAGTGCCATCGCAGCGCCTGGCAAGACCTTCATTGTCGACGAAGATGGTAACGGGGTGTGGGGGGATGTGCCGGTACCGCGCGCGCTAGAAACCGAAGAAATCGCCGCAATCATTGATGACTACCGCATCGCCGCGCTTAACGCCATCGAGGCCGGTATGGACGGCGTGGAAATCCATGCGGGCAACGGCTATCTGCTCGACCAATTCATCAACAGCAACAGCAACAAGCGCAATGACCCATACGGTGGTACTTATCAGAATCGGGCGCGCCTGCTCCTGGCGATCGTTCAGGCAGTTGCGCAAGAGATCGGTGCAGACCGCGTCGGTGTGCGTCTTACCCCGATGGGACGTTTCATGGGCATGGGAGACGACACCCCCATCGAGACCTTCACCTACATCGTGGAGTCGTTGAACCGCTATGGGCTGGCGTATCTCCACCTCGTAGAGCCTGCCGTTGTCGGTACGGTGAAGGACGAAAACTTCGACCCGCGCTGGGACGAGATCATCTTGAAGCTGCGTGACGCTTGGAACGGTGTGTTGATCATCGCAGGCGGTTATGACGCGGCCTCTGCGGAGAAAGCGATTCGGGAAGGACGCGCGGACGTTGTGGCTTTCGGTCGGCCGTTCCTGGCCAACCCGGATCTACCACGCCGGATTCGAGATGGATTGGAACTCAATACACCTGATCCGACCACCTTCTTCGGTGGCAACGAACGCGGCTACATCGACTACCCCGTACACCCGTAACTTGATCGACAGACTGGCTGGATGCCCCAGCCAGTTCTGTACGGTGCCAATTGTCCCTGATTTTGAAACAGTCAAATCGAAAGTGTTCATATTGTTGCCAAGTTGGCCTGAATTTATGATTTCTCCATCGAAAGCCACTTCGGCAAACTTTAAAATCAGGAGCAATCAAATGAACTCACTAAAAAATACCACTGCAGTAATCGGCCGCGTATTGTTGGCTGTTCTTTTCTTGCTTAGCGGCTTCAGCAAGCTGGCCTCACCAGAGGGAACCATTGCTTATATCGAGTCAAGTGGTTTGCCGCTCCCATTGCTGAGCTACTTGGCCGCACTTGGTGTGGAACTTGGTCTCGCCACACTGTTGATCATTGGTTTTCAAACGCGCATTGTCGCCGTGGTCATGGCTCTATTCACGGTAATGGCAGCGTTTGCTTTCCATAACAATCTGGCTGATCAAGGTCAGTTCATTAACTTCTTCAAGAACATTTCCATTGCCGGCGGTTTGTTGCAGATCGCAGCCTTTGGCGGCGGTGCGCTGAGCCTCGATGCGCTGGTGGCCAACATCAAAGCTCGGACTGCGAAAGCCCAACTCAATCCCGTCTAACCTTTCACGCCGCGAACGGCGCAGGGGGAAGTCATGACTACATCCACACAACGTGCCCCCTGGCTACCGATTTGGGCTGGTCTCTGTGCCAGCCTCGTCGGCATCGGATTGGCGCGATTCGCTTATACACCACTCATCCCGGCACTTATTGAAGCCCATTGGTTTGCCAGCTCTGCAGTCGTTTTCCTTGGCGCGGCAAACCTGGCCGGCTACCTGATTGGAGCTTTGATTGGCCGGCCAATGGCCGCCAGATGGTCAAGCGCAACCGTGCTGCGTGTCATGATGGTCATGGTCAGCTTGGCATTCCTTGGCTGCGCCTGGCCGCTGTCGGTGAGCTGGTTCTTCTTCTGGCGTCTGCTTTCAGGCATCGCCGGTGGCGTGATCATGGTGCTGGCAGCAACTGCTATCCTGCCACATGTATCTGCCAACCGAAGGGGCCTCGCAAGTGGCGCGATTTTCCTTGGTATCGGATTGGGAATCGCAGGAGCTGCAAGCCTGGTTCCCTGGCTGTTGGCCAAAGGGCTTCAGCAAACCTGGCTTGGTTTAGCGGCACTCTCATTCGCGCTCACTGTCAGCAGCTGGGCGGGGTGGCCGGCCGATCATCCTCACCATCAAGCGACACCGACTACACCTGAAGCTGCAACCTCATCCGCCGTAATGGTTTTGTTTGGCCAGTACGCTTTGATGGCGACTGCGCTGGTTGCCCCCATGATGTTCCTGGTGGACTACGTTAGCCGCGGCCTTGGTGCAGGAACCCATGCAGGAGCGTTGATGTGGGGCCTGTACGGTATCGGTGCCATTGCAGGTCCGGTGCTTTACGGGCTGTTGGCGGATCATCTGGGCGCTCGGACAGGCATTCGGATTGTCCTGATTGCCCAACTTATCGCAGTAGGTGTACTGATTGAGACCCATGATCTGCGCCTGCTTGGAGCAGCGGCATTGCTCATAGGCTCATTCCCGCCAGGTATCGTTCCTTTGGTCCTTGCTCGGGTGCACAATCTGGTAGAGGGGCACACGCAGCAGAACGCGACTTGGAGCCGCGCTACAGTAGCTTTCGCAAGCTTCCAAGCCATTGCGGGATATGGATACTCAGCGCTGTTCGCAAGCAGCAACGGTCATCATGGCGTGCTGTTCAGCGTCGCTGCAGGTGCCTTGATTCTGGCTCTGCTGCTCGACCTGATCCTCAAACGCGAGGCCCGAACAGCATCGATTCAGACCGTTTGAAAACCGAAACCCCAGCATCACGCTGGGGCTTCATCTGAGGGGGGAGTACGATTTTTCGGGGCATTGAAATCAGAATGGGTCCCGGCAGGAGGTTATGAGACCGAAGCGCAGGCACGAATAGATATCCAGGCTTGCCTGATGCGCTACAACCTCAAGCGCCTCCACAGCTACAACGGCCATGAAAAAAGCTCAACGCAGCGGCATGAACCTTAACCGGTGTCCAAAATTACTTGACCAGATCACCTTGTGTCGCGATAGGGCCGCAGAGCGGCGCCGAAATTCAGCATCTAAGCTGTGATTCAGCACCCTCCCCTGGACGCACGCCCCATGCCCGAAAAACCCCGCCTCGACTGGCAACGCTGGCTCCCCGGCCTGGTCACCCTGCTCCACTACCAACCCGCCTGGCTGCCCAGGGACATCGCCGCCGGCCTGGTGCTCACCACCATGCTGGTGCCGGTGGGCATCGCCTATGCCGAGGCATCTGGCGTACCCGGCATCTACGGCCTGTACGCCACCATCATCCCGCTGCTGGCCTATGCCCTGTTCGGCCCCAGCCGCATCCTGGTGCTGGGCCCGGACTCGGCGCTGGCCGCACCGATCCTGGCGGTAGTGGTGCAGTACGCCGCCAGCGACCCGCAGCGGGCTATCGCCATCGCCAGCCTGATGGCCCTGGTTGCCGGGGCGTTCTGCGTGATCGCCGGGCTGCTGCGCCTGGGCTTCATCACCGAGTTGCTGTCCAAGCCGATCCGCTATGGCTACATGAACGGCATCGCCCTCACGGTGCTGATCAGCCAGTTGCCCAAGCTATTCGGTATCAAAGTCGATAGCCAGGGCCCCTTGCGCGACCTTTGGCAATTGGCCGAAGCACTGCTTGCCGGCCAAGGGCACTGGCCAAGCTTCGTGGTCGGCGGCGGCAGCCTGGCGCTGATCCTGCTGCTCAAGCCGTTCAAGCGCTTGCCGGGCATTCTCATTGCGGTGGTACTGGCCACGCTGGCGGTGAGTCTGCTAGGGCTCGACCAGCAAGGTGTGAAAGTGCTCGGCCAGTTGCCCCAAGGCCTGCCAAGCTTCGTGTTTCCCTGGGTCACCGACATCGACCTGGTCGAGGTGGTACTGGGCGGGATTGCCGTGGCGCTGGTGTCATTCGCCGATACCAGTGTGCTGTCGCGCTCCTATGCCGCGCGCATGAAGATGCCGGTCAACCCGAACCAGGAAATGTTCGGCCTGGGTGTGGCCAACCTGGCCTCCGGGCTGTTCCAGGGCATCCCCATCAGCAGCAGCTCGTCACGTACCCCCGTGGCCGAAGCGGCCGGCTCGCAGACCCAGCTCACCGGCATCATCGGTGCGCTGGCGGTAACCTTGTTGCTGCTGGTGGCGCCCAACCTGATGCAACACCTGCCCAACAGCGCCCTGGCGGCGGTGGTGATTGCCGCAGCGTTGGGCCTGTTCGAGTTTGCCGACCTCAAGCGCATCTTCCGCATGCAGCAATGGGAGTTCTGGCTGTCATTCACCTGCTTCGTCGGCGTGGCGGTATTCGGGGCCATTCCCGGTATCGGCATTGCCGTGGCGGTGTCGGTGATCGAATTCCTGTGGGACGGCTGGCGGCCGCATCATGCGGTGCTGGGCCGGGTGGATGGCACCCGTGGCTACCATGACGTGCTGCGTTATCCACAGGCCCGACGCATTCCGGGGCTGGTGCTGCTGCGTTGGGATGCGCCGCTGTTCTTTGCCAATGCCGAGCAGTTCCAGAACACGGTGATGGCTGCGGTGGATGCGTCGCCTACCCCGGTCCAACGGCTGGTGATTGCGGCGGAGCCGGTGACCAGCATCGATATCACCTCGGCGGACATGCTGGCCGAGCTGGACCGGGCGCTGGAGGCGCAGGGGGTGGAATTGCAGTTTGCCGAGATGAAGGACCCGGTAAAGGACAAGATGCGGCAGTTCGAGTTGTTCGAGCATATGGGGGAGTCGGCATTCCATCCCACTGTAGGTGCAGCGGTGGATGCCTATCTGGAAGAGAGTGGGGTTGACTGGAGGCCCTAGGGTTTCCTGTGCTGGCCTCTTCGCGGGTAAACCCGCTCCCACAGGTACAACGACAACCTTGAAGTTTGTGCGATCCCTGTGGGAGCGGGCGTGCCCGCGAAGAGGCCAGTACAGAAGAGCTAAACAGTCCGAACGCGACGCCGATCAATCCATATGAGCATGGCGCTAGCGTACACCGACACCACCAGAAACAGCGCCATGCGCACGGCAAAGGCGCGGTACACATCCTGCCCGCCCGCGCTGTCCTGCACCGACTGCCCCAGCAAAATCAGCATGGTCGTCAGGCAACTCACCCAGTACGCCGGGCTTTGCCTGGTATCCACCGCACGGTAGAGCCTGCGCCCCTGCCAAAGGACGAACAGCAGCACCCACAGGAAAAACATCCACAGGTGCACGAACAGGCTCAACGCGCCCCACATCAGTATCGCCAGCAACCCGGCAAGCAAGGTCGAGCCGATCAGCTCGCGGCTGGCATGTCGCGCGCGGGTCTCACCGGCCTGCTGCCCCAGGCTCACTGCCTTCATGATCAGAGGCATGTACTGGTCCGGGGCAATCAGCGCCAGCAAAAAGGCCGGCATCACGATCAGCGTGGCACGCAAAGCGACCCAGCTCACCTGGTCACTGTCGAGCAACGGTGGTGCCGGTGGCGCCGGCGCATTGGCCGGCTCGGGAAACAGCACATGCGCCGCCGCCGTGCCCAGCACCGCCAGCAGCATGCCTTTGGCCAGCGCTTCGACCACCGATAGCGCCAAGGTGAAGTCGCTGGTGCCAGCAGCAGCGATCATGGTCAGGCCGATGACCAGCAAATTGGCTAGCAGGCCGTTGCCGCCTTTCAGCGCATAACGCAAAGTCAGAAAAACCCCCACCCCCACCAGCAAAACCCCACTCATCGGGGCATGGCGCAGCAGCGGAATCAGCAGCAGCCCGCTGCCGCAACTGAGCAGCACCAGCACCGCCAGGGCCGGTGCCGCACGCAGGGGCAAGGGCTGGCTGCGCATGGCCAGCAACAGCACCGCGAACACCGGCGCCAGGATCGGCACCGGCAGGCCGATGCCAAAACTCACCGCCAGGCACAGCGCCACGCCCCAGGCCAGGCGCAGGGCGCGCAGGCGGCGCAGCTCAATAGGCATAAGACAGCCAGCTCATCAGCCACATGAACAACCGGCCCAGCAGGTTCAATGGGTTGCCCTCGCTGGGCAGCGCCATGACTTCGGCCTGGCCGCCGACCCGCAAACCGGTCTTGTCCTGCAACTGGTCACGCTCCAGTTCAACGATCACCGGGAAGCGCTGGGCCGAGCGCAGCCACTCGCGGCTGTTCTGCACGGTCGGCAACGTACCCGGCGGGGTACTCTGGCCCACGCTCACGCCGTAGCCAATGCTGCGAATACGCCCCTTCAACACCGTGCCGGGCAGCGCATCGAGCACTACCAGCACCGGGGTTTCAGGGCGCAGCCGACCGAGGTTGTTCTCGGTCATGTCGGCACTTATCCACACGTCATGGATGGCGATCAGAGTCATCATCGGGCTGCCAGCGCCGACATAGTGGCCAACGTCGGTACGCAGGTCGGTGATCAGCCCGTTCGCGTCGGCGCGTACCACGGTGCGCGCCAGGTCCAGGCGGGCTTTTTCCACATTGGCCGCCGCGCTGCGCAGCTGGGCGTTGTCGTCCTGCGCCCCGCCCTGCTGCTCACGGGCCCGCTCCACTTCGGCACGGGCTGCCGCCACCTGGCTGATGGCCTGGTCACGGGTGGCCTGGGCGCCTTCCAGGCGGCGTACCGACACCGTGCCGGGGTCTTCATCGATCAGGCGCTTGAGCCGCTCGGCGTCCTGCCGCGCCTTGCGCTCGTTGGCCTGGGCCGCCACCAGTGCCGCCTGGGCCGAGTCGATGCCGGCGGTGTGGGCGCCGATCTGCCGGCGTACCGTGTCCAGGTCGGCTTCGGCGCGGGCCAGGGCGATGCGGTACTGCTCCTGGTCCAGCTCGAACAGCACATCGCCCTTGCGCACTTCCTGGTTGTTGCCCACCGCCACACGCTTCACCTGCCCGGCCACCTCGGCACTCACCGGCACCACGTAGGCCTGCAGGCGGGCCTGCTGGGTGTAGGGCGTGAAACGGTCGGCCAGCAGGTACCACAGCAGGCTCACGGCAATCAGCAGCAGCACCCAGCGCATGCCGCGATCGGGGGTTGGCGTTGGCGTGGCGTCGCTCATTTCGGTTCACCTTGTGCATGTGCGCTGGGGGCTGGCTCGTCGAGCAGATCGCCCCAGTCGGTGCGTTGCTGCATCTGTTGGCGCGTGGCCGGGTCGATCGGTGCGCGGCTGGCGTCCCAACCGCCACCCAGGGCCTTGTACAGCGTCACCAGGCTGCTGACGGCATTGCCGCGGCTGACCAGGTAACCGTCCTGTTGCTGCAGCAGCAGTTGCTGGGCGTCGAGCACGCGCTGGAAGTCGGCAAAGCCTTCGCGGTACTGCGAGCTGGCCAGGTTCAGCGAGCGCTGCGCGGCCTGCGAGGCCTGCTCGCGGATACTTGCACTCTGCAGCGAGCGCACCAGCCCGCTGGCGGCATCGTCGGCCTCGCGCGCGGCTTCGCGCACATCCTGGTGATACAGCTCGATCAGTTGCTGCAAGCGGGCATCTTCCACGCGCACGGCGTTCTTGCGCCGGCCATAGTCGAACGGGTTCCAGATCAGGCTGGGCCCGGCGGCGATGTCGAAGGTATCGGGCAGGTGATTGGCCGAGACGAAGCTCCAGCCAATGCTGCCCAGCAGGCTCAGCTGTGGATAAAGATCGGCCTCGGCCACCCCGACCAGCGCCGACTGTGCCGCCACCGCCTGTTCGGCGGCGCGGATGTCCGGGCGGCGCTGCAGCAGGCTGGCAGGCACGTCCTGCAGCACGGCACGGTCCGGCAACGGCAGCTGGCCGTGGCCTGCATCGAGCTGCGGCAGCGGCCCGGGCGGCCTGCCGAGCAGCGAGCACAGCACGTTGCGCAGGGCATTGAGCTGGTTCTGGAACTCGGGGATGGTGGCCTGGGTAGCCAGGTACTGGGTGCGCGCCTGTTGCCAGTCGAGTTCGTCGTTTTCGCCATGCCGGAACAGCCGCTCGGTTATCTCCAGGCTGCGCGCCTGACGGCGGGCGTTTTCCTCGGCGATATCCAGCCGCGCTTCGGCGGTGCGCAGGGCAAAGTAGGTGTCGGCCACCTGCGCACGCAACAGCAGCATGACATCGGCGTAGTTGGCCTGGGAGGCAAAGTAGACGGCGTCGGCGCTTTCGATGGCGCGGCTGAAGCGCCCCCAGAAGTCGATTTCCCAGCCGATGTCGAAGCCCGCACTGGATTGCCAGAACACCGAGTCGCGAGCGGTGGCGGTGCCGGACTGGTCCTGTTTCAGGTACAGGCTCTGGGCGCGCAGTTGCTGCAGCTGTGGATAACGCCCGGTCTGCACGATGGCCAGCTGGGCACGGGCTTCGGCAATACGCAAGCCAGCCACGCGCAGGTTGCTGTTGTTGGCATCGGCCTCGGCGATCAAGGCATCCAGGGCCGGGTCGGCGAACACGGCCCACCACTGGCGCAGGTCGGGCGCTGCGGCCTGCCGCCCTGCCTGTTCCAGCAGCGGGGTGTTCCAGGTGCCCAGCCACGGGTCCTGCGGCGGCCGGAAATCCGGGCCGACCTGGGTACAGCCCACCAACATGGCAGCCAGGCTCAGTGCACAACCATGGAAGCGTCCGGGCATGGCGGGCCTTGGCTTACGCCGATGGCTCGACGGGGTTTTCCGGCACCTGCAGCGCCACCCACTGCCAGAACAGCACGTAGGTGACGCCAAGGATCACCGGGCCGATGAACAGGCCGATGATGCCTTTGACCACCATGCCGCCCAGCGCCCCGATCAACACCACCGGCATCGGCACGTCCACCCCGCGCCCCAGCAGCAGCGGCTTGAGCACGTTGTCGGCAAGCCCGGCGACAAAGCTGTAGATGGCGAAGATGATGGTCGCCACGGTAAAGCCTTCGACGTTGAATACGTAGATGATCACCGGCACCGTGATCAACGTGGCCGGCGCCTGGGCAATCCCCAGCATGAGGATGACGATGGCCAGCATCCCCGCCCCCGGTACCCCTTTGATGACGAAGCCGACACCGATCAGCAGCATCTGGATGAAGGCAATGCCGATCACGCCCTGGGCCACCGCGCGAATGGTGGCGGTGCACAGCTTGGCCAGTGGCTTGCCACGCTCCTCGCCCGACACCCGCATGGCAATGCGCTGCGCCGCGATTTCACCGCGGTCACCAAACGCCATGATGATGCCCGAGACGATGATCGCCGCGATGAACAACAGGAACGCCCCCCCTGCGCTGGCTGCTGCACCCAGCACCGTGCGCCCGGCGCCCTTGAGCTGGGGCATCCACTGGTTCAGCACACCGGCCATGTTTTCCGAAGCGGCCAGCCACAGGGCATGCACCTTCGGCCCGATCAATGGCCAGGCCGCCACCGAATCAGGCGGTGCCGGCACGCTCCAGGCACCGCTCTTGAGCAGCGTCACCAGGCTGTCCACCGATTCGCCGATGGACATCACCACCAGGTAGATCGGCACCAGCAGCACGACCAGTACCAGTAGCACCACCAGCGTCGCTGAAAGCCCGTCCTTGAGCCCTGTGCGGCGCTGGATGCGGCAATACAGCGGATACAAGGTCACCGCCAGGATCACCGACCACAGCATCAGCTCCAGGAACGGCTGGAACGTCTGGAAGGCGAACATCACCAGCGCCGCCACCAGGCCGGCCTTGATGAGCACATCGAGCAAGCCCCGCGACAGGCGGCTGTCCAGCTTGAGACCCGGTTGCATGCTTCACCTCCGAACTCAGGTGCGCCATGTGGCGCGATTCAGTGGCCCGTTTCAGGGCTTGCCTGGGCTGGGCTGTCGTCACGCAACTGCCGCGCCAGGGCCATCATTACCAAGGGCACCACCGCCATCGACAAGGTGATGGCCAGCACCAGCAGGTCATGCACCTGCTGCGCCAGCACCTGATGGTCGAGTGCCAGCTTGAACACCACGAAGGCAAACTCGCCGCCAGACGCCAGCACTACGCCCAGGCACAGCGCCTGGGGCTGGTTGAGCCCACCGGCCATGCGCCCCAGGCCATACAGCAGCGGCAGCTTGATGACCACCAGCAGCAGGGTCAGCGCCAGTACCAGCAATGGCATGCCGAACAGCAGGCGCAGGTCGGCACTCATCCCCACGCCAACGAAGAACAGCCCCAGCAGCAGCCCCTTGATGGGTTCGATCTGGGTTTCCAGTTCATGGCGGAAAGGCGACTCAGCCATCAAGACGCCCGCCAGGAATGCCCCCAGCGCCATGGACACGCCCACGTGCTCCATCACCCAGGCAGTGCCCAGCACCACCAGCAAGGCGGTAGCGGTCGACAGCTCGGGCAGGCCCGAACCGACTGTCCATTTGAAGACAGGGGTCAGCAGGTAGCGGCCAAAGATAATCACCACACCTATACCAGCCACCACCGCCAGCACCGGCCAGGCGCCTTCGTCGGCGGTACTGACGTCACCTCCGAGCAACGGCACCACGGCAATCAGCGGGATCGCGGCAATGTCCTGGAACAACAGGATCGCCACGGCCAGGCGACCATGCGGCTTGCCCAGGTCCTTGCGCTCGGCCAGCACTTGCAGGCCAAACGCGGTGGACGACAGCGCCAGCCCCAAGCCCAGCACGATGGCTGCCTGCTTCGACTGGTCGAACAGCCAGTACGCCAGCAGGCCAAGCACTATGGCGCTCAGGCCCACTTGTAGCGAGCCGATGCCGAACAGCGCCCGGCGCATGGTCCACAAACGCCTCGGCGAAAGCTCCAGGCCGATGACGAACAGCAGCATCACCACACCCATCTCCGACAGGCGCGCCACGTTATCCGGGTTGTTCAGCAGGCCAAACACCGACGGCCCTATCAGGATGCCCGCCAGCAGATAGCCGGGCACTGCCCCCATTTTCAAACGCTGCGCCAGCGGCACCAGAAGCACCACGGCCAGCAGGAACACCACCGTCGCCTGCAACAGGCTGCCGTCATGTGGCATAGGCTCGCTCTCTCCGCTGCTCCCCGCAGGGAAGGATCAGAAACGCTCTTCGACGACTTTGAACGGATAGTTCACGGCCTTGTATTTGCCGATCTTGCCGCGCCTGGGCAACTTCACTACCTCGTCGCGGGTAATGTCCTTGTAGGGAATGCGCGTCAGCAGATGGCTGATGATGTTCAGCCGGGCACGGCGCTTGTCGTTGGAATGGGCCATGAACCAAGGTGCCCAGGACGAATCGGAGGCGGCGAACATGTCGTCGCGGGCCCGGGTGTACTCATCCCAGCGGGTGTACGACTTGAGGTCCATCGGCGACAGCTTCCACAGCTTGCGGCCATCGTTGATGCGGTCTTGCAGGCGGCGGGTCTGCTCTTCGGCACTGACTTCCAGCCAGTACTTGATGAGGATGATCCCCGACTCGACCATCATCTTTTCGAACAGCGGCACCACGGTGAGAAACTTGCTGCTCTGCTCTTCGCTGCAGAAGCCCATCACCCGCTCGACACCGGCGCGGTTGTACCAGCTGCGGTCGAAGATCACTACCTCGCCTGCAGCGGGCAAGTGCCCCAGGTAGCGTTGTACGTACATCTGGGTCTTTTCCCGCTCGGTCGGTGCCGGCAGCGCCACCACGCGGAATACTCGCGGGCTGACACGCTCGGTAATGGCCTTGATGGTGCCGCCCTTGCCAGCACCGTCGCGGCCCTCGAAGACAATGCACACCTTCTGGCCCTTGGCGACCACCCACTCCTGCAGTTTCACCAGTTCCACATGCAGCTGCTTGAGTTCCTTCTCATAGGCCTTGCCGCCCAGTTTTTTCGGCTGGTTCCTGGGATCTTTCTTCCTGGACGACTTCGACATGGCACTCTCCTGAGGGCGGATGAAGAGTCAGTATGGTCGATCCATGGCGCTTTGCCGCTTCGCTTGCAGATTTCGCAGGCCTGGTTCTATCTCATTGATTCTGCGGGTGCTGGTGGGTGTTCCGGGGAGGGTGTGGGAGCGGGTTCACCCGCGAATGCGTCATTGAAACTATCGACGTCTTCGCGGGTAAACCCGCTCCCACAGGGTATGCGGTGCCTTCAAGGCCGGATTACCTGGCCAGCTTGTTGTAGCTGGTCATCAGGTTGCGGTAGTCCGGAATATGGTTGGAGAACAGGGTCCCCAGCCCTTCGATGTCATTGCGCCAGTCCCGGTGCAGCTCGCAGGCCACGCCGAACCAGGTCATCAACTGCGCCCCGGCCGCCTCCATGCGCCGCCAGGCCGAGTCCCGGGTCAGTTCGTTGAAGGTGCCGGAGGCGTCGGTGACGACAAATACCTCAAAGCCCTCCTCCAGCGCCGACAGTGCCGGGAAGGCCACGCACACTTCAGTCACCACCCCGGCGATCAGCAGTTGCTTCTTGCCGGTGGCTTTGACGGCCTTGACGAAGTCCTCGTTGTCCCAGGCGTTGATGTTGCCAGGGCGTGCGATGTACGGGGCGTCGGGGAACTGCTCTTTCAGTTCGGGCACCAGCGGGCCGTTGGGGCCGGTCTCGAAACTGGTGGTGAGGATGGTCGGCAGCTTGAAGTACTTGGCCAGGTCCGACAGGGCCAGGACGTTGTTCTTGAAGCGGTCTGGGTCTATGTCCCTTACCAGCGAGAGCAGACCAGTCTGGTGGTCAACCAGCAGCACAGCAGCGTTGTTCTTGTCCAGACGCTTGTATTGGAAGGCCATGACAGTTCTCCTTGCTTCAGCGGGTTGGGAGTATCAGCGTAGGCAAGGATGAGAGCTGGGGGGGACCGTCAGTCGGTTGGCTCATTGTTGGCTGTAGCGGTCCGCTCCCACAGTAAGGAAAGCACAGCCGTCACTTCACAAATTCCTGAACTGATTATTTGCCCGCAGCGATTTTTCCCCTCGCCGACCGCCACCAGAATCGCTTCACCACAATCACAAGAACCGTGAGGCCACTCCCGTGGACCAGACACTCCAGGTACGGCAAGCCGCCGCCGACCTCGTTGCCGCGTTCGCCAGCAACGACACCGCCCGCTATTTCGCCTGCTTCAGCGAAGACGCCAGCTTCCTTTTCCACACCCTGCCGCAACCGCTGCTGTCGCGCCGTGCCTACGAGCAACTCTGGGCCCAGTGGCAGGCCGACGGTTTCGCCGTGCTCGCCTGCGAATCAGGCAATGCCCAGGTGAGCCTGCAAGGTGACGTGGCGATCTTCATGCACGATGTGGCCACGCACATCCGCATCGCCGGCGAAGAACACCAGTTGAGCGAGCGCGAGACCATCGTCTTCCGCCGCCACGGCGAACAGTGGCTGGCCTGCCACGAGCACCTGTCGGTCGTATCGCCGGCCTGATCTGCTTTTTTACGCGGCCCTGCCGCCCTGCCATCGCACCCACAAGAAGGCCCGCGCACTGCGCCGACCCACAACAACCGCGCTGGAGCATCACCATGAGCCACTCGACCGGTATCGAGACCAACGGCGTCGAACAGATCCCCGACGATCAACGCGACGCCTCCCCGCTGGACCTGTTCCGCCTGATCTTCGGCGGCGCCAATACCTTCGCCACCGCCGTGCTGGGCAGTTTCCCGGTGCTGTTCGGGCTGTCGTTCCAGGCCGGCGTGTGGGCGATCCTGCTCGGCGTCGCCGTGGGCGCGCTGATCCTCGCGCCCATGGGCCTGTTCGGTGCGCTCAACGGCACCAACAACGCGGTGTCGTCGGGCGCGCACTTTGGCGTGCACGGGCGCATCGTCGGCTCGTTCCTGTCGCTGCTCACCGCGGTGGCGTTCTTTTCGCTGTCGGTGTGGAGCTCGGGCGACGCCCTGGTCGGTGGCGCCAAGCGCCTGGCTGGCCTGCCGGAAACCGACCTGACCCTGGGCCTGGCCTACGGCCTGTTCGCGGTGCTGGTGCTGGTGGTGTGCATCTTCGGCTTCCGCTTCATGCTGTGGGTCAACAAAGTTGCCGTGTGGGCCTCGAGCCTGCTGTTCCTGCTGGGCATCGTTGCCTTTGCCGGGCCGTTCGATGCCGGCTACGCGGGCAGCGTCAACCTCGGCCAGGCGGGCTTCTGGGCGGCCTTTGTCGGCGCGGCGATCCTGGCCATGAGCAACCCGGTGTCGTTCGGTGCGTTCCTCGGCGACTGGTCACGCTACATCCCGCGTGAAACGCCCAAGGCGCGCATCATGCTGGCGGTGATCGCGGCCCAGGGCGCGACCCTGATCCCGTTCCTGTTCGGCCTGTGCACCGCCACCCTGGTGGCCACCCAGGCACCGGACTACATCGCCGCCAACAACTACGTCGGTGGCCTGCTGGCGGTGGCGCCAAGCTGGTTCTTCCTGCCGGTGTGCCTGATTGCGGTAATCGGTGGCATGTCCACCGGCACCACGGCGCTGTACGGCACTGGCCTGGACATGTCCAGCGTGTTCCCACGCCTGCTCAGCCGTGCCGGCGCCACACTGCTGATCGGTGTGCTGGCGATCGGCTTCATCTTCATCGGCCGCTTCACCTTCAACCTGGTGCAGAGCGTGTCGACCTTCGCCGTGCTGATCATCACCTGCACCAGCCCGTGGATGGTGATCATGATCCTCGGCCTGATCACTCGCCGCGGCTTCTACCATGCCGACGACCTGCAGGTGTTCACCCGCGGCCAGCGTGGCGGCCACTACTGGTTCCTGCATGGCTGGAACTGGCGCGGCATGGGGGCGTGGATCCCCAGCGCGGCGGTCGGCCTGTGCTTCGTCAACCTGCCAGGGCAGTTCGTCGGCCCGCTGGGCGACCTGGCCGGCGGCATCGACCTGAGCCTGCCGGTCACCCTGGGGCTGGCCGGCGTGCTGTACCTGCTGCTGCTCAACCTGTTCCCCGAACCTGCTGGCGTGTATGGCCCCCTGGGCCCGCGTTGGGTGCGTTGCAAAAGCACCGCGCACACGCCGGTAACCACTGCCGAAATGGCCTGACTGGAAACCGACCATGACCACTTCCCACTACATCGCCGGCCGCTGGGTCGAAGGCCAGGGCAGCGACTGCATCAGCGTCAATGACCCTGCACTGGGGCAACCGTTCGCCGAACTGATGGCCGCCAGCGTCGCCCAGGTAGACCAGGCCGTGACCGCTGCCCGTGGCGCCCTGCCCGCCTGGAAAAACACCAGCGCCAGCGAACGCGCCGCCTACCTGCGCGGTTTTGCCGAGCAACTCGGCCAACGCCGCGAAGCGCTGATCAGCTTGCAGATGCGCAACAACGGCAAGCCACGTCACGAAGCGGAAATCGACCTGGACGACGCCATCGCCACCTTCAGCTACTACGCCGAACTGGCCGAGCAACTGCCATCGAAGAACCGTGACGTACCCTTGGCTGCACCGGGTTTCACTGCGCGCACTCGCCTGGAGCCGGTGGGCGTGGTCGGCCTGATCGTGCCGTGGAACTTCCCGCTGGTGACCAGCGCCTGGAAGCTCGCCCCGGCCCTGGCTGCCGGTTGCACCGTGGTGCTCAAGCCCTCGGAAGTCACCCCGCTGATCGAACAGGCCTACGGCCAGATCGCCGATGCCCTGGGGCTGCCGGCCGGGGTGTTGAACATCGTCAACGGCAAGGCCGAGACTGGCGCCGCACTGAGCAACCACAACGGCCTGGACAAACTGTCGTTCACCGGCAGCAACAGCGTCGGCAGCCAGGTGATGCGCAGCGCGTCGGCGCAGTGCCGGCCGGTGACGCTGGAACTGGGTGGCAAGTCGGCGATCGTGGTGTTCGATGATTGCGATGTCGACCAGGCTGTAGAATGGATCGTCGCCGGCATCACCTGGAATGCCGGGCAAATGTGCTCGGCCACTTCGCGGCTGCTGGTGCAGGACGGCATTGCCGATGCGCTGCTAACGCGCTTGCAGGCTGCACTGGAAAACCTGCGGGTCGGTAATCCGTTGACCGAAGAGGTCGATATGGGGCCACTGACCAGTCAGGCCCAGTGGTTGAAGGTGGCCAGCTACTTTGCCACGGCGCGGGAAGAAGGCCTGCAGTGCCTGGCCGGTGGCAAGGCGCTGGACCGGGATGGCTGGTTCGTCAGCCCGACGCTGTATGCCGATGTGCCGAAAGACAGCCGCCTGTGGACCGAGGAAATCTTTGGCCCGGTACTGTGCGCACGGCGCTTTGCTACCGAGGAACAGGCGATTGCCGAGGCCAACGACAGCCGTTTCGGGCTGGTGGCGACGGTGTGCTCCGCCGACCTGGAGCGCGCCGAGCGAGTGGCCGATGCGCTGGAGGTTGGCCATGTGTGGATCAACTCGGTACAGGCGGTGTTCGTCGAGACCTCATGGGGTGGTACCAAGGGCAGCGGGATCGGGCGTGAGTTGGGGCCGTGGGGGTTGTCGGCCTACCAGTCGGTCAAGCATGTGACGCGGTGTCTGGGCTGAGATTTCTGCGGCCGCTCCCATAGGGATAGCGCAGGCCTGAAGGGCAGCGCCGTACCTGTGGGAGGGGGTTTACTCGCGAAGAGGCCGGTGCAGGCAACACATGCCATGCGGCCCATTCGCCGGCAAGCCCCTACCCCAGGCGGTGATACACAACCGCTTCATGGCCCGGCTTGTTGTCGAGCAACTCGAACCCTAGCCCGACGACCTTGAACCCCACCCGGCTCAACACCTTGGCGGAGGCAATGTTCCGCTTCAGGCAACTGGCCGCCAGGGTAGGGATCCCCAGCTCATCATTGGCATACCGGCAAACCCGGCTGGCAGCCTGGGTTGCATGGCCATTGCCCCAGAACGCCTTGCCCAGCCAATACCCCAGCACCGGTGCTGCACCGCCCAGCTCCCGCAACGAAATCACCCCCATCAGCGTTCCCTCATCACGGCAGCAGATCCCCCACACCCCCCCTTCCCTGGCCGCCCAGAGCCGTGGGTGCCGGCCAATCCAGGCACTCGCCAGGCCTGGCGGGTAAGGAAAGGGAATGAGCGAGGTCATCTGGGCGATTTCCCGGTCCTGCAGCAAGCCCTCGATGGCAGACGCATCGCGCTGGGCGAGGGGGCGAAGCTGCAAACGTGGCGTATACAGTGTGGGTTGCATTCGGTTCTCCCTGCTCGTCGAATAGCTACTGTATGCGCAATCTCGCGGTAGCTGCCGGCTGCGCTGCGACAATATGTGTCACTGGAAATGTGTCACCAACAGGTAACTTTCACGGCCCCCGGCAAAGTCCCACTCTCTGGTCCCCCCAAAATCACAACACCAGGCCGGACCACCCATGCACCCTCAACGCACCGCCTTGCACAATGAACTGCACGCCCGCCCGTCGCTGTATTTCGACGGCCCGGCGCATGTCTTCCACCTGGCCTTGCTCGGCGGCGACGCTGCTGCCCGGATGCCCTGGACACCGCAACCGCCCAGGGCATCACCCGCCTGGATGGGCATCCGTTCAAGTGGGAGCGGCACACCGAGTTCTTCACCCTGCCCCTGGTGGTGCCCTGCACTGCAGCCGGTGCTGGCCGAGGCTATCGCCCCGCAACCCACAGGTACTGCGTATGGCTTGAAGGCGACGCGGCCCTTGTGAGAGCCGGCTTGCCGGCGATTGGCTTCACACCGACTCGTCAGCCGAGCGATTGCCCTCTTGCACCAACACCATGCTCTGCGGCGACGACAAGGAAATGCCTTCATCACGCAGGCGCCCAAGAATGGTGAACAGCAGGTCGCTACGGGTACCAGACACCTGCCGCGGCCCCGCCACGTAACCACTCACGCCAATCACCATCCCGCTGCTGGTCAGGTCCTTGAACGACACCGAGGTGGCCGGCGCATCCAGAATCGCCTCGTGCTCCTGGTAAGCCGCCAGCAGCAGTTCACGCACGCGGTTGGCATCGGTCTCCAGCGGCAGCGTCAGCGTAATGCCGACCACGCCCAAGGCATTGCCCATGGTCACGTTGCGCACGTTCTGGGAAATGAACTGCGAGTTGGGCACGATTACCGTCGAACGGTCGGACATCTGGATCTCGGTGGCACGCACGTTGATACGGCGAATGTCGCCCTCGACGCCCGCCAGGCTGACCCAGTCGCCCACCTTCACCGGGCGCTCGGTCAGCAGGATCAGGCCAGAGATGAAGTTCTGCACGATCTGCTGCAAGCCGAAACCGATACCCACCGACAGGGCACTGACCACCCAGGTCAGGCTGGTGAGGTTGATGCGCAGGGTCGACATCACCAGCATGGCCAGGAAGATGAAGCCCAGGTAACCCACCAGGGTCACCAGCGAGGCACGCATGCCGGCGTCCATGTCGGTTTCCGGCAGCAGGCGATCGCTCAGCCAGCGCTTTACCACGCGGATGGCGAACAGACCGCCGAGGAACATCACCACCGCCAACAGGATGTCCTGGGGGACAATGTTCATGTTGCCGAGCAGCTTGCCGCCGGTTTCGTCCCAGTCGCCCAGGCTCAGCAGCAGCTCGCTGGGGCTGGTGCCCGACGGCATCAGTGCCAGCAGCAGTGCCAGGAACAGCACCACGGTGCGGCCGATGCCGGCCAGGATGGTGCTGGCCTGGGCCTGGTGACGCGGCGCCAGGCCCAGGGTCGAGGCCAGCGCCAGGCCGCCTGGTTGGCGGGGCGACAGCAGGGTTTCGCACAGGTCGCCAAAGAAGGTGGTCAGCAGATAGGCACAGGTGACCACCAGGCTGACCCACAGCAGCTTGGCAGTGAGGAAGTAGGCGAGTGTCAGGTAACCGGTGAGCAGGGCCAGCAGGATCAGCGTCAGCCAGATCACCATCACGAACGGGATCAACCCGGCCAGGCCCGTGGGCTGTTCCAGGTCATGCTTGCGCAGGGTACGGCGGTATCGCAGCAGCGCACAGGCGAAGGTGACCGCCACCACCAGCGCGGTCAGGCCGTTGACCGCCACGGTCAGCGCCAGGCTGGCACCGATCACGCTGTTGATGCGCTCCATGGTCATCATGACCATCAGTGCCAACGCCAGCACCTTGGGGAACCAGCCCAGCGCGCTGGCCACTTCGTCGTGGATCGGCGGCAAGCGCCAGGACGGGCGTTGCAGCATCAGCATGGCGCGGCCCAGACCAGTGATGAAGGCGCTGAACACCACCAGGGCGAGCACATGGTTGGCCAGGCTGGCGATATCGGAGCCCAGCTCGGCGCTGCTCTCCAGCCCCCAACGCAGCAGCGAGACCGAGCCGGCGATGGTACCCAGGGTTGCCAGGCTCACACCCAGCGCCAACGCACTGCGGCGCAGGCGGCCTTCGGGTAGCCAGCTGACCATGGCGTTGGCCAGCAAACGCTCGAGCACGCGGCGCACCAAAGTCCAGACCAGGATTGCCGCCACCAGGCTGGTAATGAACAGCCAGCGGTGTTCGGCGCTGAAGGCACTGCCGATGGCATCGGCCGTCTCGCCACGCAGGTCACGCAGGCGCCCCACATCGTCCTGGGTGGGACGAATGATGCTCTGCCAGAATGCCGGGCTCAGCGGTGAGGCCGCGCGGCTGGTGATCTGCGAGTTGAACTGGCTGCGCCGCAGGTTGACGATTTGCGTGGACAGGTCGCGGGCCGATTGGGTCAGCTTGGCAGCCTGGTCCTGCTGGGCTACCAAGGCCTTCTTCTCGGCTTCCAACGCTTTACGCTGCTGGGTCAGGGTGGCGGCCTCGTCCGGCTGGACCGGGCCGATGACCTTGAGCTGGTCGTCGACTTTTTCCACATCCGTGGTGCGCAGGGCAGTCAACGCATCGGCCTGGCGCTGAACCTGCATGGCGCCCAGGCGCAGTTGCGACAGCAGATCGTCGTTGGCCTCGTTGGTGACCCCCTGACGGATCTGGTCCAGCCGCTCGCTCAGTTGCTCGAAGCTGGCGTTCTCATCCAGCACGGGCGCTTCGGCAACCGCCAGGTTGGACAAGGGTGTGGCCGGGGCCGACCAGGCCGGGCTGGCGAGCGCCAGCATCAGGGCCATCAGGACCATAAGGCCTGGACAATAACGGGCAAGGCTGACACGCCTCATCGAATATTCCTCTTTACAATTCGATTTGGCGGCGGATTCTACTCGGCTTCACGCGATCAGGAGAGTGCCGTTTCTCGCTTGAGCAGTTGCTGTTTGCGCTCGACGCCCCAGCGGTAGCCGCTGATGTCGCCGTCCCGACGCACTACCCGATGACAGGGGATGGCCACGGCGATGTGGTTGGCCGCGCAGGCCATGGCCACCGCGCGCACCGCCTTGGGTGCACCGATGCGCTCGGCGATGTCGGTGTAGCTGACCCGGCTGCCGGCCGGCACCTCGCGCAGGGCCTGCCACACCCGTTCCTGGAAGGCCGTGCCTTGCACATCCAGTGGCAGGGCCAGGCCCAGTGCCGGCGCTTCGACGAAGCCCACCACTTCGGCAACCAGCCGTTCGTAGGCGCTGTCGCCGCCGATCAGCCGGGCCTTGGGGAACTGGTCCTGCAGGTCGTGCAGCAGGGCCTCGGGGTCGTCGCCCAGCAGAATCGCGCAAATGCCCTTCTCGCTCTGGGCGACCAGGATCGCACCCAGAGAGCACTGGCCGAGAGCGAAGTGGATGGTTGCCCCGGCGCCGCCGGCGCGGTATTGCCGCGGACGCATGCCCAGGCGCTGGTCGGCGCTTTCGTAGAAGCGGCTGTTGGAGTTGTAGCCGGCATCGTAGATGGCATCGGTGACCGAGCGCTGGCCATCTTCCAGGTGCGCGCGCAGGCGCCGGGCGCGGAAGGCGGTGGCGTAGGCCTTGGGGGTAAGCCCGGTTTCGGCCTTGAACAGGCGGTGCAGGTGGAAAGGGCTGACAGCCAGTTGGGCGCTGAGTTGGTCGAGGCCGGGGGCGGGGTCGCTGGCTTCGATCAGGCGGCAGGCGCGGGTGATTAACTGGCTGTGGCGGGTGGCGCTGGGGTTGCTGGTGGCGGTGCAACGTTTGCAGGCGCGGTAGCCGGCGGCTTCGGCGGCGGCTGGGGTGTCGTAGAACTCGACGTTGGTTCGCTTGGCAAGGCGTGATTTGCAGCCGGGCTGGCAGTAGATCCCGGTGGTGCGCACGGCGTAGACGAAGTGGCCGGTGGCGGCGGTTTCGCGGGATTCTACGGCTTGCCAGCGTTGGTCGGGGGTGGTGTAGGGGTTCATTAGTAAATGTCCAGATTGGTTGTCGCCTGTGCCGGCCCTTTCGCGGGTGAACCCGCTCCCACAGGTACTGCATAGACATTCCAGGCTGTGGAAATCCCTGTGGGAGCGGGTTTACCCGCGAAGAGACCGGCCCAGGCAGTGCAAAACCTCAGGCCCGCCACAGGTACCAGGCCGCCACGGTGCGGTACGGCCGCCAACCGCCGCCCAGCGAACGCATCTGCGCCGGCGTCGGCGCCGTGTCCAGCCCCTTCATCCGCCGATACCCCTCGCGCACGCCAAAATCGTCCACCGGCAGCACGTCCGAACGCGCCAGGCTATAGATCAGCAACATCTCCACCGTCCACCGCCCTACCCCGCGCAATGTCACCAGCCGTTCGATCAACGCCTCGTCAGACATGGCCAGTGCCTCCTCCCGGGTCGGCACCACACCCTCCAGACGGCCCTGGGCAATGCCCTGGATCGTCGCCAGCTTGCTCGCGGAAAAACCACAGGCGCGCATGGTTTCCGGTGTAACCGCCAACAATTGCTCTGGCCCTGGGAACGCAGCCTCCGGGAACAGCGCCAGCAAGCGCCCAAGAATTGCCTCGGCAGCACGGGCATGCAGTTGCTGGTAGGCGATCGCCCGCACCAACACCTCATAAGGCTCCCGCCCCGGCGTGGCCTGGTGCAGGCAAGGCCCGGTCGCTGCGATATGCCGTGCCCAGTCCGGGTCCAGCGCCGCCAGGTATTCGGTGGCCTCGCGGTAGGCGTCAGGCGAAAGGTCGGCCAGGATCATGGAACCTCCATCAAGTCGATTGCAGGTCCAGCTTAGCGCAGCCGCTCATCGGGCAAACGCCGGTTCTTGCGCAACCAATTCCTGACCGTCAGTCGGCAATCATCCGCAACCGCCCCGCGCGCCGGTAGGACTGCCGGGCAAAGCACACGAACAACCCGGCCATCAGCGCCAGTGCGATGGGCAGACCATGCGGCGCCACATCCATCGCCGCACCGCTCACCAGCGGCCCGACCAGGCTACCCACGCCCCACAGCAGCCCCACGCTGGCATTGGCGGTGACCAGGTCCTGGCCCTTGAAGCGCTGCCCGATCAGCACCAGCGCCAGGGTGTAGATACCCCCTGCCACTGCGCCCAGCAGCACCAGCAGCGGCCACAGCAGCCAGGTCATGTTCAGCAGCCAGGGCAGGCCGATACCGATCGCCATCGCCAGCAGCCCGCATACCAGGTGCAACCCGGTGCGCTCCACCCGGTCGGCCAACCAGCCGAGCGGCAACTGGAACACCATGTCGCCGGCAAACACCACGGTCACCATCAGCGCCGCCACACCCACGGCAAAGCCATGGCTGGTGGCATACACCGGCAGCAGCGACAGCACCACGGCATCGAAGAACGAGAAGAACAGCACCGCCACGCACAACGCCGGCGCCACGCGGAAGAAACCGGCCAGGCCGAAGCTCTTTTCACCCTCTTCATGTTCCACATGGTCGTTGGGCACGGTCAGCACGATGCACAGCAGCGCCAGGCCATAGCAGGCGGTGACCACAGCGGTGATCCATGGGCTGTCGGCGCCCAGCACCGCCAGCATGGCCGGGCCGAGCACCTGGAAACCGGTAAAGCTGGTGGCGTACAGGGCCATGATCTTGCCGCGGTTGTGCTCCGGGCACAGCTCGTTGACCCACGACTCGCCGAGGATGATGGCGATCCCCATGCCCAGCCCCAGGCCCAGGCGCAACAGCGCCAGCAGCCACAGCGAGCCGAACGACGACTCGAGCAAGGCAATGCTGAGCGTGCACAGGCTGAAGCACAGCAGGTAGATGGTGCGCCGGGTGAGGTGGCGACAGCAGGCGTCGACCAGGAACGCCGAGAGCATCATGCCCGCGGCGGGTATGGCCGAGATGATGCCGATTTCCAGGGTACTTGCACCGGCCTCATGCAGGCGCAACGACACCAGCGGCAGGCTGGCCCCCAAACTGAAACCCACGACCGAAACGGCGAACAACAAGCCCGCCAGCAAACGCATGTTCATGTACCACTCCTTGCAGACCGAAAAGACGTGCAGACACAGGCGCGCACGCCAGGGCGGCGAGCGACGCGTAAGCGCAGATCAGTTCAGGCGAGGTGTGGCGAGAAGGTGAAGGCAAACAGCACGCTGCGGCGACGCTTGAGCACCGTGTCGCTCGGCCACGCACGACGCAGGGCCTGGAGGGCCGGCTGGCGGGTGTTTGGCAGGGACTGGGTACGGCACATTGCTTTGGCTACTACGCAGGTGGTCTGGAAAGAGGCGGCACTCTAGGCCAAGGGTGTCAGGCCGTCAATCGTCGGGGGCCGCTGCGCCCCGTCGCCGGCAAGCCAGACTCCTACAGGGACTGCGCATGGCTTGAGGCCGATGTGGTCGAGGTGGGGAGCTGGCTTGCCGGCGATGGGCTGCAAAGCAGCCCCGGCAATATCAGCGCTTACCGGTACTCGGCAAGAACACCGCCAACACGCCGAACAACGGCAGGAACGAGCACAGCCCATACACATATTCGATACCGCGCAGGTCTGCCACATACCCCAGCAGCGCCGCGCCAATACCGCCAAAACCGAACATCAGCCCGAAGAAGATCCCGGCAATCATGCCCACGCTGCCCGGCACCAGCTCCTGCGCATACACCACGATCGCGGAAAACGCCGAGGCCAGGATAAAGCCGATCACCACGCTCAACACCGTGGTCCAGAACAGGTCGGCATACGGCAGCACCAGGGTGAACGGCGCCACGCCAAGGATCGAGAACCAGATCACCGCCTTGCGCCCGATCCGGTCACCGATCGGTCCGCCGAAGAAGGTTCCTGCCGCCACCGCACCGAGGAACAGGAACAGGTGCAGCTGCGAACTGGCCACCGACACATCGAACTTCTCGATCAGGTAGAAAGTGAAGTAGCTGGTGAAGCTGGCCATGTAGAAGTACTTGGAGAACACCAGCAGGCCCAGCACGATCAGCGCCACGATCACCCGCCCGCGGGAAATGCCGTGGGTCGCCTGCACTGCCTTGCGCGCCTTGGCCTGGTTGAGGTGCTCCTTGTACCAGCCACGCAGCATCAGGGTGACGCCGAGGAAGAACAGCGCAGCCAGGCCGAACCAGGCCACGTGGCTCTGGCCGAACGGAATGACAATGGCCGCCGCCAGCAACGGGCCCAGGGCCGAGCCGGTGTTGCCGCCGACCTGGAAGGTCGACTGGGCCAGGCCGAAGCGCCCACCCGAGGCCAGGCGCGCGATACGCGAGGTCTCCGGGTGGAAGGTCGACGAGCCGATACCCACCAGCGCCGAGGCCAGCAGAATCATCGGGAAGCTGCCGACGAAGGCCAGCATCACGATACCCACCAGGGTGCACAGGGTACCCAGCGGCAACAGGTTCGGTGCCGGGCGGCGATCAGTGAAGAAGCCGACCCAAGGCTGCAGCAGCGAAGCGGTGATCTGGAACGTCAGGGTGATCATGCCGATCTGGGCGAAACTCAGGTCGTAGTTGGCCTTGAGCATCGGGTAGATCGCCGGCAGCACCGACTGGATCAGGTCATTGATCAGGTGCGCCAGGGCGCAGAAACCGATGATGCGCATCACCAGCGGCGTGGCTTGGCTCGACGCCGCACTGGTGGGCGCCGTGGAGGCGCTACTGATAGCCATGTGCCGACTCTCCATCCGTAGTTTGGGATCCGATTATCGGGAAACGAATAGATACTTAGCTAACTTTTTTATTCATCTGTCGCAGCGCACTTGTAAATGCTTCTCAATATAATTAGCATCATCGGCCCATTCCCCTGTCATCGTTGGGCGAAACGGCCCCTATCGCGAGCAGACCGAATTCATGAGCCCGATGCCCGCCAGGCAATTGCAGCCGCCGACCACTCGCCCCCGCCCGCGCCAGATCAATGCGCGCCGCAGCCACTTGGGCAAATGGCTGGCGCTGCTGTTCCTGCTGGGGCTGGGCGCTGCCGCATACCTGTACTGGCCGCTGATGCAGCGCCTGGGCAGCCAATTGCATACCGATGCAGGTGAACTTCGCAGCCTGCGCCTGGCCGATGGCACCACTCTGCACCTGGATAGCGCCAGCGCGATGAACGCCGACCTGCGCGGCAGTACACGCGAACTACAACTGGTGCAGGGCCAGGTGTACCTGGAAGTGATGCTCGACGGCCGGGCCATGGAGGTGACAGTGGGCGATGCGCGCATTCAGGTGTTCGGTACCCGCCTGCAGGTCGCCCGCCATGCAGGCCATGACGAACTGGTGGTGCTCAGTGGCCAGGCAATGGTTATCCAGGGCGGCGAACAGCGCTTGGTGTCGGCGGGCGAGCGGGTAACCTTCGATGGCTCGCGTATCGGCCCGGTGCGCAAAGCCGACCTCAAGGCCGTCGGCAGCTGGCGCAACGGGCACCTGAAAGCCAGCGACATGCCGTTGGGCCACGCAGAAAGCGGGCCTGGCCGCTAAGTTTTTGAAAGCGTGCAAATTTTTTTTGAAATGAGTGTTGACAGGGGGGCCGTTCAAGAGAATAATGCGCGCCATCGGCTACATAGCTCAGTTGGTTAGAGCATAGCATTCATAATGCTGGGGTCCGGGGTTCAAGTCCCTGTGTAGCCACCAAACAAGACAAAGGGCTTACCGCAAGGTAGGCCCTTTTTCTTTGCCTGCGAAAAATACCACAGGCCTGCCCTCTTTCTCCCGCCTCAACGCATGCCGGTAACAGCCACGGCCAGGCCAAGCCCTATCAGCGCCACACCGATCACCCGGTCCACCAGCATCTGCCGCTCGATCATCGCCTTGCGCAATGCCGTGCTGGAGAAGAACACCGCCACCAGGCTGAACCACAGCCAGTGAGCAACGGACATGAAAGCGCCGTAGGCAAAATCCAGCACCAGCGGGCTACCGGGCTTCACCACCTGGGTGAAGGCGCTGATGACGAACAGCATGGTCTTGGGGTTGAAGGCGTTGGTCAGAAAGCCCGTGCGCAGGGCCTGCGTCACGCTGGCGGCGGATGCAGCGCCCCCGTCTAGGCTGATGCGCCGGGTGTTGGTGAGCGACTGGTAGCCCAGATAAACCAGGTAACCCGCGCCTAGCACTTTCATGCCCAGGAACAAGGCCGGGCTCTGGCTGATGATCACCGCGATGCCCAGCACCGTGTACAGGACATGCACCTGCACCCCCAATGCAATGCCCACGGCGGCAGCCAGCCCGGCCTTGCGGCCTTGTGCATAACTACTGCGGGTGACCATGGCGAAGTCGGCACCAGGGCTGATGACGGCGAGCAGGGTGAACAGGGCGACGGCGATGAGTTCGGTCATGCTGGTGGCTCTCGATAGGCGATGGAAATGCACAGACCACGCAATTATCGAGAGCTTATAGCCCGGGAAAAATCGATTTATAGTGAAGCAAATCTGATAGCTTTCCTCACAGTTATATAGAACCTGTGCCGGCCTCTCGCGGGTAAACCCGCTCCCACAGGTGATGCGCCGCCCTCAGGTTCGGAGAAGTTCCTGTGGGAGCGGGTTTACCCGCGAAGAGGCCGGTACAGGTAACCAGGGATGCCATGAAACTGCCTCCACTCAACGCCTTCCGCTACTTCGACATCGCCGCCAAAACCGAGAGTTTCGTGCGCGCCGCCGAGCACCTGCACGTCACCCACGGCGCGGTCAGCCGCCAGGTGCGCCTGCTTGAAGAAAGCCTTGGCGTGGAGCTGTTCGAGCGCCGCAACCGGGCCATTTTCCTCACCCCTGCCGGTCGCGCCTTGCAGGGCACCACCCAGGCGATATTCGAGCAGCTCGAAGGCGCCGTGCAGCGTTTGCAGCAACAGGCCCGCGACAACGTGCTGGTGCTGTCGTGCGAACCGACCATTGCCATGCGCTGGCTGATCCCCCGCCTGCCCCGCTTCCATGCCGCCCACCCCGACCTGCAGTTGCACCTGGTGGCCGCAGGCGGGCCCCTGGACTTCGCCCGCAGCGGTGTCGACCTGGCAATTCGCCGCGACGACTTCCACTGGGACAAGCAGCTGTACAACCAGAAAATCTGCGACGAATGGATCGGCCCGGTGTGTCACCCCACCTCCCCCATCCAGCTTGAAGGCCAACGCCTGCTGCACAGCGCCACCCGCCCCGGGGCCTGGCCCACCTGGCTGCGCCTGAGCGGCCAGCAGGCTCGGCACACCGAGCGCAGCGACTTCGAGCATTTCTACCTGTCGATTCAGGCTGCCAGCGCCGGCCTGGGCCTGGCCATGGCCTCAGCCCTGATGGTGCGTGACGAACTCGACAGCGGGCAGTTGCAGGCGCCATTCGGCTTTGTACGCGACGGCTCGGCCTACCACCTGCTCAGCCCGCAGCCCTTGGAAGACGGCGGCAAGCGCCAGCGCTTCGCCGCATGGGTGATGGGCGAATGCCGGGGCTGCCTGGCTCATCTGGGCTTGATACAGAACGACGAACCCGAACGGCCATCACCACCCCAGGTGCGGTAACCCGCGGTATCTACATGAATACGCCCGGACGGATAGCGCCCCAGGCCCATGTTCCAGGCCTGGCCATACTGCTGCCAGAAACGGCACAGCGGGTTGGGGTCCGCCCAGGCGGGTAGCAGGATATCGACGGCGAAGGCACGGGTGTGGGCGCTGTTGGCTGCCCCGCCGGCGCAGACGTTCAGGCGTGGGTCGCGGTAGGCCGAAACCACCTCGAACTGGCGCAGGATGCCCTGGTCGTCGAGCGTCTTGATCAGCGAGAGCGTCGAGCGCACTGCAGGCCAGTTGCTGGCAGGTGGCACGGCGAAGGGTGACGCGTGGCACAGCTTCCAGTCCGAGGCCGAACGCAGCAACTGATGGATCGGTACCACGCCATACAGGCGCGCATCCACCAGCATCTCGCGAAACGGCCGGGTCTGATGGTCCCCGGCCCATTGCGCGAACAACCACAGATCACGCTCATCGGCCTGCGCTGCAGCACACAGCATGCCCAGTGCCAGCGCCAACCATCCAGCCCTTTTCATCCCTGCTCTCCCTGCCACAGTATGTGCAACACTGCCGAACACGGCAGCGCCCAACAAGGAGTTAAGCATGCACAAGATTGCCTTACCGAGCCTCGCCGCCCTGGCCTTCAGCGGCCTTGCCGCCGCCGACGCGCGCATCGACCTGGGCGACGCCCAGCGCGTTACCCGCCTCTTCGCCTTCCCCAACAACTGCCACGTGATCTGTTATCGCGACTGGACCCTGGAGCAAACCGTCGAACACTACCTGACCCAGAGCGTACGCCGCGACGGCCATGCCGCCGCCCAGGTGCATGTAAGCCGCGACAATGACCGCCTGCACGCAACCATCAGTGGTGTACCCGCCAGCTATGCCAAGCCGCTGCGCAAGCTGCTCGACAGCGGTGAACTGGCCTATCAGGGGGCCACCCGGCTGAACAAGGACGGCAAATGGTCCTACGACTGGTACCTGTTCCTGCCACTGGGCATGGCCCTGCAGAACCGCCGCAGTATCGAACTGCTGCACTTCCCGCCGGACTACTCACTGACCCAGGCCCAGGACTACCTGCGCTCCAACACCACCGACCGCTGGGCCGAGCTGCTGACATTCAACGGCGTCGACGCCAGCCAGACCCCGGCCTACCAGACCATCATCGATATCGCCCCCATCGCCGCACCGGCCAGCGCGGGCGAAGCGCTGAAGGACACCTACAGCTACTTCAAGGACTACCAGCTGCGCATGGTCAGCGAGATGACCCTGCAGAACCCCGCCAGGCCCCTGCCGATGGTGGCCTTCGGCGCGCCGGTACGCAGCTGGATCCAGCAACAGTACGGGCCGCAGGTGGATGTGCTGGGCCTGGTCAGCATCAGCCCGCAGCCAGGGGCCAAGGTGCCGGTGCTGGGCGCCAACCACCCCAGCGCCATCTGGTATGCGGCGAACAAGGACAGCCACGGTGGCAACGAGGATGCAGCCAATGCCGCCGGCTTGAAAATGATGGGGCAGGACCTGACCGCGGCATGCTGGCAGGCGGGGATGGGGCGCAATCAACGGGCCGATGCCAAGCTGACGCTGGACGCCTGCTCGACCAAGTGGCAGGTGACGCAGAAGAAACAGACCTGCGAGCTGTTCTTCCGCACCGTGCGCAAGTACACGCCAGAGCAGGCGGCAGCCAAATGCAATACCGGCAGCGTGACCCGAAGCCTGCGCGACCTGGCCAAGCCGATAGAGGCTCAGCCGCAGGACCTGTGACCGGCATACCGTCTCTTCGCGGGTACGCCCGCGAAGGGGCCCGTGCAGGCCTGCTCAGTCTTCGAGCAGGGTACAGGCCATCACCAGCGCATCCTCGCGGCCGCCGGCAACCGGGTAATAGTCGCGGCGGCGGCCGATTTCGTTGAAGCCGTAGCGCTCGTACAAGCGGTAGGCCGACTGGTTGCTGGCGCGCACTTCCAGGAAGCATTCGCGGCCATTGAGCTGGTAGGCCCGGGCCATCAGGTGTTCGAGCAGACGCAGGCCCAGCCCGCGGCCCTGGTTTTCCGGTTTGACGGTAATGTTGAGCAGATGTGCCTCGTCGATGATCACGTTGATCACGCCATGGCCCACTTGCTGCTGACCGTCGAACATCAGCCAGACTTCGTACGATTTGAGCGCATCCTGAAAGATACCTCGGGTCCAGGGATGACTGAACGCGGCATATTCGATCTTAAGTACGGCATCCAGATCCGCCTCGGTCATCGGGCGGAAACTGATCGAGTCACTCATTCAACGCTCTTCCAGCGCGCCATCAGCTGGCGCATGGCTTTCCAGACGTCCGCCTTGCGCTGCGGCTCGTCCATCAACAGTTCAAGGCCCGGCAAGGCCCAGGCTTCGCCCAGGCCCTCGAGCTTCAGGGTTTGGTAATAGGCATCGCCATCGGCATTGGCGGCAAAGCGCAGCGCCGGCAGGCCGATCAGCCACAGGCAGGTGCACGGGGCGTCCTCCAGGCGCGCCTGGACAAAGCCCTGGACGAAATCGCGCGCAGCCTCCGGGCCCTGGTCCATGTTGCCGCGCACCAGCAGCGGCCAGCGCACCGGCTCGCCGATGATCTGCGGGGCATCGGGCAGGCCGGCGGCGCGCAGCATGTCCTTGAGCAGCAGATAGGACGGATCGCGGCTCTGGAACGGCTGGCCGGTGGCCAGTTCAACCAGCAGCAAACAACTGCCAGCGCGCAGCAACTGCAGCGAGAAGCGCGGGGGCGGCACCGGGGCCGGGCGCGGTGGTGCGGCCTGCTCCTCGGTCTCGGCGGGCTTTGCGGCAGGCTTGGGCGCACTGCCCGGGCGCGGAATCTCGATTTTCGGCCGCTCGCCGGAACGGGCCTGGGGGGCGGCGGGCGCCTCGTTGGCAGCCGGTACCGGCCTGACGTCGAAATCGGGGGCCTCGACCGGCGCCACCGGCAGCAGCAGCTCGGGGCGCGACGGTGCAGCGAACGGCAGTTCGGCGCGCGGCAGCCAGTGCACCACTTGCATGGCGGAAAGGTAGGCGCGGCGACGGGGTTCGGTGAGCAAGGGGCGGGTTTCCGAGGGGTGGAGACAATTGACCATTCTAACGCCGTTGGCATTCGAGTGCCGCAACTGGTCGGCGGATTTTTGTTGCCTGTACTGGCCCTTTCGCGGGTGAACCCGCTCCCACAGGGCCTTGTGCAGTACCTGTGGGAGCGGGTTCACCCGCGAAAGGGCCAGTGAATCCCCTACAAGGATGATGGATATCTCTCATTACAGACCAAGGGGTGAAAACCTCCCCCCCGGATGCAGTACAATCGCCCCCTTTTTCTTGGCAACGAGTCGAAGCCAATGATCGAACCCAAGCGCGTCCTGCGCGCCCTAGCCGAACACTGGGCCCTGATCGAGCCGCTGTGCGAGCGATTCGACCAGGGCACCCTGAGCCTGGTCGAATTGCGTCAGCATGTGGCCCGCCAGCAGGTCGAGAGCACCCCGCAGGACATCACCCAGCTGCTCGACGTGTGGATCCGTCTGGATATCCTGGTCCCGGTGGCCAAGAGTCCGAACCGTTTCGAGCTCAACGCGCAGATCCACGACTTCCTCGCCTACCTGCGCCGCGAACACCGGCTGGGCCTGTGCCTGGAGATCGAAGCCTACCTGCGCCACCTGGAACGCCTGGCCGGGCATATCCAGGACGCCTTCGACAACCGCGACAGCGACGACCTGGCGCGCCAGCTGCGCCTGCTCGACATGCGCGTGCGCGATGTACTGAAGAAGCTCGACAACGACGAGCAGGCACTGGTGGCCGTGGCCGAGCGGGCCAAGACCAGCAACCGCCAGATCCCGCTGCGCCAGCGCTATGCCGAAGTACTGGCGACCTGGGACGAGTACGTCGAGCCGATGATCCAGCTGGTCAACGCCGACGGCGCCTTCGAACAGGGTGTACGCAAGGTCGAGACCGTACTGCTGAAGCTGCTGGGTGAACAGGCGCGCCTGGGCCACCTGGTCGACGACGACATGCTGCTGCGCACCCACGCGCGCATCCTGGAAATGCAGACCAGCGCCCAGCTGACCCTGCGCCACGCCCGCGAACTGCTGCTGCCGCTGCGCGAAGAGGCCCGCCGGCACAACGCCGTGACCCGTGGCGCCGCACTGGCCCTGTCGGTGATCCGGCGCAAGGGCATCGACGCCGTGCCGCAAGCGGCCATGCCGATGTTCACCCGCCCGCAAAGCACCTTCCTCGGCAGCGCCAGCCAGGTCGAGGCCTATGTCTACGCCCTGGCCCGCTTCGAGCCCAAGCCGGCGCGCTTCCCCAAGGCCCACAAGACCCAGTCCGGCGCCCTGCCCCGTGCACCGCGCACGGTCAAGGAAATGGCCGAACGCTGCGAACAGGCCCTGCCGCTGCCCGACCTGATGGTCTGGTTGCTGGAGCAGGAACCCGAAGGCGCCACCGACGAGCTGCTGTACTGGTTCTCGCGCCTGTCGCGGGAAAAGCGCTTCAAGCGCGAACGCCTCGACCGCCGCGAGTACATCACCCAGGAACACCTGGTCAGCCTGCGCTCGTTCGCCCTGACCTCCAGCCGCGAAGACGCCGCCAGCGCGCCTACCGAATCCAACGCGAGCCCAGCCCATGCATCTTGATCTTTCCGAACTGTCCCAGCTCGCGCCGATCTTCCGCGAGCTGTTCAAAGGCTTCCACGTCAGCCGCCGCGACCCCGAGCTGTACGCCCAGCTGTCGAACTTCCAGGACCAGTACCGCACCCTGTTCAAGGCCTTGGGCTTCGAACTGGTGTGCGACACCCGTGGCTTCTACTACTTCGTGCCGGACATGACCGCCGCGCAGGTCAACAAGACCGCGCAGCGCCTGTCGCTGTTCACCTTCATCCTGGTCGAACACCTGGCCGACCAGGGCCGCGACCCGATGGCCGTGCTCGATGGCGGCAGCATCGGCCGTGACGAACTGCCCTCGCTGCTGGACAAGTACCGCGACCTGTTCCTGCAGGCCGAAGTGCAGACCGTGGACGAGCTGGAAGAAAAAATCCTGCGCCGCATGACCCAACTCGGCTTCGCCTTCGAGGAAGGCGGCATCTACCGCTTCCTGCCACCGATGCACCGCTTCCTCGACGTGTGCCTGGCCGTGCAGCAGGACCGCGACCTGGCGGCCACCCTGCACAGCGACCTGCCGCTGCCGACCCCGGTACTGGTCGAGGAAGAAAGCCCCGAAGAACTCAACCGCACCGACGACCCGCTCGACCTCAGCCCGTTCGAGGGCGAGGAAAGCGAAGAGCAAGCCCTGGCCCGGGCCATCCGCGAAGAGCAACAGGAGATTGACGCATGAGCCAGGAACGCTACGGCATCCGCCGCTTCGCACTGCTCAACACCGCCGGCTACAGCCTTGGCCTGTTCCCGCTGGAACACCCGCTGTCGGTCTACGGTGCCAACAACCTGGGTAAATCGGCGTCGATCAACGCCCTGCAATTCCCTATCCTGGCGCGCATGTCGGACATGAGCTTCGGCAAGTACAGCCTCGAGCAGTCGCGCCGCTTCTACTTCGCCAGCGACACCTCGTACATTCTCTGCGAGCTGAGCCTGCCCCACGGCCCGCACGTGATCGGCGTGGTTGGCCGCGGCCCGGGCGGCGGTTTCGGCCACCAGTTCTTTGCCTACAAGGGCGAACTGGACCTGGCCCACTACCAGAAGAACGACACCTGCCTGCGCCAGAAAGAGCTGTTCACCAACCTTGAGCGCCTCGGCATCAAGGCCTACGAGCTGAAGCCGGATGAACTGCGTCGTCTGCTGGTCGGCGGCCACACCTCGGTGCCGCTGGACCTGACCATGATCCCGCTGCGCTCGACCAGCGAGCAAAGCCTGAAAACCTTCCGCGCGCTGTTCATCAACCTGCTGCACATGCGCGAAATCACCGCCGCCAAGCTCAAGCAACTGTTCCTCGATGCCTTCGAGCACAGCCTGCGCTCCGGCAGCGTCGACTACATCGCCGCCTGCGAGGAAGCCTTCCGTGACGTGCGCCGCATGGAGCAGGACTACAACGCCCTGGTCGCCGCCGGCCCGCTGGTCGAGGCCCTGGCCGGTGGCGTGGCCCAGCGCGACATCCTGCGCGGCAAGCTGCACCGCATTTCGCCAGTGCTCGACACCCTGCTGGGCACCTGGCAGGAATACGCCATGGCGCGCAAGGAAGAGCTGGTGATCCAGGCCGAGCACTACCGTGGCGAGCAGGACCGCCTGCAGAACGACCAGCGCGGCGGCACCCAGGAGCTGATGCGCCTGGAGCGTGAAATCACCGGTATCCAGCGCTGGCTGGGCGAGCTGTCGGTGCTCAAGCACCGCTTTGCCCTGGTCGATGACGTCAAGGTGCTGGAGCAGCAACTGCTGGCGGCCAAGGACGCCCACGACGAACTGGCCGGTGCCCTGGCCCAGTCGCGGCAGTTCAGCGCCGAAGACCTGGACGAACGCGTGCGCGACCTGGAAAAGCGCCTGAAGCAAGTCAAGCAGCAGCTCGACCACGCCGACAACAACAGCTATGCCCGCCTGCGCGAAGAGTTTTCGCAGCAGGACGTCGACCGCCTTATGCGCCTGTTCAACGGCGCGCTGTTCAGCCTGCCGCTGGGCGACCGTGGCATCGAACTGGACGACAGCGACCTGTGGGTAAAATCGCTGGAAGCGGTGCTCGACGGCTTCAAGGGCGAACGTTTCGAAGCCCCAGGCCTGTCCATCGACCTGTCGCACATCGACCCACCGGCGCTGCAGGCCTTGGCCGACCGTGCCGCCCTGCGCGACCAGAAGGAGCGCCTGGAAAAAGAGCTGAAGCAGCTCAAGACCCAGCAAGCCGTGGCCGCCGACCGCTCCGCCTCCAAGGCGCAGACCGAAGCCCTGTACCAGGAAGTTCTGGACGCGCAGAAAGCGCTGGAAGACTTCCGCCGCAGCGAAACCCTGGCCGCCGAAGAGCCCGAGAAGCTGGAACAGCTGTCGCAGCTGGAAGCCGCCCAGGACGAACTCAAGCGCTCCAGCGACGCCTTCACCGAACGTGTCCAGCAACTGTCGGCCAAGCTGCAGCTGGTCGGCCGGCAGATCGGCGACCTCGAGGCCAAGCAGCGCACCCTGGAAGACGCCCTGCGCCGTCGCCAGCTGCTGCCGGCCGACCTGCCCTACGGCACACCGTACATGGAAGCCATCGACGACTCGATGGACAACCTGCTGCCACTGCTCAACGACTACCAGGACAGCTGGCAGAGCCTGCAGCGGGTGGACAACCAGATCGAGGCGCTGTACGCCCAGGTGCGCCTGAAAGGCGTGGCCAAGTTCGACAGCGAAGACGACATGGAACGCCGCCTGCAGCTGCTGGTGAACGCCTATGCGCACCGCACCGACGAAGCCCTGACCTTGGCCAAGGCCCGCCGCGCCGCGGTCACCGACATCGCCCGGACCCTGCGCAACATCCGCAGCGACTACGACAGCCTCGAGCACCAGCTGGCCCTGTTCAACCGCGAGATCAACAGGCGCCAGGTATCCAACCTGGAGAGCTTCCGCGTGGTGCTGGCGCCGAACAAGGAAGCGCTCAAGCATATCGACCAGATCATCCACAGCGCCGGCCAGTACGAAGAAGGCGAAACCCTGTCGGTGTTCGACCTGACCCAGAGCGCCGAGCAGGACAACAAGAACGAAGAGGCCAAGGAATACCTGGCACGGCTGGTGGCGGCCAACCACAACCAGCTGGGCCTGAAGGACCTGTTCGAGCTGGCGTTCGAGATCACCAAGGTCAACGGCCAGCCGGTGATCCATGCCGACATCGACGGCGCGGCATCCAACGGCACCACCATGACCATCAAGGCGCTGACCAACATGTACCTGTTGCTGCACCTGATGGACCGCGACCTGGCCGGGCGCATCCGCCTGCCGTACTACCTGGACGAAGCGGCGGACATCGACGAACGCAACCAGGCTGCGCTGCTGGAAACCAGCCTGCAGCTGGGCTTCGTGCCGATCCTGGCGAGCGTGAAGCCGCAGGTGTCGGCGCGGGTGGCGATCGACCTGGAAGGTGGTAGCGGGCCGAATGGCATCTACATCGACGAGGCGGACTGGAAGTTCATCAGCCGTCGGGATGAGGTGAAGGCGGTTGTGCGTGAGGATCATCAGGCCGAGGAATTGGCCTGAGGTAATTGGGGCCGCTCCCACAAAGGTCCGGTGTACACCGATCAATGTGGGAGCGGCCTTGTGTCGCGATAGGAGGCCGAAGGCCTCCCAGGATCTGTCAGGCTATCAATGAGCCCAAGGCAGAATCGGAATCGCGGTCACCGCATTCTGCGGGCTGCCTTCGATCATGCGGTCGCTGTACACCAGGTACACCAGCGTATTGCGCTTCTTGTCCAGGAAGCGCACCACCTGCATGGTCTTGAACACCAGCGAGGTGCGTTCCTTGAACACTTCCTCGCCATCCTTCAGCTCACCCTTGAAGTTGATCGGCCCGACCTGACGACAGGCAATCGATGCCTCCGCCCGGTCCTCCGCCAGCCCCAACCCACCCTTCACGCCGCCGGTCTTGGCCCGCGACAGGTAGCAGGTCACGCCCTCGACCTTGGGGTCGTCGAACGCCTCGACCACAATACGGTCGTTCGGCCCGAGGAACTTGAACACGGTGGACACCTGGCCGATTTCCTCAGCCCCGGCCAGCATTGGCAGCACCAGTGCCGCCACACCGAACACGCGCTTGAACAGGCTCATACCAACACCAGATTGTCGCGGTGCACCAGTTCCGGCTCGGCGATATAGCCCAGCACGCTTTCGATGACATCGGATGGTTGGCCGATGATCTTTTGCGCTTCCAGCGCGCTGTAGTTGGCCAGGCCGCGGGCCACTTCAACACCGTCCGGGCCGACGCACACCACCATCTCGCCACGACGGAAGCTGCCCTGTACGGTCTTCACGCCAACCGGCAACAGGCTCTTGTTGGCCTGGCGCAGCGCCTGCACGGCACCGGCATCCAGCACCAGGGTGCCACGGGTCTGCAGGTGGCCAGCCAGCCACTGCTTGCGCGCGGCAAGCATGCCGCGCTCGGGCGACAACAAGGTCCCCAGGCGTTCGCCGGCCTTGAGGCGATCCAGCACGCGCTCGATGCGGCCACCGATGATGATGGTGTGGGCACCGGAACGGGCGGCCAGGCGCGCGGCGCGCAGCTTGGTCTGCATGCCGCCACGACCCAGGGCGCCACCGGTACCGCCGGCCACGGCGTCCAGTGCCGGGTCGTCGGCGCGGGCCTCGTAGATCAGCTGGGCGTCGGGGTTGTTGCGCGGGTCGGCATCGAACATGCCATCGCGGTCGGTGAGGATCACCAACAGGTCAGCCTCGACCAGGTTGGCCACCAGCGCCGCCAGGGTGTCGTTGTCGCCGAAGCGGATCTCGTCGGTGACCACGGTATCGTTCTCGTTGATTACCGGCACCACGCCCAGGTCGACCAGCGTGCGCAGGGTGCTGCGGGCGTTCAGGTAACGCTTGCGGTCGGACAGGTCGTCATGGGTCAGCAGGATCTGCGCGGTGTGCTTGCCGTGCTCGCCGAAGCTCGACTCCCAGGCCTGCACCAGGCGCATCTGGCCGATCGAGGCAGCGGCCTGCAGCTCGTTCATCGCACTCGGTCGCGAGGTCCAGCCAAGCTGGCTCATGCCGGCAGCCACGGCCCCGGAGGAGACCAGTACCAACTCCACGCCTGCCTCACGCAGCGCGACCATCTGCTCGACCCAAACGGCCATGGCACCGCGGTCGAGGCCTTTGCCATCGGCGGTCAGCAGAGCACTGCCAATCTTCACGACCCAGCGCTTGGCGCCCGTCACCTTGCTTCGCATCTTCTTCCAACCTATGTCGAATCTGTAGATACCGTGGATACAAAAACGCCGCTCCAAGGAGCGGCGTTTAGTGTACTGCAACCGGTCAGTCGCGCACGTAAATGATTTCCGGGCCGTCTTCGTCGTCCTCGAAATCATCGTCCCAACCGTCATCATCGCCGATGTCGTGCACGCTCTTGACGCCGGTGCGACGCAGGGTACGGGCGTCGTCCAGGGCCTGCAGCTGGGCACGGGCTTCGTCTTCGATGCGCTGGTCGAGGTCAGCCAGCTCTTCGGCATAGGCCGGGTCGTTGGCCAGGCGGTCGGCGCGGTCTTCGAGGTAGCGCATCAGGTCGTGGCTGAGCTTTTCGGTACCCTGTTTGGAGATGGCCGAGATCACGTACACCGGGCCCTCCCACTGCAGGTGCTCGACCACTTCCTTGACCCGCTCGTCGCGCTCGTCTTCCATGACCATGTCGGCCTTGTTCAGCACCAGCCAGCGCTCACGCTCGGCCAGCGACGGGCTGAAGCGGGTCAGCTCATTGACGATGACTTCGGCGGCATCGGCCGGGCTGCTTTCGTCCAGCGGCGCCATGTCCACCAGATGCAGCAGCACGCGGGTGCGCGCCAGGTGCTTGAGGAAGCGGATACCCAGGCCGGCACCTTCGGAAGCACCTTCGATCAGGCCAGGGATGTCGGCGATGACGAAGCTCTTCCAGCGGTCGACGCTGACCACGCCCAGGTTCGGCACCAGGGTGGTGAACGGGTAGTCGGCCACTTTCGGCTTGGCGGCCGAAACCGAGCGGATGAAGGTGCTCTTGCCGGCATTCGGCAGGCCCAGCAGGCCGACGTCGGCCAGCACTTTCATTTCCATCTTCAGGTCGCGCTGCTCACCCGGCTTGCCAGGGGTGGTCTGGCGCGGCGCACGGTTGGTGCTGGACTTGAAACGGGTGTTGCCCAGACCGTGCCAGCCGCCCTGGGCGACCATCAGCTTCTGGCCAGGGGTGACCAGGTCACCGATCACTTCCTGGGTGGAAGCGTCGATCACGGTGGTGCCGACCGGCACGCGCAGGAACAGGTCGTCGCCTTTCTTGCCGGTGCAGTCGGTGCTGCCACCGTTGGCGCCACGCTGGGCCTCGTGGTGACGGGTGTAGCGATAGTCGACCAGGGTGTTGAGGTTTTCGTCGGCGACCATGTACACCGAGCCACCATCGCCACCGTCACCACCGTTAGGGCCACCGTTCTCGATGAACTTCTCGCGACGGAAGCTCATGCAACCGTTGCCACCATCACCGGCCTTGACCCGAATGGATACTTCGTCAACAAACTTCATTCAAAACCGCCTCTCGCCTGCTGGCGAGTTGAATACCTGAAAAACCTGAGGCTCTTGCAAAACTGAGCGCGGCGGCCCCGTACGACCGAAGAAACCCACGCCGGCAGCCCATACAAACAGCTTTGCAAGAGGCTCACCACAAACGAAAAAGCCCCGTCGCATGACGGGGCTTCTGGAGCGACGTCGCGATTAAGCGGCGACGATGCTCACGTAACGGCGCATGAACTCGCCTTTTTTCTCGAACTTGATCACGCCTTCGATCTTGGCGAACAAGGTGTGATCCTTGCCCATGCCAACACCGTAGCCAGCGTGGAATTCGGTGCCGCGCTGACGGACGATGATGTTGCCTGGCTTGATAGCCTGGCCGCCATACATCTTCACGCCAAGGCGTTTCGATTCTGAGTCGCGACCGTTACGAGTACTACCACCAGCCTTCTTGTGAGCCATGGTTCAATTCTCCAAATAAATTCAGGGGATCTAGGGGATTAAGCCTGGATACCGGTGATTTTGATCTCGGTGAACCACTGGCGGTGGCCCATACGCTTCATGTGGTGCTTACGACGACGGAACTTGATGATGCGAACCTTGTCGTGGCGGCCTTGCGAAACGACTTCGGCCACTACTTTAGCGCCAGCAACAACTGGAGCACCGATGGTGACTTCTTCACCGTTGGCGACCAGCAGGACGCGATCGAAGGTCACGGATTCGCCAGTGGCGACTTCCAGTTTTTCGATCTTGAGGAATTCACCTTCAGCGACTTTGTACTGCTTGCCGCCGGTAACGATTACTGCGTAAGACATGGTATTTCTCCGATAATCCTGCTCACCCAGCGCTTTATATGATGAGTATTGGCTGGCATGGCTGCACAGGGCTGGAACGGCCCGGCGCAATTGCGTAAGGCAGGTGCTGCCCAGGAAGTTAGGGTGCGCGATTGTACGCAACCGCGGTTTTGCTTGCAAGTACCGCCCCCGGCGCACGGGTACCGCGCCTTGACACACCGGGACCCGCGACCTAGCATGCCGCGCAACCTCACTGGAGCAGCCGATGCAACCCCAAACCTTCTACCGTGCGGTGGCTGATGATTTCAGCGCCGTCGACGAGATCATCAAGAAGCAGCTGACCTCGCGCGTGCCGCTGGTATCGAAGATCGGCGACTATATCACGTCCGCCGGTGGCAAACGCCTGCGCCCCCTGCTGGTGCTGCTGTGTGGCAAGGCCCTGGGCCGCGAGGGCGACGACCTGCGCCTGCTGGCTGCCACCATCGAATTCCTGCACACCGCCACCCTGCTGCACGACGACGTGGTCGACATGTCCGGCATGCGCCGCGGCCGCTCCACCGCCAATGCCCTGTGGGGCAACGCGCCGAGCGTGCTGGTGGGCGACTTCCTCTATTCGCGCTCGTTCGAGATGATGGTCGAACTGGGCTCGATGCCGGTCATGCAGATCCTGTCCAAGGCCACCCGCGTGATTGCCGAAGGTGAAGTGCTGCAGCTGTCGCGGGTACGCGACGCCAGCACCACCGAGGAAGTCTATATGGAGGTCATTCGCGGCAAGACCGCGATGCTGTTCGAAGCCTCGACCCACAGCGCCGCCGCGCTGGCCGAAGCCAGCGACGAACAGCGCGAGGCCCTGCGTACCTTCGGTGATCACCTGGGCGTGGCGTTCCAGCTGGTCGACGACCTGCTGGACTACAAGGGCGACTCGCAGACCCTGGGCAAGAACGTCGGTGACGACCTGGCCGAAGGCAAACCCACCCTGCCGCTGATCTACACCATGCGCGAAGGCACCGCCGAACAGGCTGCACTGGTACGCCAGGCGATCCAGAAGGGTGGCCTGGAGGACCTGGAGCAGATTCGCGTGGCGGTCGAAGAGTCGGGTGCGCTGAACTACACGGCGGAGCTGGCGCGTGACTATGTGAAGCGTGCCATCCAGTGCCTGGAAGTGCTGCCGGCCAGCGAATACCGTGATGCACTGGTCGAGCTGAGCGAGTTTGCTGTGGCGCGTACTCACTGACAGATCGAGTCGCCTTCATTCGCGGGTAAACCCGCTCCCACAGGGATATCACAGGCCTCCGGGCCTATGTTGTATCTGGGGGAGCGGGTTTACCCGCGAAGCATTTGTCCGGACATAATCACTTCATCAGAAATACCTCTTACAATGTGGGCTTTCAACCGTCTGTTTGTTTGAGGAACCGAAGTGAGCACTCTGCCACCCTGCCCAAAATGCAACTCCGAATACACCTATGAGGATGGCACTCAGCTGATCTGCCCTGAATGCGCCCACGAGTGGTCGGCCAGCGGCGACGCCGAAGCGGCCAGCGACGAGGTGGTGAAGAAGGACTCGGTCGGCAACATCCTGCAGGACGGCGACACCGTCACCGTGATCAAGGACCTCAAGGTCAAGGGCTCCTCCCTGGTGGTCAAGGTCGGCACCAAGGTCAAGAACATCCGCCTGTGCGATGGCGACCACGACATCGACTGCAAGATCGACGGCATCGGCGCCATGAAGCTGAAGTCCGAGTTCGTGCGTAAAGTCTGATAACGCGAATACCGCCAATTGGCGCTTGCTATTTAGATAATAAGAATTATTCTCATTGGAACCGCTATCCAAGGAGAATAGCCATGACTTATCTGATCGACGCCTGGCTGGACCGCCCTCACCCCTATCTGCGCATCCTTCATCGGGAAACCGGCGAAGTGTGCGCGGTGCTTGAAGAAGACGCGCTCGACGAGCTGCGTGACCAGGGCGACCTGGACATGAGCGGGCTGAATTCGAGTGAGCCGGGGGTGCTCAAGGAGCTGGTGCGCAATCTGTTTCTGTTCTGCTATGCGCGGGCCTTGCGCCCCGGGGGAACGGACTGGAACTGAGGCTGGCAGGGCCGGCCTCTGCGCGGGTGAACCCGCTCCCACAGGGGCCCCACAGCTCTGAAGCATTGTGAGGTCCCTGTGGGGGCGGGTTCACCCGCGAATGGGCCGCAAAGCGGCCCCGAGGGTATTACAGAACGTCGAGCAGCTCGACGTCGAATACCAGCACGCTGTGCGGCGGGATGCTGCCAACGCCTTGGGCGCCGTAGGCCAGCTCGCTCGGCACGTACAGGCGCCACTTGCTGCCAGCGTTCATCAGCTGCAGGGCTTCGGTCCAGCCAGCGATCACACCACCCACCGGGAATTCAGCAGGCTGACCACGGTCGTAGGAGCTGTCGAACACCGTGCCATCGATCAGGGTGCCGTGGTAGTGCGTGCGCACGTTGTCTTCGCGGGTCGGCTTGGCGCCTTCGCCGGCGGTCAGCACTTCGAACTGCAGGCCCGAGGCCAGGGTGGTGATGCCGTCACGCTTGGCGTTCTCGACCAGGAATGCCTTGCCAGCAGCAGCTGCTGCTTCAGCCTTGGCAGCCGCTTCGGCTTGCATCACGTCGCGGATGACCTTGAAGCTGGCCGACAGGTCGGCTTCGCTGACGCGGCTGTCGGCGCCGTTGAAGGCGTCGGTCAGGCCGGCCAGGATGGCTTCCAGGCTGACGCCTGGTGGCGGGTTGTCGCGCAGCTGGCCGCCCAGCTGACGGCCGATGCCGTAGCTGACGCGAGTTTCGTCGGTGGACAGGTTGAGTTCGGACATTGTCGTGCTCCACTGCAGGGCGCAGTGAAGCCGCGCCCTTGATGAAAAGGGCGAGCAGCCTAGCACACTGGGGCGCTGCGAGCAGCTACCAGGCCGAGCGCTGGGAAATCGGCACCTTCAAGTCTTCTTCCGGGTGCGTGCCCATACCGCACATTTCGTCCTGCACCGACCAATGCACCAGGTTCATCGAAACCATGGGGATGGTTTGCAGCAACTTGCGCGCATCCTCCACCGAATGCACGCGCAAGCGTTCACCACGGGTGTCTGACAGGGGATGGGGGTGGCCTTTGATCCGGGCCTCGAGCAGGTAGTCACCGCCTTCGATGGCGATCAGGTTCAGTTCGTCGACATGGCCAGCCCTGGCCTCGGTATTGAGCTGATGCAGGTTCATGAGAGCACCTCGCGATGGGAACCACGCATGAGAGCTCATTTTTTCTACAGAAAGGGAGAATGCACAAGGCATGACTGACGCCGCTCGTCAGTTGGACCGTGCTGGCCTCTTCGCGGGCTTGCCCGCTCCCACAGGGATTGCGAAGAGGCCAGTCAGGCTCAGTGCTTGGTCAGTTTGTCCAGGTAGCCCATGCAGAATGCCGAGACCACAAAGGTCATGTGGATGATCACGTACCACATCAGGTAATCGGTGGAGATGTTCTGCGCGTCCATGAACACCCGCAGCAGGTGGATGGACGAAATGGCCACGATCGACGCGGCAACCTTCATCTTCAGCGACGAAGAATCCATCTTGCCCAGCCAGTTGAGCTTTTCCTTGCTCTCGTCGATGTCCAGTTGCGAGACGAAGTTCTCGTAGCCCGAGATCATCACCATCACCAGCAGGCCACCCACCAGCGACATGTCGATCAGCGACAGGATCACCAGGATCAGGTCGGCTTCGCTCAGGGCGAAGACGTTGGGCAGGACGTGGACCACTTCCTGGAAGAACTTGAGCGCCAGGGCCAGCAGGCCGAGGGACAGGCCGAAGTAGATGGGGGCGAGCAGCCAGCGAGAGGCATACATCGCGTTTTCGAGGATACGTTCCATGGAGGATTGGGACTCATCAGGTGACTAAAAAAGCGACGGCGAGTATAGCCAGCCACCTGTTACAGCAAAAGCCCGGGGGCTGCCATGCAGCCCCCGGCCTCAATCAAGTCTCAGGATGAAACTGGTAATCCCCCAGGTTCCGGCACCGCTCGCCATTGATCCGCCGCAACTGCGCCTGCAGATGCAAACACCAGATCTGCGGATCCTCGGCCACCTGATACCCATGCAAGGTCAGGCTGTCGACAATGGCATTGAGCACCGATTCGGCCACCAGCGGCCCATGGAACGGCCCTTGGGCCTTGATGGCGGAGGGTTGTTCACCGGCCATGCCGGCGGCGAACAGCAGCGTCCACATGCCGTTGTCCCCGGCCAGCGGACGGATGCTGCATTCGATGCGGGTCACCAGGCCCAGGCACTGGCGTGTGAGGCTGAGATTGCGCATGGCCGCGCCCCCTCCAATAAGCCTTGTTCAGCCTGGACCTCAGGCTGTTTCCATCCTGAACGCTAATACCGTCCTTAAGTTCCAGCATAGAAGAACAGTACCGAAAGATGGAAAACCGGCGCTGAACGGTAGCACATCGCCGCCAGCGCCGGTTTCTTGACTCAGGCCGGCTTGGCCTGGGCAATCACCTCTTCCAGGCGTTCCTTCTCCGCCTTCTCGACTTCTTCCTCACTGATCATCTCGGCGATCTCACGCAGGCGCTCCACCACCCTAGCGTTGACGCTGCCTTCAGTGAACTGGCCCTTGTCATCCAGCACCCCGGCCTCCTCGCCCACCAGCAGGCTCAACGCCTCGTCGGCCTGGCTGACCGCATACACGTGGAACATGCCGTTCTCCACCGCCTGCAGCACGCGCTCGTCGAGCATCAGCGTGGCAACGTTGGCACGCGGGATGATCACCCCCTGCTCACCGGTCAGGCCACGCGCCTCGCACAGACGGAAGAAGCCCTCGATCTTCTCGTTGACCCCGCCCACTGCCTGCACTTCACCAAACTGGTTGATCGAGCCGGTAATGGCGAAGCACTGCTTGAGCGGCGTGCGCGACAAGGCCGAGATCAGCGTGCAGGCCTCGCCCAGCGAGGCGCTGTCACCGTCCACATAGCCGTAGGATTGCTCCAGAGCGATGCTCGCCGAGATCGCCAGCGGGAACTCCTGGGCATAGCGGCTGCCCAGGTAACCGGTGAGGATCATCACGCCCTTGGAGTGGATCGGCTGGCCGAGGTTGACCTCACGCTCGATGTCGACGATACCGCTGCCGCCCGGGTACACGGTGGCGGAGATACGCGCCGGCATGCCGAACGCCGAATCCCCCACTTCCAGCACGGTCAGGCCGTTGCACTTGCCGATGGCCGCGCCTTCGGTGTCGATCAGGATGATGCCGGCGAGCATGTCGTCCAGCACCCGCTGCGAAACACGCCCGGTGCGGGTGGCCTTGGCCTTGAGCGCACGCTCGATGTGCCCGGCGTCGGTCATTTCGTCACTGGCCAGCTGGCGGATGAAATCGGCTTCGCTGACCAGTTGGAACAGGTCGCCGATACGGGCCGACAGACGCGACTGGTTTTCTGCCAGACGGGCGCTGTAGGTGGCCAGGCGCGCCACCGCGTCACTGGTCAGTGGCGCCATGCCCTCTTCGTTGGTACGGGTGCGCAACAGCTGGGCAAACTGCTCCAGGTTCTCGTCGACCATGGGCATGTCTTCGTCGAAGTCCACCAGTACCCGGAACATCTCCTGGAAGTCCGGGTCGTGGTCCTGCAGCGCGTAGTACAGCTGGCGCGAACCGATGATGACCAGCTTGATGTTCAGCGGGATCATCTGCGGCGTCAGGCTGACGGTGGCCACCCGGCCCAGCTCGCCCAGTGGCGATTCCATCTTCAACTTGCGCGACTGCAGCGCACGCTTGAGCGCGTCCCATACGAACGGTTCGCCCAGCATCTTCTCGGCTTCCAGAATCAGGAAGCCGCCGTTGGCCCGGTGCAGCGCACCCGGGCGCAGCTGGCGGTACGAGGTGTACAGCGCGCCCTGGTCGGTGCTGTATTCGATACGGCCAAACAGGTTGTCGTAGGTCGGGTGCGGCTCGAACACCACCGGCGCACCGCCGTCGGCGTGGTGGCCGACCACAAGGCTTGGGGCGTACTGCTCTTCCAGCAGCTTGCGCGCGGCGGCGTCGGTCTTGCTGTCGTCGACCAGTTGCTCGACCACGGTACGCAGCAGGTTCAGCTGCACCGACTGCAGGTAGGCACAGACCGCAGCGTTCTCGGCGTACTTTTCCGACAGTGGCGCCAGCAAAGGCTGCAGGGCCAGGGTGATGGTTTCTTCGTTGAGTTGGCGCAGCTGGTTGTTCGACTCGCGTTTCCATTGCGGCAGGCTGGCCAGCTCTTCGTTCAGGCGCTCCTCGAGCAGGGCGATATCCTCGTGGAACTGCTCGCGCACCTCTTCCGGCAACTGGGCGAATTCGGCTTCATCCAGCGCCTTGCCGTCGGCCATCGGGGTGAAGGCAACGTTGCTGGCGTCGCGGTACAGGGCCACGTCCTTTTCCAGCGAGGCGCGCTCGATCACATCCAGGGCGCGGTCGTAACGCTGGTTGAAGGCGCGGTCGATAGCGCCCTTTTTCTGCTGGTACGACGGATGCTCGAACACCGCCGGGAAGGTCGACAACAGGTTGTCGATCAGCCCGTTCATGTCGGCGATGAACGCCCCGGCGCTGCCGGACGGCAATTCCAGCGCGCGCGGCTCGCGGGTGTCATCGAAGTGGTTGACGTAGAGCCAGTCGGCCGGGGTCTGCTGGCGCTTGCCCTCGGCCTTGAGGTAGCGCTTGACGAACGAGAAGCGGCCGGTGCCAGGCTCGCCCATCACGTACACGTTGTAACCGGGGCGCGGCATGGCCACGCCAAACTGCAGGGCCTCGACAGCACGCTCCTGGCCCAGGACTCCGCGAAACGGCTCCAGATCGTCGGTATGGGTAAAAGCAAACTGCTCGGGGGAGAAACGCCGGGTCAGGGCTTCAGGCGCGAGACGCAGGCGCGCAGCGACAGGATCGGGCATTGGGTTTCCTTACTTCGGCGGGGCAGATACGCAGCATTCTGGCGCTGCCCGCGCGCGCCTTGCAAGGCTCCACAAGACTTTATGTCGCAGCCTGAGCGGGACATGTAACAGCAAATTTTTCGCAATCAACAACGCAACTCTTAGATCGTGCCTAAACTCCAAGCTGCGCGGGTGGGTGAAACGCTTTCCCGACCTGGCAACCGAGTTGCCAGAAACCCTGACCCTTGGTTAAGTCAAATAGAGAACAAATGCTATGAAACGGATTCTTCTGGGTACTCTGTTCACCGTGGCCTCACTCAATGCAATGGCCGAAGCGCCAGGCGGCCCGAACTGCGGCTGGGGCAACATGCTGTTCGAAGGCCAGCGCGGCACGCCGGCACACTTCCTGGCTTCCACCACCAACGGCACCTCCGGTAACGCCACCTTCGGCATGACTTCGGGCACCAACGGCTGCTCGACCAAGGCGTCGCTGACCTATGGCGGCAAGTCCTGGTTCGCCATGAACGGCATGATGAATGAACTGTCCGAAGACATGGCCATGGGCCAGGGCGAAGCACTGACCACCTATGCCGTGGTTCTCGGCGTGGCCCCGGAAGACCGCGGCTACTTCGCATCGGTCACCCACCAGCACTTCAACCAGATCTTCAGCAGTGCCGACGTCACTGCCGAAACGGTCCACAGCAACACCCTGGCCGTTCTGAAGAACGACCCACGCCTGGCCAAATACGCTACCGAGGCCTAAGTGCGGTTGCTCCCGCCCCGGCTCCGGGGCGGGTTTCGCCTTTTTTTCGGCATCGTCAAGAAGTAGTTGCCCGATATGCTCAAACGCTTCATATCCCTGGCGCTGTGTGCCTGCGCCCCTGTTCATGCCGCGCCCGCGCTGGACCAAGGCCGTGTCCAGCAACTGGCCAACACCCCTTACTGGATTGCCCTGGGCCATTACGAAACCGCCAAGCTGGGCGGCTGGCGCAGCTATGTGGACGATGATGCGTTCTTCCTCGCCAAGGACGGCGCGCACCACCCCGACCAGGAGCTGCAAGCCACGGTCGAAGCGCTGTACGCCCCGGCCAACCTCGGCGACAAGCACGCCCAGTGCGTGTTCCCGGCGCGCACCCGCTGGCTGCGCGAACAGCTCGACCTGCGCGATTTGCCGCAACCGGACTGCCAGGAGTTCGCCACCTGGTACCAGTCGATCGACCCGCACAGTGCGGCGCTGATCTTCCCGGCGGCCTACCTGAACAGCCCGTCATCGATGTTCGGCCACACCCTGCTGCGCATCGACCAGTCCAATACCCGCAGCGACGACACCACGTTGCTGAGCTACGCGATCAACTTTGGCGCCTATATCGAAGGCAGCGACAACAGCATCCTGTACGCCTGGAAGGGCCTGATGGGTGGCTACCCGGGCCTGTTCGCGCTGATGCCCTACCAGGAAAAACTGTCCGAATACCGCAGCCTGGAAAACCGCGACCTGTGGGAGTACCAGCTGGACCTGACCCCGGAAGAAACCGGGCGCATGGTCGAGCATGTGTGGGAGTTGAAGCAGATCCAGTTCGACTACTTCTTCTTCGACGAAAACTGCTCGTATCGCCTGCTGGAGCTGCTGCAGGTGGCCCGGCCGAGCCTGGACCTGACCTCGCAGTTCCCGCTGACCGCCATCCCGACCGACACGGTGAAGGCCGTGAAACAGTCCGGCATGGTCGCCAGCGAGACGTACCGCCCCTCGCGCGAACGTGAGCTGCTGGCCCGGGCAGAGCCACTCGATCACGGCGAAAAGCGCCAGGTGCTGGCGGTAAGCGCCGACACCGCACAACTGCAGAGCCCTGAATTCAAGGCCCTCCCCCGCGAGCGCCAGGCGCTGGTGCAGGATGCCGCGTACCGCCTGGAGCGTTACCGCGCAAATGGCCAGGCGCGCGACCCTGGGCAGGCCAAGCGCAGCTTCGAACTGCTGCGAGCGATCAACAGCAACCCGCCACCGCCCCTGCAGATCGAGCGCCCGGGCCTGCCCGAGGACGGCCACGACTCGCGCACCTGGCAGCTGGGCGTGGGCACCCGCGAAGACCGCGCCTACGCCGAGTACGGCCTGCGCATGGCCTATCACGACCTGAATGACAACGCCTATGGCTTCCCGCTGGGGGCGCAGATCGAGATCCTGCAGCTGAAGCTGCGCCAGTACGAGGGTAACGACTGGCAGGTACAACGCCTGGACCTGGCCACCATCCGCTCGCTGACGCCGCGCAACGAACTGCTCAAGCCCTGGTCGTGGCAGGTGGCCGGCGGGCTGGAGCAGGTGCCGGGCAAGCATGATGACGAGGTGCTGGTGAGCCATGTGAACGGCGGGGCCGGCGGCACCTGGCAACTGGCCGACGGGTTGCTGGGCTTTGCCCTGGGCACGGTGCGGGTCGAGCACCACAATGATTTTGCCCAGTTCATTGCCCCGGCGGCAGGCTTCAATGGCGGGCTGCTGTGGCGCAACGGGCTGGGCAACATGACACTGGAGGCCAAGGGCGATTATTTCACCAATGGCGAAGTGCGGCGCAGTGTGAGCTTGAACCAGCAGTGGGAGATCAGCCAGAACCTGGGGGTGCGGCTGAGTGCTTCGCGGGAGTTCAGCCAGCTGGCTACGGCGCAGAACGAGGTGATGCTTGAGTTGAAGTGGTACCACTACTGAGGCCGCTTTGCGGCCTTTCGCGGGCATGCCCGCTCCCACAGGTACTGCACAGGCCTCGAATCCTGTGGTGATCCTGTGGGAGCGGGCGCGCCCGCGAATGGGCCAGTGAAGTCAGCAGAGCAATGTGAACCAACCAACTCTTTGACACTGTTTTGACGGCTCCCCGACAAATCGCCACCTAGACTTTCCAGTATCAACCGGAGGGTTTTGTGGTTATGTCGCGGTACTGGTTCGGCGTGTGCATGGCGTTGTTGCTGTCGGGTTGCGAAACCACCCACGAGCAAATGGTCAACCAGGGTTATCCCCCTGCCTACGCCGATGGCTTCCAGGACGGCTGCAGCAGCGGCCGCCAGGCAGCCGGGCTGATGGTTGGCGGCTTTCGCAAGGACGTGCCGCGCTACCTGCACGAGCGTCAGTACGAAAGCGGCTGGGACGACGGCTTTCGCCAGTGCCACGCCATGCAGGACAGCGAAGAACAGCGCCAGTACCACGAACGCTTCTGGGACCAGCGCGAGCGCGACTGGGAGCAGGAAAAGGACCGCGACGCCGCACGCGCCTATCGTCACAACTGAGTCGTAAACGGACATCTCTTGAAACTGGCGGCCTGCGATGATGGTCTCCTGCACAAGGAGGCCACGCATGAGCCGAGCATTCGTCAACGAAGACCAGGCCGCCGCCCAGGCTGACCAGCCGGTTGAGCGACGGGTCAGCGAACAACCCAACTACGTCACCGCCAGTGGCCTGCGCCAGCTGCAGGCACGCGTGGCCGAGCTGAATGCCCTGCGCGGCGAACTGCAGGCACAGGGCGAACGTGGCGACAAGCAACGGCTGGCAGATACCGAACGGGACCTGCGTTACTTCAGCGCGCGGGTGCAGAGCGCCCAGGTGGTGCCGGCAGCGACGTCGCGCAGCAAGGTGCAGATTGGTAGCCGGGTGCGGTTTGTCGATGCGCAGGACCAGGAACATGTGGTGCGGCTGGTGGGCGAGGATGAGGCAGATGCCGGGCGGGGGTTGATCAACTGGGGTTCGCCGCTGGGGCGGGCTTTGCTCGGGGCGGGGCCTGGGGATGAGGTGGTCTGGCGGCGGCCGGTGGGGGAGCAGGTCATCGAAGTGGTTGAGGTTTTTGGTGAAGATTGAGGGACCTGGGGGCTGCTTTGCAGCCCATCGCGACACAAGGCCGCTCCCACAGGAGTACGCAATTCCCTGTGGGAGCGGCCTTGTGTCGCGAAAGGGCCGCAAAGCGGCCCCAACGGCCTCAGATCAAACGACGCCCTGCGCCAGCATCGCATCTGCCACTTTCACGAAGCCCGCGATGTTCGCACCTTTGACGTAGTTGATGCTGCCATCCGCCTCTTCACCGTAATGCACGCAAGCATGGTGAATCGACTGCATGATGTGGTGCAGCTTGCTGTCCACCTCACCGGCAGTCCACAGCAGGCGCATGGCGTTCTGCGACATCTCCAGGCCCGACACGGCCACGCCGCCGGCGTTGGAGGCCTTGCCCGGGGCATACAGGATGCCGGCTTCCAGGAAGATGTCCACAGCCTCCAGGGTGGTCGGCATGTTGGCGCCTTCAGCCACGCAGATGCAGCCATTACGCAGCAAGGTGCGGGCGTCTTCGGCGCCTAGTTCGTTCTGCGTGGCACACGGCAGGGCGATGTCGCACGGCAGGCTCCACGGAGTCTGGCCCTTGCGGAACTCCAGGCCGAACTGCGCGGCCAGTTCGCTGATGCGGCCACGCTTGACGTTCTTCAGCGCCATCACCGCATCCCACTGGGCATCGGTCAGGCCGGCTTCGGCGTACAGGGTGCCTTCGGAGTCGGACAGCGAAATCACCTTGCCACCCAGGTCCATGACCTTGCGCGCGGCATACTGGGCCACGTTACCCGAGCCGGAAATCGCCACGCGGCAGCCATCGATACGCTTGTCCTGGCGCTTGAGCATTTCTTCGGCGAAGTACACGCAGCCGTAGCCGGTGGCCTCCGGGCGGATCAGGCTGCCGCCGTAGGTCATGCCCTTGCCGGTCAGCACCGAGGTGAACTGGTTGGCCAGGCGCTTGTACTGGCCAAACATGAAGCCGATTTCGCGGGCACCCACGCCGATGTCGCCGGCAGGGACGTCCAGGTCAGCGCCGATGTGGCGGTACAGCTCGCTCATGAACGCCTGGCAGAAGCGCATGACTTCGGCGTCGCTCTTGCCTTTGGGGTCGAAGTCCGAGCCGCCTTTGCCGCCGCCCATGGGCAGCGAGGTGAGGGAGTTCTTGAACACCTGCTCGAAGGCCAGGAACTTGAGCACGCCCAGGTTGACCGACGGGTGGAAGCGCAGGCCACCCTTGTAAGGGCCGATGGCGCTGCTCATCTGGATGCGGTAGCCGCGGTTGACCTGCACCTTGCCCTGGTCATCGACCCAGGACACACGGAACAGTACGGCACGCTCGGGCTCGACCATGCGCTCCAGAATGCCGGCCTGCAGGTAATGCGGGTTGGCCTCGAGGAACGGCCACAGGCTGCGCAGCACTTCTTCCACCGCCTGGTGGAATTCAGGTTGGCCCGGGTCGCGTTGCTTCAGGCGCGCGAGGAAATTGTCGACAGATTCGATCATGGTAGACATCTCACCAAGAGGATTGGACTTATTGGTTTTTTTCAGGAATGTACCAAGAAGCAATCGCACTAGAACAGGGCGCGATGTCGTTTTTTTGAAATTATTTGGTGCGTTTTCTATAACTGTATACAAATTTGCAATCAGTGTTGGCTTCTTCGCGGGTAAACCCGCTCCCACAGAGGAGCTGCGCAAGCCCGAGAGCTATAGGTATCCCTGTGGGAGCGGGTTTACCCGCGAAGAAGCCAACGCCGCTTTCCAGCAGGCACAAAAATGGGGCCGCATAGGCCCCATTCTTGTGCATCAGAACACCGGCTTACTGGGCCAGCTTCTTGTGCCGTACACGGTGCGGCTGGGCAGCAGCATCGCCCAGGCGCTTCTTGCGGTCGGCTTCGTACTCGGTGTAGTTACCCTCGAAGAACACCACGTTCGAGTCGTCTTCGTACGCCAGGATGTGGGTAGCCACACGGTCCAGGAACCAACGGTCGTGGGAGATCACGATTGCCGCGCCCGGGAAGTCCAGCAGGGCTTCTTCCAGCGAACGCAGGGTTTCGACGTCGAGGTCGTTGGACGGTTCGTCGAGCAGCAGGACGTTACCGCCCTCCTTCAGGGTCAGGGCCAGGTGCAGGCGGCCACGCTCACCACCGGACAGGTCCTTGACGAACTTCTGCTGGTCGCCACCCTTGAAGTTGAAGCGGCCCACGTAGGTACGCGACGGGATCTCGTAGTTGCCGATGCGGATCACGTCGGAACCGTCGGAAACCTGCTGGAACACGGTCTTGCCACCGTCCAGGTCCTCGCGGCTCTGGTCGACGCAGGCCAGCTGCACGGTTTCACCGATCTCGATGCTGCCCGAATCCGGCTGCTCCTTGCCCATCAGCATGCGGAACAGGGTCGACTTACCGGCACCGTTACCACCGATCACACCGACGATGGCGCCTTTCGGCATGGAGAACGACAGGTTGTCGATCAGCACGCGGTCGCCGTAGCCCTTGGTGACGTTCTTGAACTCGATGACCTTGTCGCCCAGGCGCGGACCGGCCGGGATGTAGATCTCGTTGGTTTCGCTGCGCTTCTGGAATTCCTGCGACTGCATTTCTTCAAAGCGCTGCAGACGGGCCTTGGACTTGGACTGGCGGGCCTTGGCGCCTTTGCGCACCCACTCCAGTTCCTCTTTCATGGCCTTCTCGTGGGCGCTCTGCTGCTTGGATTCCTGCGCCAGGCGCTCGGACTTGGCTTCCAGCCAGCCCGAGTAGTTGCCTTCGTACGGGATGCCGGCGCCGCGGTCCAGTTCCAGGATCCAGCCGGCGACGTTGTCGAGGAAGTAACGGTCGTGGGTAATCGCTACCACGGTGCCCGGGAAGTCGTGCAGGAAGCGCTCCAGCCAGGCTACCGAGTCGGCATCCAGGTGGTTGGTCGGTTCGTCCAGCAGCAGCATGTCGGGGGCCGACAGCAGCAGGCGGCACAGGGCCACGCGGCGCTTCTCGCCACCGGACAGGTGCTCGATGCGCGCGTCCCAGGCCGGCAGGCGCAGGGCGTCGGCGGCCACGTCCAGCTGGCGCTCCAGGTTATGGCCGTCGGCGGCCTGCAGGATGGCTTCCAGCTTGGCCTGCTCGGCGGCCAGCTTGTCGAAGTCGGCATCCGGTTCGGCGTAGGCCGCGTAGACCTCGTCCAGGCGCGCCTGGGCGTCCTTGATCACGCTGACCGCTTCCTCGACCACTTCGCGCACCGACTTGTTCGGGTCCAGTTGCGGTTCCTGCGGCAGGTAGCCAACGTTGATGTCGGGCATCGGACGGGCTTCGCCGTCGAATTCCTTGTCGACGCCCGCCATGATCCGCAGCAGGGTCGATTTACCGGCGCCGTTCAGGCCGAGCACGCCGATCTTGGCGCCCGGGAAGAACGACAGGGAAATGTTCTTGAGAATTTCCCGCTTCGGCGGCACGACCTTGCTCAGCCGATGCATGGTGTAGACGTATTGAGCCAAAACCAAGCCCTCTAATCAGATAGGTAAAGACATCGACGATCGCCCCGGCGCGCTGGCCAGGGTGATGTATTTACGGGGTGTCATTGAACAAAGTCGACCATTCTACGCCAACGCGCAGCGTTGCATAGGAGGGGCGGATGGTGGGGATGGGATCGGGGGGAATCTATTGCCTGTACCGGCCTCTTCGCGGCTGAAGCCGCTCCCACAGGTACTGCACAGCGCTCGTAGGCAGTGATAATCCCTGTGGGAGCGGCTTCAGCCGCGAAAGGGCTGGCACAGCAGCCAAAGAGGGCTCAGACGTGACGCTGCTTGGCCGTACCCCGCGGCAAGCGGCAGCGGTCGCCCTGCTCGGCCAGGCGCGCGGCCCAGGCGGACTTCACGCTGAAGCCACCGCTACGAGCAGGCTGCTGCTCGACAGCTTTGGCCGGTTTGGCGGCCGCAGGCACACTGCTGACGACCTTGGCCGCCGGCTTGACCTCGGCCACGGCAACTGCCGGCTCTGCCGCCGCCTTGGCGGTCTTGCGCAGTTCAGCCAGCGATGGGCTCTTGCTCTTGGCGACAGCTGCCGCCTCGGGTTTGCTCAGCGAACGCTGGCAAGACTTGCAGGATACGTCCTCGGTCACGGCAGTGCTGACAAGGGTCTGACTGCTGCGCCCACAGGCGGAATCGAGGCCATTGGTGGAAAAGTGAGTAACCAAAACCGAACATCTCCGATGCGTTGTCATTTGAAGCAGGCGCTATTCTCGCACAGGTTGCAGGGGCTTGCCGAACCACCGGGCAGGCACCACCGGTCCAGCGGACTGGCACTTTGCCATAATCCTAGGCATGCTAGCCCGTTTCAGGTGTCCGGCCTTATAGTGCACCACCGCGGTCTGGCAACCAGACACCGGCGCATACCGTGCATGATCCATCCCTGCCATCGCCAGCCCAATCGCAGGATCAACGCTTGACCAATCTTACACATCCGTCGTCATTGCGTTCCGCGCCACAGGCGCCCGTCGCTTCGCTGCGCGGGTCGATCAAGGGTGCGCTGGCGCTGCTGGCCCTGATCCTGCTGGGCCTGCTGCTGTGGCAATTGTTCGCCCAGTTCAACCATACCCAGGCCGACCTGCGCAAACAGAGCCTGGACGCCGCCGCCGAACAGGCCGACCACCTGAGCCTGAACATGGCGTTCAAGGCCCAGCAGGCCATGAATGTGATGCAACCCTACCTCAAGGCACCGCCACCCAAGGCCCTGCCCAGCCTGCTGGGCACTCTGCGCAAGCGCCTGCCGGCCCTGCAGAGCATGGCCTGGCTGGACGCTGCCGGGCAGGTGCAGGCCGACAGCCTGGACGGCAGCCCCGACCGCCAGTTGCTTGACGAGCTATTCAGGTTGAACCAGGGTCGCCCGTACTTCTTCACCAACTCGGCCGACAACCGCACCCTCTACCTGTTGTTACGTCAGGCCACCGAAGAGGACCGCGGCTACTGGCTGCTACGCCTGTCGCCGGACTACTACCGCACCCTCACCCTTCACCTGAATGATGCCGGCCACCCGCTGTGGCTGCTGGAAAACAGCCGCAACGGCGAGGTACTGCAAAGCCATGCGCCGGCCGATACCAGCAACGAACCGCTGCAAAGCGTGATGCTGGCCTTCATCGACAACAGTACCTGGCAGCTGCGCGGCCTGTTCGACGCCAAGCGGGCCCAGCAGAAACTGCTGCCGGCGCTGCTCGGCAAATGCCTGCTGGTGCTGTTCTGCGCCCTGCTGCCGGTGCTGGCCCTGATCAACATGCGCCGCCGCCAACGGGCGCTACAGGAAGACCGCCGGCGCTACCAGGAAATCTTCGAAGGCACCGGCGTGGCCTTGTGCGTGCTCGACCTGTCCAGCCTGCCCGGCAAACTCGACCGCTACCACCTGCGCAACCCTGCCGCGCTCAAGCACAGCCTGGCCCTGGACCCGACCCTGCGCCGCTCGCTGCTGCTGGAGCTGAAGATCACCGAGATCAACCAGGTGGCCCGCCAGTTGTTGAACATCGACTGCCACGAAGGTGCCTGGCAGCGCCTGATCGACGGCACTGGCGATGGCCGCGACAGCGTCGGCATGCAGTTGATCGACGCGCTGATCGAGCAACGCCCGCTGCTGGAACTGGAAGTGCGCCTGCCGGCGCCGCTGGGTGGCGAGCTGCACCTGTGGCTGATGGCCCGCCTGCCGCAGCAGCGCCGTGATTACCAGGCGGTCATCCTCAGCATCAGCGACATCACCAGCCGCAAGCAGGTGGAACTGTCGCTGCTGGAGCGCGAAAGCTTCTGGTCGGACGTGGTGCGCACCGTGCCCGACCAGCTGTACGTACAGGACGTGCTCAACCAGCGGATGATCTTCAGCAACCGCCACCTTGGCCAGACCCTGGGCTACGACCGTACCGAGCTGGCGCAAATGGGCGACCGCTTCTGGGAACTGCTGCTGCACCCCGAGGACGCGGCGCACTACCAGGCACTGCGCCAGCAACAGCGCGACAGCGGCCATGACCAACCGCTGCACTGCCAGCTGCGCTTCCGCCACCGTGATGGCGGCTGGCGCTGCTACGACATCCGCGAACAAGTGCTGACCCGTGACGCCGATGGCCTGGTGACGCGCATCATCGGCGTGGGCAAGGACGTGACGGTGCAGATCGAGGCCAGCCAGTCGCTGCGCGACAGCGAGCAGCGCTACCGCATGCTCGCCGAAAGCATCAGCGACGTGATCTTCTCCACCGACAGCCTGCTCAAGCTCAACTACGTCAGCCCCTCGGTGCAGGGCGTGCTGGGCTACCAGGCCGACTGGATCTTCGCCAACGGCTGGCAGTCGATCATCGCCAACCCGGCCCAGCTCACCGGCATCTACAGCCTGATGGAGCGCGTCAGCAAGGCCATGAGCGACCCGGCCCAACTGGCCCAGCTGCGCAGCCAGCTGCCGACCCAGTTGTTCCTGTTCGACTGCCTGCGCGCCGATGGCCGCAAGATCCCCATCGAACTGCGCCTGGTACTGGTGTGGGACGATGAGGAGCGCTTCGAAGGCGTGCTCGGGGTGGGCCGCGACATCAGCCAGCAACGGCGTGCCGAAAAAGACCTGCGCATGGCCGCGACGGTATTCGAGCACTCCACCTCGGCGATCCTCATCACCGACCCGGCCGGCTATATCGTCCAGGCCAACGAAGCGTTCAGCCGCGTCAGTGGTTACGCCGTCAGCGAGGTACTCGACCAGTTGCCGGGCCTGCTCACCGTCGACGAACAGCAGGAGGGCCACCTGCGCTATGTGGTCAAGCAGCTGCACCAGCGCGGCAGCTGGGAGGGCGAGGTGTGGCTCAAGCGCCGCGACGGCGACCACTACCCGGCCTGGGTCGGCATCACCGCGGTGCTGGACGACGAAGGCGACCTGGCCAGCTACGTGTGCTTCTTCACCGACATCAGCGAGCGCAAGGCCAGCGAACAGCGCATCCACCGCCTGGCCTACTACGACGCCCTCACCCACCTGCCCAACCGTACGTTGTTCCAGGACCGCCTGTACAACGCCTTGCAGCAGGCCGAGCGACAAAAGGCCTGGGTGGTGCTGATGTTCCTCGATCTGGACCGCTTCAAGCCGATCAACGACTCCCTCGGCCACGCCGCCGGCGACCGCATGCTCAAGGACATGGCCCAGCGCCTGCTGGCCTGTGTGGATAACGACGACACCGTGGCGCGCATGGGCGGCGACGAGTTCACCCTGCTGCTGCAACCGCGCGCCACTCGCGAGATGGCACTCAACCGCGCCATCCATGTGGCCGAGAACATTCTTGGCAGCCTGGTGCGGCCGTTCGTGCTGGAAAACCGCGAGTTCTTCGTCACCGCCAGTATCGGCATCGCCCTCAGCCCACAGGATGGCAGCGAGCTGAGCCAGCTGATGAAAAACGCCGACACCGCCATGTACCATGCCAAGGAACGCGGCAAGAACAACTTCCAGTTCTACCAGGCCGAGATGAACGCCAGTGCCCTGGAACGCCTGGAGCTGGAAAGCGACCTGCGCCATGCCATGGAGCAGAACGAGTTCATCCTCTACTACCAGCCGCAGTTCAGCGGCGACGGCAAGCGCCTGACCGGCGCCGAAGCCCTGCTGCGCTGGCGCCACCCGACCCGCGGCCTGGTGCCGCCGGGCGACTTCATCCCGGTGATCGAAGAGCTGGGCCTGGTGGTGGACGTGGGCGACTGGGTGCTGCGCGAGGCCAGCCGCCAGCTCAAGGCCTGGCACAAGGCCAAGGTGCGCGTGCCCAAGGTGTCGGTGAACATCTCGGCGCGGCAGTTCTCCGACGGCCAGCTGGGCACGCGTATCGCCACCATTCTGGAAGAAACCGGCCTGCCACCGGCGTGCCTGGAGCTGGAGCTGACCGAAAGCATCCTGATGCGCGAAGTGAACGAAGCGCTGCAGATTCTCGCCAGCCTGAAAAACCTCGGCCTGAGCATCGCGGTGGACGACTTCGGCACCGGCTACTCATCGCTGAACTACCTCAAGCAGTTCCCCATCGACGTGTTGAAGATCGACCGCACCTTCGTCGACGGCCTGCCTGAAGGCGAGCAGGATGCACAGATTGCCCGGGCGATCATCGCCATGGCCCACAGCCTCAACCTGGCGGTGATCGCCGAAGGCGTGGAGACCCACGAGCAGCTGGAGTTCCTGCGCGAACATGGTTGCGACGAAGTGCAGGGCTACCTGTTCGGGCGGCCGATGCCGGCGAATCAGTTCGAGGCGCAGTTCGCCAACGAGACCTTGTTCATGTTCCATTGACCGGTTGCCTGCGGTGCTCCCACAGGTAAGGTGTTATGGCTGAGTGCCGGATAGAAAAACGGACCTGCGAGTCAACTCAGATTCCCGCCCAGCCCAGACACGGCGCGGGATACAACATGAGGCCCATTGGTCCGCGACTTGATGCCACTTCATATGCCAGCCGCCAATCAATCGGTTAGAATGCCCCCCCAATTCACCCCGATCCTTGAGGACCGCCATGTTCAGCCGTGATTTGACCATTGCCAAGTACGACGCCGAGCTCTTCGAAGCCATGCAGCAAGAAGCTCTGCGCCAGGAAGAGCATATCGAGCTGATCGCTTCGGAAAACTACACCAGCCCGGCAGTCATGGAGGCCCAGGGCTCGGTCCTGACCAACAAGTACGCCGAAGGCTACCCGGGCAAGCGCTACTACGGTGGTTGCGAGTACGTCGACGTCGTCGAGCAACTGGCCATCGACCGTGCCAAGGAGCTGTTCGGCGCCGACTACGCCAACGTCCAGCCGCACGCCGGCTCCCAGGCCAACGCTGCCGTCTACCTGGCCCTGCTGTCGGCCGGTGACACCATCCTGGGCATGAGCCTGGCCCACGGTGGCCACCTGACCCACGGTGCTTCCGTCAGCTCTTCGGGCAAGCTGTACAACGCCATCCAGTACGGCATCGACAGCAACGGCCTGATCGACTACGACGAAGTCGAGCGCCTGGCTGTCGAGCACAAGCCGAAGATGATCGTTGCCGGTTTCTCGGCCTACTCGCAGGTGCTGGACTTCGCCCGCTTCCGTGCCATCGCCGACAAGGTCGGTGCCTACCTGTTCGTCGACATGGCCCACGTTGCCGGCCTGGTTGCCGCTGGCGTGTACCCGAACCCGGTTCCGTTCGCCGACGTGGTCACCACCACCACCCACAAGACCCTGCGCGGCCCGCGCGGTGGCCTGATCCTCGCTCGCAAGAACGAAGAGATCGAGAAGAAGCTGAACTCCGCCGTCTTCCCGGGCGCCCAGGGTGGCCCGCTGGAGCACGTCATCGCTGCCAAGGCCATCTGCTTCAAGGAAGCCCTGCAGCCTGAGTTCAAGGCTTACCAGCAGCAAGTGGTGAAGAACGCCCAGGCCATGGCCAGCGTGTTCATCGAGCGTGGTTTCGACGTGGTTTCCGGTGGCACCCAGAACCACCTGTTCCTGCTGTCGCTGATCAAGCAGGAAATCTCCGGTAAGGACGCTGACGCCGCCCTGGGCAAAGCCTTCATCACCGTCAACAAGAACTCGGTACCGAACGACCCACGTTCTCCGTTCGTCACCTCGGGCCTGCGTTTCGGCACCCCAGCCGTTACCACCCGTGGTTTCAAGGAAGCCGAGTGCCGCGAGCTGGCTGGCTGGATCTGCGACATCCTGGCTGACCTGAACAACGAAGCGGTGATCGACGCAGTACGTGAGAAGGTCAAGGCTATCTGCAAGAAGCTGCCGGTTTACGGCAACTGATTGGCAATTGCCTGACAGGAAAAAGCCCGGCCTCGTGCCGGGCTTTTTCGTTTTCAGGTGGCGAATCCTGTGGGAGCGGGCGTGCCCGCGAAGAAGACAACACGGTGGATGGCACCGGCTGCGCCGGTGTTCGCGGTGTACG
>NZ_JAMBDI010000015.1:0-51268 GCF_036858055.1 Pseudomonas sp. SF2 | reverse complement strand
CACGTTGCAACAAATGTGGGAGCGGGCTTGTCCCGCGAAGCGCCGCGCGGGCGGCGCTCGATTTCACAGGCGCTGCACATATTGCGACAATCACCTGGCAGCCTTGATACGTCCCCAGCTACTCAGCCCAACGCTTTCTCGATAGCCTGCACCACCGCCGGATCATCCGGCGCCGTGCGCGGCGAGAAACGCGCCAGCACCCGCCCGTCCTTGCCGACCAGAAACTTCTCGAAGTTCCAGGTAATGTCACCCGGAAACTCTGCCCCCTCGCCCGCCAGCAGGCGGTACAGCGAGTGACGCCCCGGCCCGTTGACCTCCAGCTTGGCACCCAGCGGGAAGCTCACCCCGTAGTTGAGGCTGCAGAACTCCCGGATTTCCTTTTCGCTGCCCGGCTCCTGGCCGGCAAACTGGTTGCACGGCAGGCCAAGCACGTTGAAGCCCTTGTCCTTGTAAACCTGGTAGAGGTTTTCCAGGGCCTTGTATTGCGGCGTGAGCCCACACTTGGAGGCAACGTTGACCACCAGCACCACTTGGCCCTTGAACGGTGCGAGGGGCAGCTCCCCGCCGTTCAACGCGTCCAGTTTCAGGTCGTGAAATGCACTCATGATGAATCCCCTCTCAGGTTCCCGGTTGCCGCGCAGGCGAAATCCGCCCACTAAAAAGGCGCTCGTCCAAACCGTCCACCTCCCGTAGGAAGGCAAATCGGCTTGCCCGAGCGCCTGGCGACTTTCTGAGCTTAGCGCAGAAAATCAGTGGTGATGGCCACCTTCACCGTGGATGTGGCGGTGAGCGATTTCTTCGTCGCTGGCGTCACGCACGTTGACTACCTTGACCTGGAAGGTCAGGCGCTGACCGGCCAGCGGGTGGTTGCCGTCAACAGTCACGTCGTCGCCGTCGATGTCGCGGATGGTGACGATCTGCATCTGGCCATCCGGTGCCGAAGCGTGGAACTGCATGCCCACTTCCAGCTCGTCGACGCCTTCGAACAGGCTGCGGTTCAGGGTGCTGACCAGCTCGGCCAGGTATTCGCCGTAGGCATCTTCCGGCTCGATGGAAACGTTCAGCTCGTCACCGGCCTGCTTGCCTTCCAGGGCTTTTTCCAGGCCCGGGATGATGTTGCCGGCACCGTGCAGGTAAACCAGCGGTGCACCGCCAGCGGAGCTGTCGATGGTCTCCCCGGCGTCGTTGGTCAGGGTATAGTCGATGGAGACAGCCTTGTTGGCGGCGATCAGCATGGGGCAAGACCTTTTGCAAAAGTATGTAGAGCGGACAAGTGTAACCAAGCCATCGCCCGAATGCGAACGCACCGCGGACGAGCAACGGCCCATCAGTCGGATCACCGGCTTCCACCAGGACGAAGAGGGCCACTGGGTGGCCGAACTGTCCTGCGGCCACACCCAGCACCTGCGCCACCAGCCGCCGTGGCAGGCACGCCCCTGGGTGCTCGACCCGGCCCGGCGCGCGCAGCGCATCGGCCAGCCTTTCGCTTGCGGCTGGTGCGCACAGGGGGCCGATAGCGCTACCCTTGGCCGTTAATTTCTTGCACCGCTTATTTCGAGAAGCACGCATGCAGACATTTTTCATTGCGCCGACCGACTTCGGTGTCGGCCTGACCTCCATCAGCCTGGGCCTGGTGCGCACCCTGGAGCGCGCCGGCCTGAAGGTCGGTTTCTTCAAGCCGATCGCCCAGCCCCACCCGGGTGACACCGGCCCCGAGCGCTCCACCGAGCTGGTCGCCCGCACCCACGGCATCAAGCCCCCCGTGCCGCTGAGCCTGGCCCACGTCGAGCGCATGCTTGGCGATGGCCAGCTGGACGAGTTGCTCGAAGAAATCATCCGTCTTTACCAGCAAGCCTGCATCGGTAACGACGTGGTGGTGGTCGAGGGCATGGTGCCTACGCGCCATGCCAGCTACGCCGCGCGGGTCAACCTGCACCTGGCCAAGAGCCTGGATGCCGAGGTGATCCTGGTGTCGGCACCGGAAAACGAAGTGCTCAGTGAACTGTCCGGGCGGGTCGAACTGCAGGCCCAGCTGTTCGGCGGCCCACGCGACCCGAAGGTGCTCGGGGTCATCCTCAACAAAGTGCGCACCGACGAAAGCATGGCGGACTTTTCCACCCGCCTGCGCGAGCACTCGCCACTGCTGCGCGGCAACGACTTCCGCCTGCTCGGCTGCATCCCCTACCAGCCCGAACTGAACGCCCCGCGCACCCGCGACGTGGCCGACCTGCTCGGTGCCCAGGTGCTCAATGCCGGTGACTACGAGCAGCGGCGCATGAGCAAGATCATCATCTGCGCGCGCACCGTGGCCAACACGGTGCCACTGCTCACCTCGGGCACGCTGGTGGTGACCCCGGGCGACCGCGACGACATCATCCTCGCCGTCAGCCTCGCAGCGATCAACGGCGTCCCACTGGCCGGCCTGCTGCTGACCAGCGACAGCAAACCTGACGCACGCATCCTTGGTCTGTGCCGTGGTGCCCTGCAGGCCGGCCTGCCGATCCTGTCGGTCAGTACCGGCTCGTACGACACCGCCAACCAGCTCAATTCGCTGAACCGCGAAATCCCGGTGGACGACCGCGAGCGCGCCGAATTCATCACCGACTTCGTCGCCAGCCACCTCGACGCCGCCTGGCTGCATCAGCGTTGCGGCACCCCACGCGAACTGCGCCTGTCGCCGGCAGTGTTCCGCTACCAGCTGATCCAGCGGGCACAGCAGGCCAACAAGCGCATCGTCCTGCCGGAAGGCGCCGAGCCGCTGCTGGTGCAGGCTGCGGCCATCTGCCAGGCCCGCGGCATTGCCCGCTGCGTGCTACTGGCCAAGCCCGAGGATGTCGACGCCGTGGCCCGCGCCCAAGGCATCACCTTGCCGCCGGGCCTGGAGATTCTCGACCCCGAGCTGATTCGCGGGCGCTATGTGGAGCCGATGGTCGAGCTGCGCAAGAGCAAGAACCTCAATGCGCCAATGGCCGAGCAGCAACTGGAAGACCCGGTGGTGATCGGCACCATGATGCTGGCCCTGGACGAAGTGGACGGCCTGGTCTCGGGCCTGGTGCACTCCACTGCCAACACCATCCGCCCGGCCCTGCAGCTGATCAAGACCGCACCGGGCTCAAGCCTGGTGTCGTCGGTGTTCTTCATGCTGTTCCCCGAGCAGGTGCTGGTGTACGGCGACTGCGTGATGAACCCGCACCCGAGCGCTGCCGAACTGGCCGAGATCGCCCGGCAGAGTGCCGAATCTGCGCAGGCCTTCGGCATCGCGCCGCGGGTGGCGATGATCAGTTACTCAAGCGATTCGGCCAGCGATGAAGAGGTCGGGAAAGTGCGTGAAGCAACCCGCCTGGCACAGGGTGCGGCGCAGGAGCTGCTGATCGACGGGCCACTGCAGTATGACGCGGCGGCCAACCCGGCGATTGCACGAGAACTGGCGCCGAACAGCCCGGTGGCCGGGCGTGCAACGGTGTTCGTGTTCCCGGACCTGAATACCGGCAACACGACCCACAAGGCGGTGCAGCGCAGCACCGACGGGGTCAGCCTGGGGCCGATGCTGCAAGGGTTGCGCAAGCCGGTGAACGACTTGCCGCGCGGGGCGCAGGTTGACGATATCGTGCATACCATTGCCCTGACGGCGATTCAGGCGAGCGTGGCGGGCTAAAAACAGGGGCTGCCTTGCAGCCCCAGTGGGAGCGCTGATCGATCAGGGATACTGCTGAACCTGACCTTGCTGGTCATACTGCTGCCCCGGGATCGGCTTCAGGTTCACTTCCACACGACGGTTCTGCGCGCGGCCATTGGCGTCAGCGTTGCTGGCGATCGGCTGATCCGGGCCCATGCCACGTACCGAGATACGCGAGGCATCCACACCCTGCGAGGTCAGGTAGGTGCTGACCGCCTGCGCACGGCGCTGGGACAGGTCCATGTTGTGCTGGCGGCTGCCAGTGCTGTCGGTGAAGCCAACCACTTCGATGGTGTTCTGGTTGAACTGCTTGAACGAGCCGGCCAGGTTGTTCAGCGGCGAGTAGAAGCTTGGCGCGATGTTGGCCGAATCGGTGGCGAAGGTGATGTTGCCCGGCATGATCAGCTTGATCTGGTCACCCTGGCGCTGCACTTCCACACCGGTGTTGGCCATCTGTGCGCGCAGCTCGGCTTCCTGCTTGTCGGCGTAGTAGCCATAACCGGCTGCAGCGGCACCTACGGCGGCGGCGCCGATCAGTGCACCCTTGCCACGGTTGTTGTGGTCGATGGCGGCACCGGCGATAGCACCGGCCAGCGCGCCCAGGCCGCCGTACTTGGCGGTCTTGCTCATCCCCGTGGAGCCCTGCGCCTGGCCCTGGCTGTCATAAGGGTTCTGGCCGGCACAGCCGGTCATCAGGGCAGCGGCGGTTGCGACGATAATCAGACGACGCATGGTGAACATGGACAAGCTCCTACTGAATTCATGAATGCGGCAGATCATAACGGGATCTATGCCAGCCTTGGATTGCATCGGCAACGAAAAATTCCATGAAAGTGCCTTCATGTGCCATCAGGCACGCACGAAGGGGTTTTCGCGCATTTCGTCGCCCAGGCGGGTATCGGGCCCGTGGCCGGTCACCACGATGGCCTCCTCGTCCAGCCGGTACAGCCGCTCCTTGATGGAACGTACGATAGCCCGCTGGTCGCCGCCCCACAGATCGGTACGGCCAATGCCACGGCGGAACAGGGTATCGCCGGCGATCAGCAGCTTCGCATCGGCAAACCAGAAGCTCATCGAGCCCGGCGTGTGGCCTGGCGTATGCAGGGCCACGCCACAGCCGCAGGCCAGCTCCTCGTCATCCCCCAGCCAACGGTCTGGCGCAGGTACCGGGGTGTACGGCACGCCGAACATCTGGCATTGCATTTCCAGGTTGTCCCATAGCGCCTGGTCATCCTTGTGCAAGTGCAGCGTAGCGCCGGTCAGTTCCTTGAGCTTGCCCGAGGCGAGGAAGTGATCGAAATGCGCGTGGGTGTGGATGATGCTCACCAGCGTCAGGCCGTGGGCCTGCAGGCGTGCAAGGATCTTGTCCGGGTCACCCCCCGGGTCGACGACGATGGCCTTCCTGGTCAGCGGGTCGCCGATCAGGGTGCAGTTGCATTGCAGGGGGCCTACGGGGAAGGTTTCGCGGATGAGCGCAGGCGGGGCTTGGGTCATGGTGTTCTCGATGGCAAAGCTGGAGTTCTGCTGAGAGCCTGACAGGAAATTGGGGTGGGTGCACGAGGTTCATGCCTTGAGATGTGTGGCGCCTGTGAGATCGAGCGCCGCCCACGCGGCGCTCGATCTCAAAGGCACCACACATCCTAAGGCAAGAACAACCTGAACAACCCTCCCCCAAGCGCCCCGCCATTGGAGATCTCGATCCGCCCGCGTACCCCGCCGCTTTCATGCAGTGCCGCGATCCGCGCCGCAAAATACAGGCCCAGGCCGGTACTGCCGCTGGTCGAGTCGATACCCTGGATGAATTCCTCCTGGCGTTCGAGCATGCGCTGTGGATAACCCGGGCCGTCATCGTTGACGCAGATGGCCAGCTGGTTGTCTGCCTCTTCGATGGTGATCAGCAAGGCATGCGCGGCAAAGCGGGTGGCGTTGGTGATCACGTTGGCGATTACCGAGGCCACCAGCTCGCGGTCGAAGAAGCCCAGTGGGTTGTCGGTATCGATGCGCCAGGTAGCAAGGATATCCTTGTGCTTGAGCACTTCCTCGTGCGCGGCCAGCTGGGCTTCGATGAAGTCGTCCAGTTCGTGGTAGTCCGGGCACACCGGCAGCTGGTTCACGCCCAGTTTGTACAACCCCAGCAACTGCACCAGCATGCCGTTGAGGTGGCGAAACTCATGCTCCATCACCCCCTGCTCGGCACCACCGCGCAGCTCCTCGGGCAAGCGCTGCACCCACTGGTTGTGGGACTGGATCAGCGCCGACAGGGAATTCTTCAGGTCGTGCACGGTGGAGGCGATCACCGTGGAAAAATCCAGCCCCTGATTGTCTTGATTCATGCGCCGAACACTCGGATGTGCAGTTTGCGGTAGCGGTCGTAGCGGTTGTCGCTGGCGGGGATGCCGGCCACGCTGCTCAGGGCGTCGCGACACTCCTGCATGATCGCCGGCTGAGGGCTGTCACCGCCGATGCGCAGCAGCGCCTGGGCAGTATTGAGGGCGATGCTGATGTTCTTCGGTTGCAAACCCAGCGCCTTGCGGAACAGTTGCAACGCCTCGCCGAGCTGCCCGCCCTGGTAACTGCGCACCCCCTGGCGATTGAGCGTGACCGCTTCGGTGATGGCGTTGAGCACGCTGGGGTCGTCCGTCAGCTTGCCGACCCTCTCCATGACCTTGGGGTCATCGCCATAACTTTCCACACAGCTCTTCAGCACGCCGATGGCGGCGGCTTCCTGCCCCATGGCCTGCAGCTGCGCGGCAACGGTCAGGGCCGAATCGACCGAGAAGAACTGGTTCATCTTGTCCAGGCGCTGGATCGCCTGTTCGGTCAGCTTGGCAGCCGTTTCAGGGTCGCCGGCCTGCTGCAGGCTGGCGGCCTTCATCATGCGGGCACGCACCTGCAGACCCTGGTCCTCGGGGTTGTCCTTGGCCACTTCGCTGAGCGTACTGTTGATCTCGACCCGGGTGCGCGCATCCAGGCCAAAGCCGGCATTCTTGCTCATCAGCGCCTGCACCAGGCCCAGGTTGTTCTCGGGGTCCTTGTAGCGTGAGCTCTGGCCCTGGTTTACCGCATGGCGGAACGCCTTCGAGGCACTCTCGAAGTCTTCGTTTTCCAACGCCAGCTTGCCCAACGTTGACTGCCGACGCACCGACAATGGCGACAGGCGCACGGCTTCCTCAAGCATGTTCTGCGCACGCCGGGTTTCGCCTTGGGCCACCAGCACCTCGGCCATGCCATCGTACAGGCCTGGCATGATCGGGAAGGCCTTCAGCGCCTGCTCGTACACACCCTGAGCCTGGGCATTCTGGCCACGCTTGTGCATCAGGCTGCCCAACGCCGAATACACCCACGGCTGCGGGCGGCTGGCCAGGATGGCCTTGAGGAACTTCTCCAGCTCCTCGAAACGGTTGAGGTTGCGCAAGGCATCGGCCCGATAGCGCAGGCACAGCGGGGCCAGGCGCGGGTCACGCTTGCACAGCTCGGCGCAGGCCGCCAGCACTTCGGCCGGGCGATTGCGGTCCAGGGCCTGCAGGATCGGCTTGAGCAGGGTCTTGCGCTGGTACAGTTTCTCGACGCGCTGGGCCAGGCCAACCCGGTTGAACGGTTTGGTCAGGTAGGCATCAGGCTCATGCTCGATGGCGCTCAGGACAATGGCCTGGCTGCTCTCGGCCGTGACCATGATGAATATGCACTCATGGCTGATGTGCTTGTCGAGAATCAGGTCTTCGAGCACCTGCTGGCCGTTCTTCTTGCCGTCGCCCAGGTGGAAGTCCTGCAGGATGACGTCATAGCGCTTTTGCGCGCACATGCGCAGCGCCTGCTCGCCGCTGTCGGCGGTGTCCACGTCACGCACGCCCAGCTCGCGCAGCATGGAACGGGTCGACGTGCGAAAGTCGGTAAAGTCGTCGACGATCAGAAAGCTCTTTTGCCCGTACTGCAGCATCAACACGACCTGCCTTGGAATAATTGAAAAATCGCGCGAGGCGATGCCACCGATCGCTGTATCGGCAGCTGGTCGGGAAAGATGAGGGTAGAGCATTGGCGGCCACGAACCATGGCCTCGGGCCATTACTTTAGCGGGCAATGCCCTGCAGGGCCAGAATCATGCCAGCAACCCCAGGGATTTGGCCTTGGCCACCGCCTGGGTACGCCGCTCCACACCCAGCTTGCTGTTGATATGGCTGGCGTGGGTTTTCACCGTGTGCAGGGAAATGAACAACCGCTCGCTGATCTGCTGGTTGGAACAACCCTGGGCAATCAGCTCGAGCACGGCCAGCTCGCGGCCACTCAGGGCCTCGCCGGTGCTGGCGCTTGGCATTTGCGGCAAGCGCTTGAGCAGTTCGGCCTGTACCGGGCAAGCGGCAACTGCCTGCAACTGTTCAAGAAGCCACTGCGGGTGTTGCTCCAGCAAAGGCTGAAAGGGTTGCAGCACGCCGCCATGGGCTGCTTCCAGCAACCTTGGCAACAACTGGGCTGCCTGCCCTTCCCGGCCTTCGCCCAGCAACAAGCCAAGCCACTGGCACAGGGCACTGACGCAGAGCATCATGCCGCCACTGGCCTGGCCGCGCTCGACCAGGCCGGCCAGGCGTTGCGCCGCGTCGTCGCTGCGCGACTGGATACGCTCGAGCAATGCCTGCTGCAAGGCGATGTGCAACGGCAGCAACGGGTGGAACTCCGGGGCCGCCGCGGGTTGCTCGCCACCATAGGTCTGGCCCAGGCGCAGCAGCCAGGACTCGGCCAGGTCAATGCGCCCCTGGGCCAGCCACAACTCGCATTTGACCAGGGTGATCATGGCCAGGTAGTAGACCGGCGGCACATCCCAGATGTGCATCAACCGCTCGGCCTCGGCCAGTTCGGCAAAGGCTTCGGCAAAGTGCCCTTCCCGGCCATCGAGCGTAGCGATCACGCAGTGGCCGATGAGCACGCTGATGTCGCGGCAGGCCCGCGCCTCGCCCAGCCCCGCACGCAAACGGGCACGGCCCTGGGCCGGCTGCAGGCGCGAGACCAGCAGGTAGCCTTCGTAAAGCGTCAGACGGGCGCGCACGGCATACAGGCGCTGTGCCGACAGCCCTTGCAGTCGCTGCAGCCCCTGGCGCACTTCGTCCAGCGCGCGCAACACCTCGCCACGGGCATGCAGCACCCGCGCCCGGTCGTAATGGGCCAGGGCCTCGAACAATGGGTTGCCGACACGCTGGGCCAGTTCCAGGGCCTCGCGGTTCCAGCCACGGGCCCGCCAGAAATCGCCATCGGCAATCGCCAGGTTGGACAGCGTCGACAGGCATACCAGGCGTTGGCCATAGCGCTTGCTCGGCAGGCTCTGCAGCGCTTCGCTGCAATAGGCCAGGGTACGCTCGCGGTCGCCACGGCCACGGGCGATCACACCACTCAGCGCCAGCCACTGGGCCAGCATGGACTTTTGCGCGGTTGCCGAAGGTGCGGGCAGGAAGCGGCTGAGGTAACCCGCCAGCTCCTCGGCCGCATCCAGCTGGCACGCCAGGCCCAATGCCCAGCTGTACAGCACGATCAGCCGTGGCGTGCTGATGAGCAGGCTGTCGGGCAGGTCCATCTTCCAGCGCAGCAACATGCCGACGTTCTGTTCAGCCAGCAGTTGTTCCTCGGACAGGCTCTGCACCAGGCCGGCGGCGACATCCAGATGCCCGGCACGCAGCGCCTGCTCCACCGCTTCGTCCAGCAAGCCTTGGCTTTCGAACCAGCGGCAGGCGCGCAACTGCAGGCCGGCCAGCGGCTCGCTGGCCTGGCGGCTGCGCAGCAGGTCGGAGAACAGGTGGTGATAGCGGAACCAGTGGCCATGCTCGTCCAGCGGCACCAGGAACACCTGGTGCGCCTGCAGGAAACGCAGGATCGCGGCACTGTCATGGCGGCCGCGTATGGCATCGCACAACGGGGCACAGAACCGTTCCTGGCAGGCCGTGTCGTACAGGAAGGCCTGCACGTCGGCGGGCAGCATGTCGATGACTTCTTCCAGCAGATAATCGCGGATCAGGCCCTCACCGCCATGCAAGGCCTGGGGCAAGGCATGCTCGTCAGCGGACTCGCTGGCCGCCAGTTGCCAGAAACGCAACCCGGCCACCCAACCGTCACTGCGCTGGATCAGATTGTCCAGGGCCTGGCCACGCAGGCCGGTGGGCTGGCGACCGATCACCGCCAGCGACTCCTCGGCGGTCAGGCGCAAGTCCTGCTCGTTGAGTTCGACCAGTTGCCGCGACAGGCGCAGGCGCGCCAGGTGCCAGTCCGGGCGCTGGCGGCTGGTGACCAGCAGCACCAGCCCGGGGGGCAGGTGATTGAGGAGGAACTGCAGGCAACGGTCGAGCACTGGCCCCTGGGCCAGGTGATAGTCGTCCAGCACCAGCAACAAGGGCGTATCGGCTTGCAGGTACAGCGCCAGCTCGTCGAGCAGGCCGTCGAGCCATTCCTCGAAGGCGAACGGCTGGTGGCGCTGGCGCATTTTCAGCAGGCCCATGGCCTGGCCGCCCAACGCCGGGCAGTACTGCTGCAGGCCTTCGAGCAGGCGTTCGAGGAAGCGGCCCGGGTCGGCATCCCGTTGGCTCAGGCCCAGCCACAGGCTACGCCAGTGCTCGGGCAGCGCTTCACAAAATTCGATGGCCAGGGAGCTTTTGCCGAAACCCGCCGGGGCATTGACCAGCAACAGCCGCCCGCCGAGGCCGGCCTGCAGCCGCTGGCACAGGCGCAGGCGCGGCACATGGCCGTCCGGCAAGGGCGGCCGGAAGAAACGCCCGTCCAGCAGGCCCAGGGCCTGGCTGGTGAATCCATGCGTACGGGACAGATCTGTCATGGCCGGCTCGTTCTGGTTGGAAGACTACGGCGGTATGGATGCTTGCGAGACTAGCGGGTAACGCTACGCATTTGAAGATGATGGGCGCAATTGGCCTGGAAAAGACTGCGACAAAAAGCAACATGTCCGATGGACAGCGGCTGGGACGGGGGTTTGCTGAGGTATTCACCAGCTTTATTGCTGTACCGGCCTCTTCGCGGGTGAACCCGCTCCCACAGTTACTGCACTGGACTTGAAACCTGTGCGATCCTTGTGGGAGCGGGTTCACCCGCGAAGAGGCCGGTACAGGAAAATGAAACGCCCCGGACAAGCCGGGGCGCTCGGGGGTTGCGCGATATCTAGCGAATACCCGACTGGCGCAGTGCCGCTGGCTGGAAGTCAGCCTTGCTGGCGCTGAAGCCGAAGTCGTAGGCGCGCTTCTCTTCGTTCTTCATGCCCAGGGCCAGGTAACGGCCCGACTGCAGGTCGTAGATGGCCTCCAGGGTGTACCACGGCACCTCCACGTTGTAGTACGGCTGGGCATGCGCCTCGGACACGCGCCACAGCTGGCCACGGCCGTCGTACTGGTCGATCACCGCGGCCTGCCAGGTGTCTTCGTCGATGTAGAAGTCACGCTTGGCATAGATGTGTCGCTGGCCCGGCTTGAGGGTAGCGACCACGTGCCACACGCGACGCAACTCGTAACGGGTCAGGTCCTGATTGATATGGCCGGCCTTGATGATATCGGCATACTTGAGCTTGGGGTCGTCGAGCTTGAAGGCGTTGGAGGCGATGTACAGCTCCTTCTTGCCTTCCAGCTTCCAGTCATAGCGGTCTGGCGCACCGTTGAACATGTCCAGGTTGTCCGAGGTGCGCAAACCGTCGGCGGCGGTACCCGGGCCGTCGTACGACACTTGCGGTGCCTGGCGCACACGGCGCTGACCGGCGTTGTAGATCCACGCCTTGCGCGGTTCCTTCACCTGGTCGAGGGTTTCGTGCACCAGCAGCACGGTCCCGGCCAGGCGTGCAGGCGCGGTCACTTCCTGCTTGAAGTAGAACAGGATATTGCCTGGGTTGTTCGGGTCGTAGTCCTTCATGCGCTCGCGGAAGACGAACTGGTCGGAGAAGTACACTGGGTTGAAGGAGCCGTTCTGCTGTGGCGTGGCCTGGGTCACCAGGCGGCTGACACTGCCACCGCGGTAGCGGGTGATATGGTTCCAGATCACTTCCAGGCCGCTTTTCGGGATGGGGAACGGCACGGCTGTGCGGAAGTTGTTCAAGCCGTTGCCGCCTTCCACCAGGGTGGTCTTGGTGGCGTTTTCCTTGATGGCGGCGAATACATCAGCCGGTACCGTGGCACCGCGATGGGTCTTGAACACCGGGATCTTGAAGGTTTCCGGATAGCGCTTGAGCATGGCCAGCTGGCCCGGCGAAAGCTTGTCCTTGTACTGGTCGGCGTTCTGCGCGGTGATGGTGAACAGCGGCTTTTCACTGCCATACGGGTCGGACAGGAAGCCCTTGGCGTCGGCACTGCCCGCACTCTTCGACAGCGGCTCCCACGGGCCGATCGAGCCATCGGCGTTGCCGGCTTTTTCGGCGCCCATCGGGGTCAGGGTACTGCCCAGCTTGGCCGCCTCGTCGGCGGATACTGCAGCCATGACGCTGGTCGCCAGCAGGGACAGGCCCAGCACACCGGCTTGCAGCAGACTTCTGGTCTTGTTCATGTCGTGTCGTCCTGGATCTGAATGCTTAGAAGTTCACGCCGAAGCTGAGCGCGACGAAGTCGCGGTCATCCACGGTGGTGTACTTGCCATCGAAGAAGTTGGTGTACGACAGGCTTGCCGTGTAGGTGTTCTGGTACTCGGCGTCGAGGCCCAGGCTAACGGCCTTGCGGCCTTCCTCGAAGTTGGCGCCAGGGCCCGGCGAGTAGCCGGAGACGTCATGCGACCAGGCCACGCTGGGTTTCAGGTTGACCCCGGCGAAGACGTCGTTGTAGTCCCAGATGGCGCGGGCACGGTAGCCCCAGGAAGTGCTCGTGGTGAAACCGTCACTGTTGCAGTTGCGCGACAGGTTGGCGGTGGAGCTCCCCAGGCCGGAACCGTCGATGGTGCTCCGATTGAGCACAGTACACATGCCCTCAGGCAGTTCCCCAGGGCCGTATACCGGGTCGCGACCATAGCGTGCTTTGCTGGTACTTTCCAGGCCACCGACGTGGGTTACGCCGACTTCGCCCACCATCGTGAGGCGGCTGGCGCCCATGACTTGGTCGAAGAAGTGCGTGAAGGTGGTCTGGAACTGGGTGATTTCCTTGCGACGATAGCCGTGCAGGTCCTGTCCCGCAGCACCTTGAAGCACGGACGCATTACCAAACCCGGCCAGCGGTGTGACGCCAGCGAACAGAATATCGGTAGTGTTCAGCTGTACCGGCGCATTGGGACGATAGCTAAGCTCGCCGCTCCAGGCGGTACCGGTAGGTAGCGTGGTGGAGAAGCTCAGGCCATACAGGCGAATATCTTCTGGATACTCGACGAAGTATTGCGAGTTGCCTGCAATGAGCACAGGACGCAGCCTCGTGAACGGCGTTTGCGTCAGGCTGTTGGCAAAATCGAACGCGGCTTGGGAGGCGCCGGTCGCACTGAAGATGGGCGCACGGCTGTGGTAGTTCATGAAGTACGCACCAAACTCGGTATCCAACGGCTCGAACATGTAGCGGAACGCTACGCCGAACTGGCCGCTGTCACGGGCATCGCGGTCAGCACCACGTCTTACCAGCACGCCCTCTTCGTTGTAGTTGACGTTGTTGGCGGCAAGTATGCCCACGGCCTGCGCCGGCAGCGCATTGAGGGTGCGGCTGCTACTGAGCACGCGCAGATTATCGGTACAGCCGTCGGCAATAATGTCCGGCTGGGAGAAGAAGGTGCCGCAGTTGTCGACGACCGTCTGGTCCCATTCGATCTGGTAGAAGGCCTCGGCCGACAGGTTGTCGGTCAGGCTCTGCGAAACGTAGAACATGTTGACCGGAATCAGGCCTTCCTTGATCTCGGCCCCCGGGCGGCGGAACGCCGACACGTCGATCGGGTTGATCGAGTTGATGCCGCCACCGATGAAGGTACTTTCACCCCAGCTCACCACCTGCTTGCCCAGGCGCACCGAGCCAGGCTGATCGCCGATGGCGTAATTGTGGTAGACGAAGGCGTCGAGCAGCTCGGCACCGGACGATTTGGCGCCTTCCTTGCGGTTGGAGTCGCTGATGTCCTTGAACTCGCGGCCTTCGTCCTTCAGTTCGAAGTCATACCAGTACTTGCCACGAACGAACACGCCGGTATCGCCGTACTTGAGCTCCAGGTCATGGATGCCCTTGAAGATCTTGGAGAAGGTTTCGCCCTTCTTGAAGTTCAGGTGGCCATCGTCGGATGTCTGCGACAGGCCCTTGCCGCCGTTGTTCACCCCGATCAGGTTCTTGTTGGGGTTGGCCGTCGACCAGCTGGCGCCGATGGAGAGCGACGAGTCGAACTGGCCTTCGATTTCACCAATGTTGAAACTGACAGCGAAAGCAGGACTTGCGAGCGTGGAAGCAAGGCTGACGGCCAGGGGCAACTTGGCCCGGCGCCAGAACAGGTTTGCAGATTTCATCGACGCTACTCCATGTACTTTTTTTGTTATGGCAGTGAGTCCTTTCAAGAACGGCCCGAGCGACCGGTGTACAGGCTTGCGCCCGCGGCGACACGGCTTGCGCATGTCGCCTTCCCCCATTCCTGAAAATCCCCTGGCCCCGACTATAGCCAGCAAGGCACAGGCGCTTGATCCCTCTAAAGTGTGATTTGCGCTCCGTGCTGCCAACTCGCTGTAATGTTGTCCCGGTTGCGCGCTGGCAGTGCTAAAGGATGGCGTATTTCTGCCGTTTGGCAAGGCTCACCCGCTCTAGCATGCGGATCGCGTACTGCGGTAAGCGACCCGCATGGCGGTTACAGCGTGGAAAGGAACGCGCTGTTGCTGGCCTGCCACTGGACGATGTCCTGGCGGATGCGTTTCTTGTCGAGCTTGCCGACACTGGTCTTGGGAATTTCAGTAACAACGGCGATCTGGCTTGGAATGGCCCACTTGTTGATGTGCCCTTGCTCGACGAACGGCTTGAGGTGTTCCTTCAGCGCCTTGGCGTCGATGACCTGGCCTTCGCGCACCACCAGCAGGGCAAACGGGCGCTCGCCCCACTGCGGGTCGGCCACCCCCACTACCGCCACTTCGCGCACGGCCGGATGGCGGCTGATCAGGTCTTCGAGGTCGAGCGAGGAAATCCACTCGCCACCGGTCTTGATCACATCCTTGATGCGGTCACGGATGTCGATGTAGCCCATACCGTCCAGCGTGGCGACATCACCGGTGTGCAGCCAGCCACCCTGCCACAGCTCCTCGCTCTTTTCCGGCTCCTTGAAGTAGCCCAAGGTCAGCCACGGCGCACGCAGCACCAGCTCGCCCTGGGTTTCACCGTCGGCGGGCAGGAAGTTGCCGTCGCCGTCGACGATGGCCGCCTCGACCAGCGGTACCGGCACGCCGGCCTTGATGCGGTAGGTGATGCGCTCATCCTCGCTGCCGGCCTGCAGCTCGTCGTTCAGGTGGGCGGCGGAAATCAGCGGGCAGGTCTCGGACATGCCATACGCGGCGGTCAACTGGATGCCGCGCGCCAGGGCGGCCTGGTACAGCGAGCGGTTGAGCGCGCTGCCGCCGATGATGATCTTCCAGCCGCCGAAGTCCTGCCCTTGAGCGTTCGGGCAGTTGAGCAGCATCTGCAGGATGGTTGGCACGCAATGGGAGAAGGTGACCTTCTCTTCGCGCCACAGCTTGACCAGCATGTCCGGCTCGTAGCGCCCCGGGTACACCTGCTTCATGCCGAGCATGGTGGCGGCGTAGGGAATGCCCCAGGCATGCACGTGGAACATCGGGGTAATGGGCATGTACACATCGTTGCTGCCCAGCAGGCGCACGCTGTCGATGCTGCCGGTCACCGAGGCTTCGGCCAGGGTATGCAGCACCAGTTGCCGGTGGGTGAAGTACACCCCCTTGGGGTTGCCAGTGGTGCCGGTGGTGTAGAAGGTGGTGGCCACCGAGTTCTCGTCGAAGTCCGGGAAGTCGTAGCGCGGGCTGGCGGCGGCCAGCAGTTGCTCGTACTCGCCGACCAGGTTGGGCAGCTCGGCAGTCTTGTCCGGGCCATCGGTGAGCAACAGGGTCTTGTCGACGGTGGTCAGTTGCCCGGCGATGGCCTGGTACAGGCCGACGAAGTCGCTGTTGACCAGCACCACGCGGTCTTCGGCGTGGTTCATGGTGTAGAGAATCTGCTCGGGCGACAGGCGCACGTTGATGGTGTGCACCACCGCGCCGATCATCGGGATGGCGAACATGCATTCCAGGTAGCGGTGGCTGTCCCAGTCCATCACCGCCACGGTGTCACCGGCCTTTACCCCGGCTTCGGTCAGCACGTTGGCCAGGCGCGCGATGCGTTCGTTGAGTTGTGGGTAGGTCAACCGCAACTGGTCGCGGTAGACGATTTCGCGGGTCTTTTCATAGCGGCTGCCGGACATCAGCAGGCGCTTGATCAGCAGCGGGTAGGCGTAGGCGCCCTCGGCGGGCTTGATGATGCGGGTCTGCAACATGGGTATCCCTTTTCTGAAAAGCGGGCCGGACAAGTCTGGGAACTACTGTAGTTCGCCAATGTGACGGCTAAATCAGCCGAAGGAATGATTTGCGTGGCAAAGGTATGAGTGGCGGGCGTTGACGGGCGGCAAGGTTGAGCTAGACACTGCGGCGGCAGCTTCAGGTCATGTGGTGAAGCTGAGGGCCTGTTCGCGGGTAAACCCGCTCCCACAGGTACTGCACCAGCCTCTGCAATTGTGCAATATCTGTGGGAGCGGGTTTACCCGCGAATGGCCGTGACACCGAAATCCCGCCCAGCCTCGGAGAACTTCATGCCCAGCCCGCGTCGCGCCGTGTTTCTCGATCACCAGTCCCTGGACCTGGGCGATCTCGACCTCTCGCCCCTGAAGCAGCAGTTCGACGAGTTCGAGCTGTTCGCCGCCACCCGCCCGGAGCAAGTCGCCGAACGCCTGCAGGGCGCGGTGGCGGTGGTCAGCAACAAGGTCATGCTCGACGCCGCGACCCTGGCCGCCAACCCGCAACTGAAGCTGATCCTGGTGGCCGCCACCGGCACCAACAATGTCGACCTGGCGGCAGCGCGTGCCCAGGGCATCACCGTGTGCAACTGCCAGGGCTACGGCACACCGTCCGTCGCCCAGCACACCCTCGCCCTGCTGCTGGCCCTGGCCACCCGCCTGTGCGACTACAACCAGGCGGTAGCCGACGGCCAGTGGGCCAAGGCCAACCAGTTCTGCCTGCTGGACTTCCCCATCGTCGAACTGGAAGGCAAGACCCTTGGCTTGCTCGGCCATGGTGAACTGGGCGGCGCGGTGGCGCGGCTGGCCGAAGCCTTCGGCATGCGCGTGCTCAGCGGGCAGATCCCCGGCCGCCCGGATCGCGCCGACCGGCTGCCACTGGACGAGCTGCTGCCGCAAGTCGACGCCCTGACCCTGCACTGCCCGCTGAACGAGCACACCCGGCACATGCTCGGCGCCCGCGAGCTGGCCCTGCTCAAGCCCAACGCGCTGGTAGTCAACACCGCCCGTGGCGGCCTGATCGATGAGCAAGCGCTGGCCGACGCCCTGCGCAGTGGCCACCTGGGCGGCGCCGCTACCGATGTGCTGAGCGTGGAGCCGCCGGTCAACGGCAACCCGCTGCTGGAGCCCGGCATCCCGCGCCTGATCATCACTCCGCACAGTGCCTGGGGTGCGGTGGAGTCGCGCCAGCGCATCGTCGGCCAGCTCAGCGAGAATGCCCAGGCCTTCTTCGCCGGGCAGCCACGCCGCGTGGTCAGCTGAGCCCGGCGCCTAGCTCTGCTACACTGCGCCACTTTTTTCCAGGAGGCGTCGTCCATGGACCCGCGCAGTGAAGTGTTGCTCCGCCAGGCAGAGCTGTTCCAGGGGCCGCTGCTGCTCGCCGGCGCCCCCGCCGACAGCCTGCTCGCTCAGTTGCCCCAGGCCCAGGCCTGGACCTGGCATGCGGGCGATCAGGCCATGCTCGAAAGCCGCTTCGCCGGCCGCAGCCACTATGCAGTCGAGCCCCCTGAAGTGGCGTTCGACAGCGCCGTGCTGTTCCTGCCCAAGTCCCGCGAACTGGCCGCCTACCTGCTCAACGCCCTGGCCTCGCGCCTGGCCGGCCGCGAGCTGTACCTGGTCGGCGAAAAACGCGGTGGCATCGAAGGCGCGGCCAAGCAGCTGCAGGCCTTTGGCAAGCCGCGCAAGCTCGACAGTGCCCGACATTGCCAGCTGTGGCAGGTGACCATCGAACACGCGCCAGAAGCCAAACCCCTGGAAAGCCTGGCCGAACGCTTCGAGCTCAGCCTGGAAGATGGCCCGTTGCAGGTGGTCAGCCTGCCCGGTGTGTTCAGCCATGGTCGCCTCGATCGCGGCACCGCCCTGCTGCTCAAGCACCTCGATGGCCTGCCGAGCGGCCATGTACTGGACTTCGGCTGCGGCGCCGGGGTGCTGGGCGCCACGGTCAAGCGCCGTTATCCGCAAAGCCAGGTGACCCTGCTGGACGTTGATGCCTTCGCCGTGGCCGCCAGCCGCCTGACCCTGGCCGCCAATGGTCTGGAAGGCGAAGTGATCAGCGGCGATGGCATCGACGCGGCGCCGACCGGGCTGAGCCTGATCCTGAGCAACCCGCCGTTCCACACCGGGGTGCACACCAACTACCAGGCATCGGAAAACTTGCTGAAAAAATCGGCCGTTCATCTGCGAAAAGGTGGCGAAATGCGCCTGGTTGCCAACAGCTTCCTGCGCTACCAGCCGCTGATCGAAGGGGCACTGGGCAACTGCCAGGTACGCGACGAGGCGGACGGCTTCCGCATCTACCAGGCAACACACGGATAAAAACAGCGCTTGCCGAAAGCGTTCTGCCTAGGCAGAATCCGCACCGTCCTAGGGGAGTAGTCTCCCGCGAGCCCCCAGCTCGCCCGGTACGCGTCAACATACTTGGTCCACAGACCATGGCGCGTGCGACCCACCATGCCAGCCTGCATGGCGAGATCCGCATAGACGGATCCAGGGTTTGACAAGACCTATGACACGCACACCTTACCCGGGGCGGGAAGGCTGTACGTGTCATAGCCGTGTCGACCCGCCCCCGTAGGAATCCTGATGCTGGAATCTCTGTTGGTCCCCACCGCCATCGTTGCCCTCGCCGAAATCGGCGACAAGACGCAATTGCTCGCGCTCATTCTCGCTGCCCGCTTCCGCAAGCCCTGGCCGATCATCGCCGGTATCATCGCCGCCACCCTGGCCAACCATGCCGCGGCCGGTGCCGTGGGTGCGTGGGTCGGTAGTTTCTTCAGTGACTCGGCCCTGCACTGGGTTCTGGCTGCGAGCTTCACCGCCACTGCACTGTGGACCCTGGTACCGGACAAGATGGATGACGACGAGAACCCGGCACGCCGCTTCGGGCCGTTCCTGACCACGCTGATCGCGTTCTTCCTGGCTGAAATCGGTGACAAGACCCAGGTCGCCACGGTGATGCTGGCTGCACAGTATCCGTACCTGATCATGGTCATTATCGGCACCACCCTGGGCATGCTGATTGCCAACGTGCCGGTGGTACTGGCGGGTAACTTCGCGGCGGACAAACTGCCGCTGACGCTGATCCGTCGCCTGGCGGCCACGGCGTTCTTCGTGCTGGCGATCGTGGCCGTGTACTCGGCGATGAAAGCCAGTGGCTGGGTGGGTTGACTGCTGACGGGGGCCGCTCTGCGGCCCCTTACGGTCTTACTTCCTGGCCGCCTGATACAGTGGCATCACCTTCGGAATCGCCGCCTGCAGCGAAGCAATGCGGCTCTGGGATGCCGGGTGAGTGCTCATGAACTCAGGCGGTGCGCCTTCGGAAGCCTGGCTCATCTTGTTCCACAAGGTGATCGCGGCATTCGGGTCGTAACCGGCACGCGCCGAGAGCTCCAGGCCGATCAGGTCGGCTTCGTTCTCGTTGGCCCGGCTGTTGGGCAGGGTCATGGCGTAGTTCACCACGGTGTCGGCCAAGGCCATGCTGCTCTGGCCCAGGCCAAAGAGGGCGCCGGCACCCTGGCGGGCCATTTCCACACCGTACGCCTTGGACATCGCCTCGCGGCTGTGCTCACGCAAGGCATGGGCGATCTCGTGGCCCACCACCGCCGCAATTTCCGCATCGGTGAGCTTGAGCTGGTCGATCAGCCCGGTGTAGACGATGATCTTGCCACCCGGGCCGCAGTTGGCGTTGAGCTCGTCGCTCTTGATCACGTTGACTTCCCAGTTCCATTGCGCGGCATCCGGGCGGAACTTGGGCGCCTGGGCGATCAGGCGGTTGGCAATTACCTGGACACGCTTGGCATCAGCGCTGGATTTGTCGAGCACGCCTTTGTTCGATGCCTCGCCCAGGGTCTGCTGGTACGACTGGGCGTACATCTGGTTGACCTCATCGGTCGAGAGCATGCTGAACATGTACTGCTGGCGCTCGACGCCGACAGCACCGCCGCTGGTGGTGTTCACCGCCTGGCAGCCGGCTAGCAGAATGCCGGCACTCAACAGACTGACGACAAAAGACTTACGCATGAAAACACTCCCTTTTTACATGCGCCGTATCGTAGGCTGACTCGTCGGTGGGCCGCCATAGCCGCACGGAAGATTTTCTTCGCCTGCACTGGCCTCTTCGCGGGCATGCCCGCTCCCACAGGGAATGCCGTCAGCCTAAGGTCAGTGTAATACCTGTGGGAGCGGGCGCGCCCGCGAAGAGGCCGGTACAGGCAACCCATCAAGCCGGGGTCAGGCACTCCGGTGCATCCAGCTTCGGGTCATTGACGAAATGCGCCAGGGCCCGCTCGCGCAACGTCGCCGACGGGCTGGCCAGCAATTCATGCAGGCGGGTCAGCGGCGTGTCCGGGTCAAGCCAGGCCGCCTGCCCTGCCTCGTCCAGTATCAGCGGCCGACGCTGGTTCATCGCCGCCTGGGTCACCACTGCGCAACTGAGCCACACCTGATCCTGCACCGGATAGGCCTCCCACACGGCAGCGAAGTACAGCGACGCGCCCTCCCCCGGGGTCAGCCAGTACGGGCGCTTGCGCACGCTGCCACGCCATTCGTAAAAGCCGTTGGCCGGCATCAGGCAGCGGCGCTGGCGAAACGCGTCACGAAACATCGGCTGCTCGGCCAGGGTCTCGGCGCGGGCATGGGCGGGGGTACGCGAAAGGTCGGTGAGCCAGGCCGGGGTCAGCCCCCAGCGCGCCTTGGCCAGTTGCAGCTGGCCGTCGAGCTGGCGCTGGATCAGCACCGTGCCGCCTGGCGAGATGTTCCATTGAGGTGGCTGGCCGGCGGGAAAGCCAGGCAGACTGGCAAGGGCCTGGGGCCAGCGAAACAGGGCGTAACGTCCACACATGGGCGATTTCAGAACCTAGCAGATCAAGGTACCGGGGAAACTCTCCGGTTCGTCGCCAACCAGTGGCTGGGCGTCATTGTACGCATCGATCAGTTGCCGTGCGTATTCGGCCTGCTCATCAGCCACGGCAAGCCCCAGCAGGCCCTGCAGCGGCAGCTCGCCGGCAGCACCGACCAGGTCACGGCCGACCAGGTGCGCCTCGACCCCCTCGCTGGCGAGCATGCCCGCCAGCATTTCCGCCTCAAGCAGGCTTTCCGGTTCGTAGATGCGTTGCATCAGGTATCGTCCTCGCGGCGGACTTCGAGCATCCATTCGTCACCATGCACCTGCAGAATGAACACCACAGGCTGGCAGCACACCTGGCAGTCCTCGGTGTAGACCTGGTCACCACCTGACAGGTCAACAGTGGTTTCCACACGTTCGCCACAATAAGGGCAATCATAGAAGTCGGTTTCCAGCATCGAGGTCTCCGCAGTGACTTATGCGTATAATTGCCGGTCTATTTACAGGGCCTGTGTGTGTCCGAGCCGTTTTTCGGAACCCGTCCCTACCTTATTACCCTAGCCGTTTCCAACAAGAGAGCATGATGGGCGAATTCGATGCCATCCGACCGTACGACGACGCTGAGGTCCCTGCCGTTCTGGCACGCCTGCTCAGCGACCCGGCATTCCTCGATATCCTCACCCACTTCCGCTTCCCGCGTGCGGCCGGTGCTCTCGGCTGGTTGCTCAAACCGCTGATCGCTCGCCGCCTGCGCAAGGAGTTCGCCGGCGTCACCTGTGTCTCGACCTTGCAGGACAAAGTCGAGTACTACGTCGACCAGACCATCGACCGCGCCACCGACGGCGTCACCTATTCGGGCGTGGAGCAGCTCAAGGCCGGTACCGCCTACCTGTTCCTGGCCAACCACCGTGACATCGTCATGGACCCGGCCTTCGTCAACTATGCGGTGTACCACGCCGGCCTGCCCACGCCGCGCATCGCCATTGGCGACAACCTGCTGCAAAAGCCGTTTGTCAGCGACATGATGCGCCTGAACAAGAGCTTCATCGTGCACCGCTCGATCAGTGGGCGCCGCGAGAAGCTGGCGGCCTACCAGCTGCTCTCGGCCTACATCAACCACTCGATCCGCAACGACGCCACGTCGATCTGGATCGCCCAGGCCGAAGGCCGGGCCAAGGACGGTGACGACCGCACCGATTCGGCAATCCTCAAGATGTTCCACATGAGCCGCAAGGACGAGCCGTTCGGCGCGGTGATCCAGAGCCTGAACCTGACGCCGGTGTCGATCAGCTACGAATACGACCCGTGCGACCAGGCCAAGGCCCGCGAGCTGTACATCCGCGCCACCACCGGTACCTACAAGAAGGCGCCGGGCGAGGACGACAACAGCATCGCCAAGGGCATTACCGGCTACAAGGGCCGGGTGCACATCAACTTCGCCCCGCCGGTGACCGAGTACCACGAGGACACCAAGCAGCTGGCAGCGGAAATCGACCGGCAGATCCTCGGTGGCTACCGGCTGTTCCCGGTGCACTACCTGGCCTATGCGATGTGGGATGGCAAGGATGAGGCGCTGCAGGTGCCCAGCGCCGAGAAGGTGTTCCCGGCTGATGAGCTGGCCCGGGCCAAGGAGGAATGGCAACGCCGCCTGGATGCCTGCCCTGAGGAGCAGCGGCCGTACCTGGTGCTGCAGTATGCGACGCCGGTGCGTAACCAGTACCAGGTCAGGCAGCAGGCGCCGGTTGCCTGAACGAATGCCGGGGCTGCTTTGCAGCCCCAGGCTTTCAGACCCAGGTACTGAACCAGGACAACAGCAACGCCATCGCCAGGCACGAAAAACCGAGAATGTAGAAATAGCGCGGCACCCGAAGGTCGAATGCGTCCACTACCCCCTCGCACATTGTCATGTATTCGCGGGTTTCGGCCTCGCGCCGCCGTGCACTGTGCAGCAACCACCCGCCCGGGCAGGTCAGCAGCAGCGCCAGCAGATTGATCAGCTTGATCGGGTGGGCGGCCAGGAACCCCCAGAGTACTTGCAAGGACATCACGCAACCTCGGTATGAGCGACGGCAAAGGCCTGCATTTTACCCAAGTCGCTACCTGACGCCCGGCCCAGGCGACAAAGTGTCATCAAGTTTCATCTGGCATGGCATGAGGATTTGCCGGTCTCTTCGCGGGCACGCCCGCTCCCACAGGAACATCACTATGTTCAGGTCCAGTGATATCCCTGTAGGAGCGGGCGTGCCCGCGAAAGGGCCGGTACAGACAACAAAAAACCCGCTGCCCGGATCACAGGCAGCGGGTTTAGTTTTACCTGATGAAGGCTTACTGCCCCAGCACCTGCCCGATGGTCGGGTCCTTGAACATGCGGGTCAGGGCATCGCTCAGCACATCGCCCACCAGCTGGGTGTTGGTTTCCTGGTTCGGCGCCATGCCGAAACGCTGGTCCAGCGAAGCGCCATAACGACCACTGTAGCGGCGGCCGCCATTGGACACGTCGGCACGGAAGGTGGCGCCGATGGTAGCCTCGGTCACGTACAGGTTGTCTTTCGGCGACTGGTACTTCAGCTCGGCCAGGGTCACGGTCAGCTGCGGTGCGTTGTAGGCGTTCGGCGTCGGGGTGAAGCCGAGCAGGCGCACGGCGGCTTCGGCCTGGGCCTGCAACTTGGGCACGATGTCGTTACCGCTGACGCTGATGGTGCTGGTCTCGGGATACATGCCACCGCGAGTGCCCAGGGACTGCGAAGCCCGCCCGTCAACCACCCGGACCACGACCGGCTGGCCATGGCCGACCGGGGCGAGCTGGGCCTTGAGCGTGGGTTGCGGGTTGAGTTGTTGCGGGCTGTGGGCACAACCGACCAGGCTGAGGCTGGCCACGGCGATCAAACCGAACAACAGACGTTGCAACATGCGCGTTACTCCAGAAAAAGCGGCGAAGGCCCACAGTATACCTAGCCACGCATCGACCAGTCATCGGTCCGACCCGCTTGTCACAATCGTTTCATCGCCACGCCCTTATCCTTGCGCCAAGCCCTAACGCAAAGGACTCGTCGCCATGGCCTCGCTCTGGACCCTGCTCTTCCAACGCCCGCGCCACAACGCCTATGCCCGCCTCGACGCCGACGGCAAATGCCTGGCCTTCAAGCAATGCAGCCAGGCGCCCAGCGGCAGCGGCTGGGTCCAGGTCGGCGAAATCCAGCTTGCCTGGCTGGGCCGCGAACTGCCCGCCAGCGCCCGGGTTTGCGCCCGCGCAAGCCGCCGCTGGCACCAGCGCATCCTCGCGGCCTGACAAACGCTGCAATAAAAACCACGAATGGCGACATTTCTGCCCGCGACATCGCTATAATCTCCCCCCGATTATAAGGACGTCTCCTGATCGGGCCCCGCACTCGCCGATTGACCCCGGCAACTTCAACGCTTCGCCCACAGAGAGCCTTCCACTCAGGTCTTGCATCGGCTGTCGTGCCTGCTTTTCCGGCCCTTCACACTGCATGAACCTGCGGGTTGCCATCGCGCAGTCCCCTTTTGAGGTTCACGTCTCCAAAAGAGCGTGAAAAAACGGTTTTCACAACTTCACAAGAGTGTGGCGAGCAAATGAACAGTCTGGCATGTGCAAAAGCGGCAGATGTGTCCCGAACAGCCCTGAACAGGCGGCAAATGCGCTCATCCCGTATGAGTGTCTGAGCCGTTCCATAACGCACGCACGACACCTTGACCATAAGTCGAATTGCCGCACCCGTGGCAAGCCGCGTTCAATACCTGAACCCGAAGACTGATTGGCGGTGTCCGCGGAAGTTGCAAGAACTGCGAAAAGTCGGACATGGCGAACCTGGCAAACCCAGGTCCTATGCTGTCAATTAGGTAGCTGTAGATTGTGGAGACGCGTTAAATGGCGCAGAACGAATCGGTTGATGTGGTACTGGTAGGCGCGGGCATCATGAGTGCCACCCTGGCCGTACTGCTCAAGGAGCTCGACCCGACCCTGAAGCTTGAGGTCGTGGAGGCGATGGACTCCGGAGCCGCGGAAAGCTCCAACCCCTGGAACAACGCAGGCACCGGCCACGCCGGCCTGTGCGAGCTTAACTACACGCCCCAGGCCGCCGATGGCAGCATCGACATCAAGAAGGCCGTGCACATCAACACCCAGTTCGAGGTTTCGCGCCAGTTCTGGGCCTACCTGAGCAAGAAGGGCAACTTCGGCTCGGCGCGTGCCTTCATCAACCCTGTCCCGCACCTGAGCTACGTCGAGGGTGACAAGGGTGTTTCCTTCCTCAAGAAGCGCTATGAGCTGCTCAAGCAGCACCATGCCTTCGCCGATATGGAATACACCGAAGACAAGGCCGTGATGAACGACTGGATGCCGCTGATGATGCCAGGCCGCCCGGCCGACCAGCACATCGCCGCCACCCGCGTGCTCAAGGGCACCGACGTCAACTTCGGCGCCCTGACCAACAAGCTGCTGAAGCTGCTGGGCGACTCGCAGGACGCCCAAGTGAAGTACAGCAAGAAGGTCGTCGGCCTGCGCCGTAACGGCAAGGGCTGGACCGTGAGCATCAAGGACGTCAACAGCGGCGGCAGCCGTGAAGTGGACGCCCGCTTCGTCTTCCTCGGCGCCGGTGGCGCGGCCCTGCCGCTGCTGCAGCTGTCGGGCATCCCGGAAAGCAAAGGCTTCGGCGGCTTCCCGGTCAGCGGCCAGTGGCTGCGTTGCGACAACCCGGAAATCGTCAAGCAGCACCAGGCCAAGGTCTACAGCCAGGCCGCAGTAGGCGCCCCGCCGATGTCGGTACCGCACCTGGATACCCGCGTGGTCGATGGCAAGAAATCGCTGCTGTTCGGCCCCTATGCCGGCTTCACCACCAAGTTCCTCAAGCACGGCTCGCTGATGGACCTGCCGCTGTCGGTGCGCATGGGCAACATCGGCCCGATGCTGGCCGTGGCCCGTGACAACATGGACCTGACCAAGTACCTGGTCAGCGAAGTGATGCAGTCGATGGAGCAGCGCCTGGAAGCCCTGCGTCGCTTCTACCCACAGGCCAAGGCCGAAGACTGGCGCCTGGAAGTGGCTGGTCAGCGTGTGCAGATCATCAAGAAAGACCCGAAGAAAGGCGGCGTGCTGCAGTTCGGTACCGAGCTGGTTTCGGCCCAGGACGGCAGCCTGGCTGCACTGCTCGGCGCATCGCCGGGTGCTTCGGTCACCGTGTCGATCATGCTGGAACTGATCGAACGCTGCTTCCCCGAGCAGGCCAAAGGTGCCTGGGCTGCCAAGCTCAAGGAAATCTTCCCGGCTCGCGAGAAGACCTTGGCGACCGATGCCGCCCTGTACCACAAGATCAGTGCCGACAACGACGTGGCACTGGAACTGGTGGAAAGCAGCCCGGCAGCCAAGCACTACGCCTGATTCGCCCGGTAACGAAAAAACGCCCCTCGGGGCGTTTTTTTGTGCCTGGATGTCAGCCTGTTCCTGCCCTTTCGCGGGTAAACCCGCTCCCACAAGGACAGCACCACAGCTTAGGGCTGCGCTGTACCTGTGGGAGCGGGTTTACCCGCGAAGAGGCCGGAGCAGGTTTACAAATCAACCACGGGCCTTGGCGATGATCTCGATGTAATCCGCCGCATTGCGCTGGTCGGCAATCTGTTCGACAAAGGTCTTGCCGTGTTCGTCCTTGCCATCCAGGTCCAGCCCGGCCTCGACGAAGAAGCCGACAAAACGCTCGAAATCGTCGATGCGCAGGCCACGGTAGGCCTTGACCAGCTTGTGCAGCGACGGCGAGGTCACGCCATCGGCAGGCTCGAACTGAAGGAACGTCTTGATGTAGTCGTCGCTGATCTCGTCACCGATTACCTGTTTCTTGTCTTTACGCATTGCCGACTCCAACTGGACCATCACGAAATTTCGAAGGCCGGCAGTGTACCCCCCGCAGGCCGGGCGCCTCAACGCGTACGTACGGTACCGGTGTGCAGGTCGGCCCAGACGTGGCCGTTGCCGTACGTGAGAAACTGCACATACAGCGTCTCGTTGCGCAGCAGGTCCATGATCACCCGGTAGTCGCTGAGCGGGTAATTCAGGCTCAGGGTGCGGGTTTTCTCGTCGTACACAGGCTTCTTCAAGCTCTTGGCAGCCTCACCGTCGAAGGTCAGCAGCACCTGGGCGATGGTCGCACCCTTGCTTAGCGGCTTGCCTTTGAGGCGCACCTGCAACGACGAGGTGATCGGGATCGGCTGCTGGTCGGACTGGCGCTGGGTGCCCACGACCACCGAGTAGTCGGTCACTTGCAGCAATTGCTGGCCGGTCGGCGCTTCCTGGCGCAGGGACTGGTCGTCAGGTGGCAGGAACTGGCTGTGCAGCGGTGCGGCGGCGAGTGGCAGGCTGACCGCCAGCAGGAGGGGAAGAAACGCACGCATGTGAGGCTCCTTGAATGAAGGAGCACTCTAGCATGCTGTGTCTGGGCTTGCCGGCGATGAGGCCGATGCAGGCAACATCAATCGAACTGCGCGAGCATCCAGGCCTGGTACTCGGCCACGCCCTCTTCTCCTTCGCGCGGTGCCCAGTGCGCATGCTCACCCTCGCCCACCGGCCGGTATGGCCCAGCCTTGCACTCGAACAGGATGCTGTCCGGCTCCAGCACCACCAGCCCATGGTAAATGCCGGGGGCCAGGTCCACCCCCAGGCAATTGCCGCCTGCCTGCAGCACCCGCTTGTCGGTCACCGCCCCCTGCTCATCGAAAAGCAACAGACCGAAGCGCCCCTTGAGTGCAATCAGCGTTTCGGCCTTGTCGGCGCTCAGGTGGCGGTGCGGCGGGATGTAGGTGCCCGGCTGCAGGCCGACCACCATGCGGTGGCAGGGTTCTTCCATCTCATGGAAGGTGTGATGCTGCCGCCCGCGCGGGTTGGCGGCGGCCTGTGCGGCCAGCCCGGCGAACAGCGATTGGTCGATGAACGCAGGCTGGCGCATGATCACAACCCCTTGACGGCGAAGATGCCGTTGGCGTTGCGCCAGTAGCCTTTGTAGTCCATGCCGTAACCGAAGATGTAGCGGTCGACGCAGGGCAGGCCCACGTAGTTGGCCTTGAGCTCCGGGCTGGCCTTGCGGTCATGGTCCTTGTCGATCAGTACCGCCGTGTGCACCGAGCGCGCGCCGGCATGCTTGCAGAACTCGATGATGGCGCTGAGGGTGTGGCCTTCGTCGAGGATGTCGTCGACGATCAGCACGTCACGGTCGATGAACGACACTTCCGGCTTGGCCTTCCAGAACAGCTCGCCGCCACTGGTCTGGTTGCGGTAGCGGGTGGCGTGCAGGTAGCTGGCTTCCAACGGGAACTGCAGGTGGGTCAGCAGTTTGCCGGAGAAGATCAGGCCGCCGTTCATCACGCAGAACACCACCGGGTTCTTGTCGTGCAGGTCTTTGCAGATCTGCTCGCCGACTTTGGCGATGGCCGCTTCGACTTCGGCTTCGGTGTACAGGCAGTCAGCTTCACGCATGACTTGACGGATATGCTCGAGATCGGCGGACATGGCGCTCTCCGGGGGGCATTTTGGAAAAGCGGGCAAAGGTACGCATCCGCTCGTCACAGATCAAGCATTTATGGACTAACGTCCAGAATGACCAGACGACAGCACAGGCTGAATAGATTAATCTAGCGCGGTTTTTTTGCCCGCCTTTCGGAGCCCCCCTATGCCCACTCGTGAGATCCGCCATCCGCTGATCCGCCACAAGCTCGGCCTGATGCGCCGTGCCGATATCAGCACCAAGAATTTTCGCGAACTTGCCCAGGAAGTCGGCGCGCTCCTGACCTACGAAGCCACCCAGGACCTGCCGCTCGAAACCTACGAGATCGACGGCTGGTGCGGCAAGGTGCAGGTTGAAAAAATCGCCGGCAAGAAGATTACCGTGGTGCCGATCCTGCGCGCCGGTATCGGCATGCTCGATGGCGTGCTCAGCCTGATCCCGGGAGCCAAGGTCAGCGCCGTCGGCGTTGCCCGCAACGAGGAAACCCTCGAAGCCCACACCTACCTGGAAAAGCTCGCGCCGGACATCAACCAGCGCCTGGCCCTGATCATCGACCCGATGCTGGCCACCGGCGGTTCGATGGTCGCCACCATCGACCTGCTGAAGAAGGCCGGCTGCAAGGAGATCCGCGCCATGGTCCTGGTCGCCGCGCCTGAAGGCATCGAAGCGGTGGAAAAAGCCCACCCGGACGTGCAGATCTACACCGCTTCGATCGACCAGCGCCTGAACGAACACGGCTACATCGTGCCGGGCCTGGGCGACGCCGGTGACAAGATCTTCGGCACCAAGCAAAAGGACGCCTGACCATGCAGGACGGCTTCAACGACCCGCTCTGGCGCCAGGTCGTTTCGGGCGCGCAGATGCTCTTCGTGGCATTCGGCGCGCTGGTGCTGATGCCACTGATCACCGGCCTCGACCCGAACGTCGCGCTGTTCACCGCCGGCATCGGCACCCTGCTGTTCCAGCTGGTCACCGGCCGCCAGGTACCGGTGTTCCTGGCCTCGAGCTTTGCCTTCATCACCCCGATCATCCTCGCCAAGGGCCAGTTCGGCCTGGCCGAGACCATGGGCGGCGTGATGGCCGCAGGCTTCGTGTACACCTTCATGGGCCTGATGGTGAAAATCAAAGGCACCGGTTTCATCGACCGCATGCTGCCACCGGTGGTGATCGGCCCGGTGATCATCTCCATCGGCCTGGCCATGGCGCCGATCGCCGCCAACATGGCGATGGGCAAGGCCGGTGACGGCAGCGTGCTGCTGCCGTACAAGACCGCCATGATGATCTCGATGCCGGCCCTGCTGACCACGCTGATCGTCGCCGTGTTCGGCAAGGGCATCTTCCGCCTGGTGCCGATCATTGCCGGCGTGCTGGTAGGCTTTGCCCTGTCCTTCGCCTTTGGCGTGGTCGACACTGCCAGGATCGCCGCCGCACCGTGGCTGGAGCTGCCCAACTTCACCGCGCCAGCGTTCAACTGGCAGGCCATCCTGTTCATCGTCCCGGTTGCCCTGGCACCGGCGATCGAACACATCGGCGGGGTTATCGCGGTCGGCAGCGTGACCGGCCGTGACTACCTGAAGAAGCCTGGCCTGCACCGCACCCTGCTGGGTGACGGCCTGGCCACCACCGCAGCCGGCCTGTTCGGCGGCCCGCCCAACACCACCTATGCCGAAGTGACCGGCGCGGTGATGCTGACCAAGAACTACAACCCGAAGATCATGACCTGGGCGGCGGTCTTCGCCATCACCCTGGCCTTCATCGGCAAGTTCGGCGCGCTGCTGCAGAGCATCCCGGTACCGGTAATGGGCGGCATCCTGTGCCTGCTGTTCGGCTCGATCGCGGCGGTGGGCATGAACACCATGATCCGCCACAAGATCGACCTGGCCGAAGCGCGCAACCTGGTGATCGTGTCGGTAACCCTGGTGTTCGGTATCGGCGGCGTGCTGATCGGCAGCGGTGACGGCCCGGATGACTGGGGCCTGAAGGGCATCGCCCTGTGCGCCATCGTGGCTATTGCCCTGAACCTGATCTTGCCGGGCAATGATGGCTGGAAGCACAAGAAACTGGATGATCAGTTGCCTTGATTCGGCTTTAGCCTGACCCGGCCACTTCGCGGGTAAACCCGCTCCCACAGGTACCCCGCTGCCCTCAGGCCTTGTGCAAAACCTGTGGGAGCGGGTTTACCCGCGAAGAGGCCAGAACAGGCAACCTTGGACTCAGGCTTTTTCGCACATTCCCGCCAGCACCTTCACCCACTCCGGGTGATCATTCAGGCAAGGCACCAGCACCAGCTCCTGCCCGCCCGCCTCGACAAACTGCTCGCTGCCGCGCATGCCGATCTCCTCCAGCGTCTCGATGCAATCGGCCACGAACGCCGGGCACATCACCAGCAGCTTCTTCACCCCGGCCTTGGCCAGTTCGTCCAGCCGCGCCTCGGTATAGGGTTCGATCCACTTGGCCCGCCCCAGCCGCGACTGGAAAGACACCGACCATTTGCCATCGGGTATGCCCATTTTCTGCGCAAAGGCCCTGGCCGTGGCCAGGCACTGCCCGCGATAACACACCGCACGCATATCGGCACTGGCATCCTTGCAGCAATCGGCCGCCTGGAAGTCATGTTTGCCAGTCGGGTCCAGCTTTTTCAGATGCCGTTCCGGCAAGCCGTGGAAGCTCAGCAACAGGTGATCGTAATCCTGCTCCAGGTAAGGCCTGGCGCTGGCGCCCAGTGCCTCGATGTAGTCCGGGTGCTCGTAGAACGGCTGCAGCACGCGCATCTGCAACGGCAACTGGCGTTCACTGACCGTCTGCCTGGCCAGCTCTACTACAGTGGTTACCGTGCTATCGGCGAACTGTGGGTACAGCGGCGCCAGGGTCACCTTGCGCACACCCTGGGCCACCAGGCGCTCAAGAACCTCGGGCAAGGCTGGCTGGCCATAGCGCATGGCAATCTCCACCGGGCCATGGGGCCAGTGCTCGACCATCGCCGCCTGCAGGCGACGGGTCAGCACCACCAGTGGCGAGCCCTCGTCCCACCAGATCGAGCCATAGGCGTGTGCCGACTGCTCCGGGCGCTTGACCAGGATCAGCGACACCAGCAGGCGCCGTACCGGCCAAGGCAGGTCGATCACGTAAGGGTCCATGAGGAACTGGTTGAGGTAGCGGCGCACATCGGCCACCGAGGTGGAGGCCGGGGAACCCAGGTTGACCAGCAGCAGAGCGTGATCGGTCATGCAGCGTCCTATGTCAGAGGCGGCTGGACAGGTTGTCCAGGGCCGATTGCAAATCGTTGAAGCGGAAGGTGAAGCCTGCCGCCAGCAAACGTACCGGGCGCGCGCGCTGGCCGCCGAGCAGCAGCGTCGACAGCTCACCCAGGCCGGCCTTGAGCAGCAGTGCCGGCACCGGCAGCAAGGCCGGCCGGTGCAGGGTGCGCCCCAGGCGCCTGGCAAACTCGCGGTTGCGCACCGGCTCCGGGGCGCAGGCATTATAAGGACCGCTGGCATCCTTGTGCTGCAAGAGAAAATCAATCAGGGCGACCTGGTCGTCTATATGGATCCAGGGCATCCACTGCCGCCCGTCGCCCAAAGGCCCGCCCAGCCCCAGTTTGAAGGGCACGCGCAGGCGCGACAAAAAGCCGCCATCACTGGCCAGCACCAACCCGGTACGCACCAGCACCACGCGAATACCCTGGGCCTGGGAACGCAGGGCCGTCTCTTCCCAGGCAATGCACAGCTGGCTGGCGAAATCTTCGCGCACCGGCGGTGAAGCCTCGGTCAGCTCGCGTTCGCCACCGTCTCCGTACCAGCCCACCGCAGAGCCGGAGATCAGCACTTGCGGGCGCTGTTCACGGGTGCCCAGCCAGGCCAGCAACTGCTCGGTGAGGCTGACGCGGCTGGCCCACAGCAGGTTGCGCCGGGCGGCTGTCCAGGGCCGGTCGGCAATCGGCGCGCCGGCCAGGTTGATCACCGCGTCCAACTGATCATCCGCCTCCAGTTGCTCCAGGCGGGCGATGCCACGCACGCCGGTGCCACAAATTTTCGGCACCTGCTCAGGTCGCCGGCTCCACACCGTCAGGCGATGACCCTGGCCGAGCCAGTACTGGCACAGGTGCTTGCCAATCAACCCGGTGCCACCTGTCAGCAATATATGCATGGCTGTGTCCTCGCAGAATGCGGCGGTGGTCTATTTTTAACATCAAGGCACTTTTTTGACCCGACGCTCTCGGATAAACATAGGTCAACCTGTCTGCCAACGCGGAATAACCTTATACAAATTTTGTGCATTGTACAGGTTTACCTGACAGCGTAGTCTGCTTACAGCAAGGTTTGAAGAGGCCATCATGACAGTACCTATCGCCATCATCGGGGCCGGTATAGCCGGCTTGTCAGCCGCCCAGGCCTTGCAAAAGGCCGGGCAATCCGTGCATTTGTTCGACAAGGGCCACGGCAGTGGCGGGCGCATGGCCAGCAAGCGCAGCGAAGTCGGCGCGCTGGACCTGGGTGCCCAGTACTTCACCGCCCGTGACCGGCGCTTCGTCGAGCAGGTGCAGCAGTGGGTCGCCGCCGGTTGGGCCGAACAATGGAAACCGCAGCTGTACAACTACCGCGATGGTGAGCTCACCCCCTCCCCCGACGAGCAGACGCGCTGGGTGGGTGTGCCGCGCATGAGTGCAATCACCCGCGGCCTGCTCAAGGACGTGACGGTCAACTTCGGCTGCCGCATCGCCGAGGTGTTCCGCGGCAAGCAATACTGGCACCTGCAGGACACCGAAGGCTGCAGCCACGGCCCCTACAGCCGCGTGGTGATCGCCGTGCCGGCACCGCAGGCCACCCCGCTGCTGGCCTCCACCCCCAAGCTCGCCGCCGTGGCCGCCGGCGTGCAGATGGAGCCCACCTGGGCCGTCGCCCTGGCCTTCCAGACCCCGCTGGACACGCCGATGCAAGGCTGCTTCGTGCAGGACAACCCGCTCGAGTGGCTGGCGCGCAACCGTAGCAAACCCGGGCGTGACGAGAAGTTCGACACCTGGGTACTGCACGCTACCTCGAACTGGAGCCGGCAACACATCGACCTGCCCAAGGAAGAGGTGATCGAACAGCTGAGGGGCGAGTTCGCCGAACTGGTCGGCTGCGTGGTGCCGCCACCTACTTTTGCCTTGGCCCACCGCTGGCTGTATGCCCGCCCGAGCAGCAACCATGAATGGGGCGCGCTGGCCGATGCAGACCAAGGCTTGTACGCCTGCGGCGACTGGTGCCTGTCCGGACGGGTCGAGGGCGCCTGGCTCAGCGGCCAGGAAGCTGCGCGCCGGCTGCTCGAACACCTCGAATGATGTAGAGCTATACAAAAAAACTGGTTTGCATAACTTCAGGGCTGTGCTGGAATAAACCTGTACAAGTTTTTGGTTTCGTACAGGTTATCTGGAGACAGCCCATGCACGACTCATCCGCCCACAGCAAGCCGCGTATCGCCATCAGCGCCTGTCTGACCGGGCACAGCGTGCGCTATAACGGCGGCCACAAGGCCTCCGACCTGTGCCGCACGCAGCTCGAGGAACACTTCGACTGGTTGCCGGTGTGCCCGGAGGTGGCCATCGGCCTGGGCATACCGCGCGACCCGATCCGCCTGGTCGGCGACCCCGAGCAACCGGAAGTGGTCGGAACCCGCAACCCCGGGATGGACCTGACCGGCCCGCTGCGCAGCTACGGCGAGCAAATGGCCGCCGAACTCGACGATATCTGCGGCTACATTTTCATGCAGAAATCGCCCTCCTGTGGCCTGGAGCGGGTCAAGGTGTACCAGGACAATGGCCATCCGGCCTTCAACAGCGGGCGGGGCGTGTATGCCCAGGCGTTCTGCGCAAGGCGCCCAGACCTGCCGGTGGAAGAAGAAGGCCGCCTGCACGACCCGGTGCTGCGCGAGAATTTCATCAGCCGCGTGTACGCCTACGCCGACTGGCAGCGCCTGCTGGCCGAAGGCCTGAGCCGGGGCGCCCTGGTGCGCTTCCACTCACGCTACAAGTACCTGCTGATGGCCAACAACCCCCAAGCCTACCGCAGCCTGGGGCGCCTGCTCGGCAGCATGAGCAAGGAAGACGACCCGCAAAGCATCGGCCCGCGCTACTTCAGCCAGCTGATGCAGGCCCTGCGCCGCTGCGCCAGCCGTGGTACCCATGGCAACGTGCTGCAGCATCTGAGCGGCTACTTCAAGGACGCGCTCACTCAGCAGGACAAAGCCGAGCTGCAGACCGTCATCGGCCAATACCAGCAAGGCGTTGTGCCGCTGGTGGTGCCGCTGACCCTGCTCAAGCACCACTTGCGCAAGCACCCCGACCCGTATCTGCAGCAACAGGCCTACCTGCAGCCGCACCCAGAGCGCCTGGGCCTGCGCAATGCCGTCTGAAATCCTGTTGCCCATCGGCGAACTGGCTCGCCGCACGGGCGTCAACCCCGTCACCCTGCGCGCCTGGGAGCGCCGCTACGGCCTGCTCAAGCCCCAACGCACTGCCAAGGGCCATCGCCTGTATCCGCTGGAGCAGGTCGCACGCGTCGAGGCGATCCTCGCCTGGCTGCAGCGCGGTGCCTCCGTCAGCCAGGTACGTGAGCTGCTCGACAAACCGGCCAGCACGGCGCCGAAAGGCGACTGGCAAGCCCGGCAGTTCCAGCTGATCGAGGCCATTGCCACGCTGTCGCAGCGCGCCCTCGACCAGCAGCTCAACCAGGCGATGGCCTTGTACCCGGCCGTCACCCTGTGCGAGCAGTTGCTGTTGCCGCTGCTCGACCTCCTGGAGCTGCGCTGGCGCAACTACTTCAATGCACGGCTGGAGCAGGTGTTTTTCCACAGCTGGCTGCGCAGCAAGCTGGGCGCCCGGGTCTACCACGACAACCAGTTGCTGCAAGGCCCTGCCATCTTGCTGGCTGAAGACAGCGAACGCACCTTCAACCCCGATTTGTGGTTGTGCGCCTGGCTGTTCACCAGCAACGGCCTGCCAGTCGAAGTGCTGGAGCACGCCATTGCCGGCGCGCACCTGCAATGCGCCGTCACCATGCTCAAACCGCGCGCCGTGCTCCTGCACCTGGGGCCACGCATCGATGAAAAGGCGCTGCAACGCACCCTGCCCAACCTGCCCGTACCGACCTTGCTCGGTGGGCCAACGCTGGCGCTGCACGAAGCCCGGCTGCGAGCCCTCCGGCTGCCCAACCTCGCCCTGTTCGATACCCCACAGGCGGCATTGCGTTTGCTGCAAGCCCATGACCGCCAGCCCGTAGAGATGACCGCACCATGCACCTGACCTGGCTGCGCAGTGACCTGCGCATCGATGACAACACCGCGCTCAGCGCCGCCAGCGAGCGCGGCCCGACCGTCGCCCTGTGGCTGGTCAGCCCCGGGCAATGGCAGGCCCACGACGACGCTACCTGCAAAGTCGACTTCTGGCTGCGCAACCTGCGCGACCTGCGCCAGTCGCTGGGACGCCTGAACATTCCCCTGCTGATCCGCAAGATCGACACCTGGGACCAGGCGCCACAGGCGGTGCTCGATGTCTGCCGCCAACACCAGGTGCAAAGCGTGCACTGGAACGAGGAGTACGGCATCAACGAACAACGTCGCGACACCGCCACCCGGGCGCTGCTGGAAAAGTCGGCCATCCAGGCCCACAGCCACCTCGACCAGCTGTTGTTCCGCCCGGGCACCATCCTTACCCGCAGCGGCGACTACTTCCAGGTGTTCAGCCAGTTCAAGAAGAGCTGCCTGGAGCACTTGCACCGCGGCCTCCCCGCCCTGGCCCACCGAGTCAAACGCCAGGCACCGCTGCAGATCAGCAGCGACCCGATCCCCCAGCACGTGGACGGCTTCGAAAAACCCGCTCAGGCCCTGCGCGACCACTGGCCGGCCGGTGAAGCCGAGGCACAAGCGCGGCTGACCCGCTTTCTCGACGAGACCATCGACGACTACCAACAACTGCGCGACTTGCCTGCCAGGCCCGGCACCAGCCAGCTCTCCGCCTACCTGGCCGCTGGCGTGATCTCGCCGCGCCAGTGCCTGCACGGCGCCCTGGCCAGCAACCGCGGCGAGTTCGACAGCGGTAGCAGCGGCGTGCAAACCTGGATCAACGAGCTGCTCTGGCGCGAATTCTACAAACACATCCTGACCGGTTATCCACAGGTCTCGCGTCACCGCGCCTTCCGCGCCCAGACCGAAGCCCTGCCCTGGCGCGACGCACCGGCCGACCTTGAAGCCTGGGAACAGGGGCGTACCGGCTTCCCGATCATCGACGCCGCCATGCGCCAACTGCTGCACACTGGGTGGATGCACAACCGCCTGCGCATGATCGTGGCCATGTTCCTCAGCAAGAACCTGCTGATCGACTGGCGCAAGGGCGAGCGGCATTTCATGCGCCACCTGATAGACGGCGACCTGGCCGCCAACAACGGCGGCTGGCAGTGGAGCGCGTCCACCGGCACCGACGCAGTGCCCTATTTCCGCATCTTCAACCCGGTTTCACAGTCGCAGCGTTTCGACCCGCAGGGGCGTTTCATTCGGCACTGGCTGCCGGAATTGCAGGGGCTGGATGAAAAAACCATTCATCTTCCCGTAAGATCAGCCGATCTTTTTGCCAGACAATCCTACTACAGTCCAATCGTCGATCTTGACAGCAGTCGCCAGCGCGCGCTGGAGGCGTTCAAGGGCCTCCCGCGCCGGCAGGATCAGAGGGCGCTATCTTGAACAATGCACGCAGTATCTGGGTAACGGGCGCCGGCAATGGACTAGGCCTGGCGCTGGTGGAAGAGTTGCTCGCTGAAGGACACCGGGTAGCCGCCAGCGGCAAGGACAGCGAGGCACTGGATGCCTTGGCGGCGCGTTATGGCAGCCAATTGTTGCGCTTGCCCTGGCAGTTGCATGAAGAACAGCAGGCGGCCCAGGCCAGCCAACAGATCTGCCATGCCTGGTGCTCGCTGGATGGCTTGATCATCAACGCCGGTACCAGCGATTACCTGGTGGACGATGTGGCGGACAGCGAGTTGTTCGAGGCGATCGTCACTGGCAACCAGTTGGCCAGCGAGCATTGCCTGGCCAATGCGCTGCCCTTGCTGGCGAAGGGTGACTCGCCGCAGGTGATGGCGGTGTTCAACCGGTATTCGGCCTTGCAGTTATATGCGCCGACGCAGGTGACTGCGGGCTGGAACAACTTGCCGCAGTGGGTGCGCGAGCAGCGTCAGGCATTGAAGGCTCTGGGGGTTGAGCTAACAGTGGTTGGGCCGCAGTCGTTGAAGACACCTGTAACCCCGGCGCAGGCAATACCAGAGGTGTGGACGCCGCAGAATGCGGCAGAAGAACTGCTGCGGCGGTGGCCACAGAGGGAACCTGAGCTTGTGCTGGAGGCTTTGGACCTCAATGGCCTGTGGCCGTTGACGCGGTAGAGTCTGGCATCGGCACTGCCTTCTTCGCGGGTCAACCCGCTCCCACAGGTACACCACTGCACTCAAGATACAGTCCACCCTGTGGGAGCGGGTTTACCCGCGAAGAGGCCGGCACAGGAGCGCTCAGAGCGCCATGCGGTAATGCAGGCTGTAGCTCTCCACGCCATCGTTGGGCTGTTTGATGCCCGCGTTGGAATAGTGAATCGCCCGCACGCCAATCTCATGCCCACCGGCAAAGCGCAAACCAAAGCCGATGCGGTCCTCGAACTGGAACGCCGAGCCCAGTTCGTTGTCTTCCAGTTCGGTGCTGGAGAATGCCGCCACACCGATCCCCGCCTCGATGTAAGGCTTCACCGACTCCCCGGCAAACTCATAAACGAACACCGGCGCGAACGACAGGCTGTGGTTGCTCGCGGTCTTGTCGCCATCCCAATAGGTGTAGGCCCCATCCCAGTACCCCGTAAGGCGCCCCACGCTGGTCTGCCACCAGCTCGCCTCCCAATTCGATTGCAGCCCCAACCGGTAGACCATGGTCGAGTCACCGGTCTGCCCCACCGAAAACGAAACATCGGCAGCCTGCGCCGACAATGAATGCCCCAGGGTGAAGACGGCAGCCGCCGCCAAGCCGAGCAGCTTCTTCATGAGCAACATCCTTCTTTGCTGTTATTAGTGTCCGCCTCATATCAGGCAAGGCGGTAGAAAACGGCAGCGGTACGGTAGTTCAGTTGCTTTTCACGTTTTTTTTACAATGAAAAGCTTTGCACACTGCCAGACTTATGCCACAGCAAAGGTAGGATTTTCCTGAGAGATTGCGGATCAGCACTGGTCCAGAAACGGGTATCCCGAGCCGGTCCTTCAGCCAACAGGTCATCCGCGCCCAGCAGCCTCTGCAGTTGGCGCGCCACCGCGGCGCCAGTGTCGATGATGGCCACGTCGGCTGGCACCATGCCGGCCAGCAACGGGCGCAAGAAGGGGTAATGGGTGCAGCCGAGGATCAGCGTGTCGCAGCCAGCGGCCAGCAACGGCTGAACATAACCTTGCAGCAACTGGCGCAGCGCCGGGCTGGCCAGGTCGCCGGCCTCGATCAACTCGACCAGCCCCGGGCAAGGTTGGGTGATGACCTGTACGTCATTGGCAAAACGGTCGAGCAAGGCGGCGAACTTGGCGCTCTGCAGGGTACCGGTGGTGGCCAGCACACCGACCACGCCAGAGCGCGTAGCGGCGGCAGCGGGCTTCACCGCCGGCTCCATGCCCACCAGCGGCCAGTTCGGGTACAACTCGCGCAGGTCGGCCACCGCCGCCACCGTGGCGGTGTTGCAGGCCAGTACCATGGCCTTGGCGCCCTGTTCATGGAAGAACGCAGCAATGCGCCGGAGACGCTCACGGATATAGTCCGGCGACTTCTCGCCGTAGGGTATGTGGCCGCAATCGCCCACGTACAGCAGCGTCTCGTTGGGCAGCAGGCGCTGGATCTCGGCGAGTACCGACAAGCCGCCAACCCCGGAGTCCATCACGCCGACCGGCGCCGAACGCTCAGCCATCGCGCTTGCCGCAGACCGCACAAGCCGGGTCGCGCTTGACCCGCAATTCGCGGATACGAGTGCCGAGCGCATCGATCAACAGCAGGCGGCCGACCAGCGGCTCGCCGAACCCGGCCAGCAGCTTCATCGCCTCCAGCGCCTGCAGGCTGCCTACCAGGCCCACCAGCGGGCCGATCACGCCGGCTTCGCTGCAGGTCAGTTCGGCTTCGCTGCCATGGCCGTACAGGCAGTGGTAGCAAGGGCTGTAGTCACGCCGTGGGTCGAACACCGACAACTGCCCTTCCAGGCGGATCGCCGCACCGCTGACCAGCGGCTTGCCAGCCGCGACACAGGCGGCGTTGACCGCCTCACGGGTACCGAAGTTGTCGGAGCAGTCCAGCACCAGGTCGACCGCCGCCACGGCGGCCGCCAGCGAATCCTCGTCCAGCGCCTGGCGATGGGCGACCAGGCTGATTTCCGGGTTGATCGCCTGCAAGCGCTGCAAGGCCGAATCGACCTTGCTCATGCCGACGCTGGCACTGTCGTGGATGACCTGGCGTTGCAGGTTGGTCAGGTCGACGGTGTCGAAGTCGGCCAGGTGCAGCTCCCCCACCCCGGCGGCGGCCAGGTACAGGGCAACTGGCGAGCCAAGGCCACCGAGCCCGACGATCAGCGCCTTGCTCTGCTTGAGCCGCAACTGGCCGTCAATATCGATCTGGGCCAGCAATACCTGCCGGCTGTAACGCAGCAGTTCCTGATCACTCAACATGGCAGGCGCCCCAGGGTAATGCGTTCATGACCGCCCAGATCCATGCGGCTGGCGACCTCGATGAAACCTTGTTCAGCCAGCAGGGCGCGCACCGCCGCTGCCTGATCGTAGCCGTGTTCCAGCAACAACCAGCCACCCGGCAACAGGTGCGCGGGGGCCTGGGCGGCGATTACGCGCAGGTCGTCCAGGCCATCGGCACCGGCCACCAGCGCGCTGCTGGGCTCGAAGCGCACATCACCGGCAACCAGGTGCGGGTCTGCGGCGGCGATGTAGGGCGGGTTGCTGACAATCAGGTCGAAACGCTCGCCGGCCAGGCTGTCGAACCAGTGGCTGAGCCGTACCTGGACGTTTTCCAGGCCCAGGCGCTGGCGGTTGCGCTCGGCCAGGGCGACGGCCTCCTCCACTCGGTCCACTGCGGTTACCTGCCAGGCCGGGCGATCACTGGCCAGGGCCAGGGCAATCGCGCCGGTGCCGGTGCCCAGGTCAAGGACCTTGGCCGGCGTGGCAGGTTGCAGCTCAAGGGCGGCTTCGACCAGCAGCTCGGTATCCGGCCGCGGGATCAGGGTATGCGGCGCCACTTCCAGGTCGATCTTCCAGAAGCCCTGCAGCCCGAGAATGTAGGCGACCGGCTCGCCGCCACGGCGGCGCTGCAGGTAACCGGCATAGGTCTCGGCGTCTTCGCTGCTGACGATTCGCTCGGGCCAGGTATGCAGGTAGCTGCGCGACTTGCCGATGGCCGCAGCCAACAGCAGCTCGGCATCCAGCCGCTCGGTGGGCGATTCTGGCAACTGCGCGTTGCGCAGCAGGCTGGCGATGATGGTCATCAGTCCCCCAGGGCGGCCAGTTGATCGGCCTGGTACTCGGCCAGCAGCGGTTCGATCACCGCCTCCACGCCGCCGGCGAGGATGTCGTCCAGCGAGTACAGGGTCAGGTTGATACGGTGGTCGGTCACCCGGCCCTGCGGATAATTGTACGTGCGGATGCGCTCGGAACGGTCGCCAGAGCCGACCAGCAGCTTGCGCTCGGTGGCGATGGCGTTCTGCGCCGCGCTGGTCTGCATGTCGTTGAGCTTGGCCGACAGCCAGGACATGGCGCGGGCACGGTTCTTGTGCTGCGAACGCTCTTCCTGGCACTCGACCACGATACCGGTTGGCAAGTGGGTGATACGGATCGCCGAGTCGGTCTTGTTGACGTGCTGGCCACCGGCACCGGATGCGCGGTAGGTGTCCACGCGCAGGTCGGCCGGGTTGATCTCGATGGCCGCCTGTTCGTCCGGCTCGGGCAGTACCGCCACGGTGCACGCGGAGGTGTGGATACGGCCCTGGGATTCGGTCTCGGGCACGCGCTGTACGCGGTGCGCGCCGGACTCGAACTTGAGCTTGCCGTACACGCTCTCCCCCTCGACGCGAGCGATGATTTCCTTGTAGCCGCCGTGTTCGCCTTCGTTCTCGGAGAGGATTTCCAGGCGCCAGCCACGCTTTTCGGCGTAGCGCGAATACATGCGGAACAGGTCGCCGGAGAAGATCGCTGCCTCGTCGCCACCGGTGCCGGCACGGATTTCGAGGAACACGTTGCGGCCGTCGTTGGGGTCCTTGGGCAACAGCATGCGTTGCAGCTGCGACTCCAGCGTCAGCAGTTGTTCCTTGGCTTCACGCACTTCTTCCACGGCCATTTCGCGCAGGTCCGGGTCACTGTCCTTGAGCAGCGCCTGGGCACCTTCGAGGTCGTCCTGGACTTTGCGCCACTCTTTATAAGCAGCGTAGACCGGCTCGACTTCGGCGTACTCACGGGAATAGGCGCGAAAGCGCGTCTGGTCGGAAATGACCTCGGCATCACCGAGCAGTGCGGTGAGTTCTTCGAAGCGGTCCTGGAGGATTTCCAGTTTGTTCAGCAGCGACGCTTTCATTGCGGGGATTTGTCCGTCGAGCCCTCGTTGAGGGCAAAGAGTTCCTGGGCCATGGCCAGCGCATCGAGGCGGCCCTCGGCCGAGAGCCTTTTCAGTTGCACGCTTGGCGCATGCAGGAGTTTGTTGGTCAGCCCCCGGGCCAGTTGGGCCAATACGTCTTCGGGGTTGCCGCCGTTGGCCAGCAGGCGCTGGGCCTTTTGCAGTTCTTCGTCGCGCAGGCGCTCGCTTTGCTGGCGATAGGCCTTGAGCACGTCCACCGCGGCCAGCTCGCGCAGGCGCAGCATGAAATCTTCGGCCCCCACCGACACCAGTTCCTCGGCGGCCTGGGCCGCGCCCTGGCGGCTCTTGAGGTTTTCCGCCACCACGTCGTGCAGGTCATCGACAGTGTACAGGTAGACGTCGTCCAGTTCGCCGACTTCGGTTTCGATATCGCGCGGTACGGCGATGTCGACCATGAAGATCGGCTTGTGCCGGCGCTGCTTCAGCGCGCTCTCGACCGCGCCCTTGCCGAGGATTGGCAGCTGGCTGGCGGTGGAGCTGATGACGATGTCGCTGTTGGCCAGTTCCTGGGGGATGTCGGCCAGCAGTACCGCGTGCGCACCGAACTGCTCGGCCAGGATGCTGGCCCGCTCCAGGGTACGGTTGGCCACGACGATGCGGCGCACGCCCTGCTCATGCAGATGGCGGGCGACCAGGGTGATGGTTTCGCCGGCGCCGATCAGCAGGGCCTGGCTACGGCCCAGGTCGCTGAAGATCTGCTTGGCCAGGCTGACTGCGGCAAACGCCACCGACACCGGGTTTTCGCCGATGGCGGTGTCGGTGCGCACCTGCTTGGCGGCGCTGAAGGTGGCCTGGAACAGGCGCCCGAGCAGCGGGCCGACGGTGCCGGCCTCACGCGCCACGGCGTAGGCGGACTTCATCTGGCCGAGGATCTGCGGCTCGCCGAGCACCAGCGAGTCCAGGCCGGAGGCCACCCGCATCATGTGCTTCACCGCCTCGTGCTCTTCGTGCACGTAGGCGCTGGCGCGCAGCTCGTCCAGGCTGAGGCGGTGATAGTCGGCCAGCCATTGCAGCACGGCATCGGCGGACAGGTGGTCCTGCTCTACATAGAGCTCGCTACGGTTGCAGGTCGACAGGATCGCCGCTTCGCGGCTGGATGTCAGTCGGCAGAGCTGCTGCAGGGCGTCTACCAGCTGCTCTGGGGTAAACGCCACGCGCTCGCGTACGTCTACCGAGGCAGTCTTATGGTTGATACCAAGTGCAAGAAAGGCCATGCAAGGTCGCTGGTTGTGACGAGAAGCCGATAATTGTCCTCTTTCGCAGGTTTCAGGACAACCACCGTTGGTGTTCGCCTTGACACTTTCTGCGCCTGTAAAATCGAGCGCCACCACACCAATCAAGCCATACACCCGGCACAACCAACCTGTCCGGAACCCTTCCCCCCCCTCAAAGGTCGCAGTTAACCAGCCACAGCACAGGTGGGTTTGCCCCCGCGCTTGTGTCATCATGCTCCGACCGCCGGTGAGTCCTCCAATAAGCCTTCTATGAACAAACCATACGCATTGCTGCTTGCCTTCGCCCTGCTCCAGGGCTGCCAGAGCCTGGCCCCGCAAAAGGCCGAGCCTCCCGTCGCCGAGGCCGGCAAGCCCGAGGCAGAAAAACCCGTAGTGTATGGCTCGTTCACGCAGGACACGCTCTATAGCCTGCTGGTGGCGGAACTGGCCGGCCAGCGCAACCGCTTCGACATCGCCCTGGCCAACTACACCGACCAGGCCGCGAAAACCCAGGACCCGGGGGTTTCCGAGCGCGCCTACCGCATTGCCGAATACCTCGGCGCCGACGAACCGGCACTGGACAACGCCCTGGTCTGGGCCCGCAACGACCCGCAGAACCTCGACGCACAGCGCGCCGCCGCCATCCAGCTGGCCCGCGCCGGCCGCTATGACGACTCCATGGCGTACATGGAAAAGGTGCTGCAGGGCCAAGGCGACACCCATTTCGACTTCCTCGCCCTGTCCGCCGCCGAAACCGACCAGGGCACCCGCGACGGCCTGCTGCAAAGCTTCGAGCGCCTGCTGGTGAAGTACCCGGACAACAGCCAGCTGGTGTTCGGCAAGGCCCTGCTGCTGAACCAGGACGGCAAGGCCGAAGAAGCTCTGGAGCTGCTCGAGTCGCACCCGCCGCAAAACGACGAAGTCGCCCCGATCCTGCTGCGCGCGCGCCTGCTGCAAGCCCTGAACCGCGGCCCGGAGGCCCTGCCACTGCTGCGCGGCGCGATTCGCGACAACCCGGACGACAAGCGCCTGCGCCTGACCTATGCCCGCACCCTGGTCGAACAGGACCGCATCGCCGATGCCAAGGGCGAGTTCCTCAGCCTGGTCCAGCAATACCCCGACGACGACGAACTGCGCTATTCGCTGGCCCTGGTGTGCCTGGAAAACAAGGACTGGGATGAAGCCGAGGGCTACCTGCAGGAGCTGATCGAGCGCGACAGCAACGTCGACGCCGCGCACCTGAACCTGGGCCGCATCCGCGAGGAGCGCCACGACCCCGCTGGCGCCCTGCGTGAATACGCCCTGGTCGGCCCGGGCCCCGACTACCTGCCGGCGCAATTGCGCCAGGCCGACATCCTGATCGCCAACGGCCGTGGTACCGAGGCCTCCCGCCTGCTCGCCGACGCCCGCGAAGCCCAGCCGGATTACGCCATCCAGCTGTTCCTGATCGAATCGGAAAGCTACAGCAACAACAACAAGGACGCCCAGGCCAGCCAGGTGCTGCAGCAAGCCATCCAGCGCTACCCGGACGACCTCAACCTGCTGTACACCCGCGCCATGCTGGCCGAGAAGCGTGACGACCTGCCGCAGATGGAAAAAGACCTGCGCGCCATCATCGCCCGCGAGCCGGAAAATGCCATGGCCCTGAACGCCCTCGGCTACACCCTGGCCGACCGCACCACCCGCTACAGCGAAGCCAAGGCGCTGATCGACAAGGCCCATCAGCTGACCCCGGACGACCCGGCGGTGCTCGACAGCCTGGGCTGGGTCAACTACCGCCTGGGCAACCTCGACGAGGCTGAAACCTACTTGCGCAAGGCCTTTGCCAGCTTCCCCGACCACGAAGTGGCCGCCCACCTGGGCGAAGTGCTATGGGCCAACGGCAAGCGCCGCGAAGCCCGCCAGGTCTGGGCCAAGGGCTTCGAAGCCCAGGCCGACAGCCCCATCCTGCGCAAGACCCTCCTGCGCCTGACCGGATCCGAGACTCTCTAACGCCATGTTCCTGCGCCATTGCATTACCTTCACCCTGATCGCCCTGCTGGCAGGCTGTGCCGGCTTCGGTAGCCGCGAGGCCCTGCAGGGCCACGGCAACCCGCAGCAGTGGCGCGCCCATAAAGAGCAGCTGAGCAGCCTCGATGGCTGGCAGATCAACGGCAAGGTCGGCATCCGTGCCCCACGCGACTCCGGTAGCGGCACGCTGTTCTGGCTGCAACGCCAGGACTACTACGACATTCGCCTGGCCGGCCCGCTGGGCCGTGGCGCCGCACGTCTGACCGGGCGCCCCGGTGGCGTGGTGCTGGAAGTGGCCAACCAGGGCCGCTACGAGGCCCCCAGCCCCGAAGCCCTGCTGGAAGAACAGCTGGGCTGGCAGCTGCCGGTCTCGCACCTGGTCTGGTGGGTACGCGGCCTGCCCGCCCCCGACAGCAAGAGCAAGCTGACCCTGGACAGCGACAGCCGCCTGGCCAGCCTCGACCAGGATGGCTGGCAGGTGCAGTACCTGAGCTACACCGAACAGAACGGCTACTGGCTGCCCGAGCGCCTCAAGCTGCACGGCAAGGACATCGACGTGACCCTGGTGGTCAAGGACTGGCAGCCGCGCCAGCTGGGACACTGATACATGCAAACCCTTACCCTGCCCGCCCCGGCCAAGCTCAACCTGTGGCTGCACATCATCGGCCGCCGCGCCGACGGCTATCACGAGCTGGAAACCGTGTTCCAGTTTCTCGATCACGGCGACGAACTGCACTTTGCCTTGCGTGACGACGGCGTGATCCGCCTGCATACCGAGATCGAGGCGGTACCGCACGACAGCAACCTGATCGTGCGTGCCGCGCGCAAGCTGCAGGAGCAATCCGGCACGACGTTGGGCGCCGACATCTGGCTGAGCAAGGTGCTGCCCATGGGCGGTGGCATCGGCGGCGGCAGCTCGGATGCCGCCACTACCCTGTTGGCCCTCACCCACCTGTGGCAACTGGACTGGGACGAAGACCGCCTGGCCGCACTGGGCCTGAGCCTGGGCGCCGACGTACCGGTATTCGTGCGCGGCCACGCGGCATTCGCCCAGGGCGTGGGTGAACAACTGACCCCGGTCGACCCGGAGGAGCCGTGGTATGTCGTGCTGGTGCCGCAAGTGTCTGTCAGCACAGTAGAAATTTTTTCACATCCACAGTTGACACGTGATTCACTCCCCCTTAAGATGCGCCCCGTTCCCGAGGGAAACAGTCGAAATGACTGCCAACCGGTGGTAGAGCAGAGTTACCCGGAAGTTCGCAATGCGTTGAATTCACTGGGCAAATTCACTGAGGCTCGATTAACCGGTACTGGAAGTTGTGTGTTTGGGGCCTTCCCAAGCAAAGCCGAAGCTGATAAAGTTCTGGCCCTTCTTTCAGCGACCCAAACAGGGTTTGTGGCGAAAGGAAGCAACGTTTCGATGTTGCATCGCAAGCTGCAAAGTCTGGTCAAGAAGTCGAGCGCATAAGCGTTCGCAGCAACAGATACAGGGGCGTCGCCAAGCGGTAAGGCAGCAGGTTTTGATCCTGCCATGCGTTGGTTCGAATCCAGCCGCCCCTGCCATTTTCCTTATACTCATCCAGGTTACCCTCAGCCTTCAGGTACTGCGCGTGTCCAAGATGATGGTCTTTACGGGGAATGCCAACCCCGATCTGGCTCGGCGTGTAGTACGTCAGCTGCATATCCCTCTCGGTGATGTCTCTGTCGGTAAGTTCTCCGACGGCGAGATCAGTGCCGAGATCAATGAAAACGTTCGTGGTAAAGACGTCTTCATTATTCAGCCGACCTGTGCCCCGACCAACGATAACCTGATGGAACTGGTAGTGATGGCCGACGCCTTCCGCCGCTCCTCAGCATCCCGAATCACCGCCGTGATTCCTTACTTCGGATACGCCCGCCAGGACCGCCGTCCGCGTTCGGCACGTGTAGCCATCAGCGCCAAAGTCGTCGCTGACATGCTCACTGTCGTCGGTATCGACCGTGTACTCACCGTCGACCTGCACGCTGACCAGATCCAGGGTTTCTTCGATATCCCGGTCGACAACATCTACGGCTCGCCCGTACTGGTCGACGATATCGAAGACCAGCGTTTCGAGAACCTGATGATCGTCTCCCCGGACATCGGTGGTGTCGTGCGCGCACGTGCCGTCGCCAAGTCCCTGGGCGTCGACCTGGGTATCATCGACAAGCGCCGCGAGAAGGCTAACCACTCCGAGGTCATGCACATCATCGGCGACGTCGAAGGGCGCACCTGCATCCTGGTAGACGACATGGTCGACACCGCCGGCACCCTGTGCCACGCGGCCAAAGCCCTGAAAGAACACGGCGCTGCCAAGGTTTACGCCTACTGCACGCACCCTGTCCTGTCGGGCCGCGCGATCGAGAACATCGAGAAGTCGGTACTGGACGAGCTGGTGGTGACCAACACCGTTCCGCTGTCCGCCGCTGCTCAAGCCTGTGACCGTATCCGTCAGCTGGATATCGCACCGGTTGTCGCTGAAGCGGTCCGCCGCATCAGCAACGAAGAATCGATCAGCGCGATGTTCCGCTAAGCGGAACACACGCTGACGAAAAGCGCCCCGCCCCAACACTGGTTGTTGGGGCGGGGCTTTTTTGCCATCCCCGTTGGCGCTGGTCGCAAACGCCCTCGGGGGGCTATTTTGGAGAAACAAAATGACCGAATTCACTCTGAACGCCCAAGCGCGTACTGACCTGGGGAAAGGTGCGAGCCGCCGCCTGCGTCACTCCGCCAACATCCCAGCCGTTGTCTACGGTGGTAACCAGGACGCTCAGTCCCTGACCATCCTGGCCAAGGAAATCACCAAGCTGTTCGAAAACGAGGCTGCCTTCAGCCACGTTCTGGAACTGAACGTCGACGGCGCCAAGCAAAACGTCGTGGTCAAGGCCTTGCAGCGTCACCCGGCCAAAGGCTTCATCATGCACGCCGACTTCGTTCGCGTCGTTGCTGGCCAGAAACTGACCGCCAAGGTACCGGTTCACTTCGTCAACGAAGAAGCCCCGGTCAAGAAAGGCGGCGAGATCTCCCACGTAGAAGCCGAGATCGAAGTTTCCTGCGAAGCCAAAGACCTGCCTGAGTTCATCGAAGTTGACCTGGCCAACGCTGAAATCGGCACCATCATCCACCTGTCGGACCTGAAAGCTCCGAAAGGCGTAGAGTTCGTAGCTCTGGCCCACGGTGATGACAAAGCTGTTGCCAACGTTCACGCTCCACGCGTTGCTCCAGAAGCAGAAGGCGCTGCCGAGTAATCCACTCGCGCGCCGGCGTTGATCGGGTTACAGTGCCGCGCGCCCTGTAACCCACCAACTCCAAGGAAGAGCCCCTGACGTGACCGCCATCCAGTTGATCGTCGGCCTGGGTAACCCCGGCCCCGAATACGAACAGACCCGGCATAACGCAGGGGCTCTTTTCGTTGAACGCATTGCCAGCGCCCAGCGCGTCTCGTTGACCGCTGACCGCAAATATTTCGGCCTGACGGCTAAATTCAGCCATCAGGGCAACGACGTTCGTCTGCTCATCCCCACCACCTACATGAACCGTAGCGGCCAGTCCGTGGCGGCCTTGGCCAATTTCTTCCGCATCAAGCCGGAAGCGATCCTGGTGGCGCATGACGAACTCGACCTGCCCCCGGGCGTCGCCAAGCTCAAGCGCGGCGGTGGCCATGGTGGGCACAACGGCCTGCGCGACATCATCGCGCAGCTCGGCAACCAGAACGACTTCCACCGCCTGCGGCTTGGCATCGGCCACCCGGGCGACGCCAAACTGGTCTCCAACTTCGTCCTGGGCCGCGCGCCGCGCGCCGAGCAGGAGAAGCTCGACGCCAGCATCGATTTTGCCCTCGGCGTGCTGCCGGACGTGCTTGCCGGCGACTTCGCCAAAGCGATGCGCGAGCTGCACAGCCAGAAGGCCTGATTTCCTTAGAGAGGGGAATACCCATGGGTTTCAATTGCGGCATCGTCGGCCTGCCCAACGTCGGCAAGTCCACCCTGTTCAACGCCCTGACCAAGTCTGGCATCGCGGCGGAGAACTTCCCTTTCTGCACCATCGAGCCAAACAGCGGCATCGTGCCAATGCCCGATGCGCGCCTGAATGCGCTGGCTGAAATCGTCAAGCCAAACCGCATCCTGCCGACCACCATGGAATTCGTCGACATCGCCGGCCTGGTGGCTGGTGCTTCGAAAGGCGAAGGCCTGGGCAACAAGTTCCTCGCCAACATCCGCGAGACCGACGCCATTGCCCACGTGGTGCGCTGCTTCGAAGACGAGAACGTGATCCACGTTTCCAACAGCGTCGACCCCAAGCGTGACATCGAGATCATCGACCTCGAACTGATCTTCGCCGACCTCGACAGCTGCGAGAAGCAGTTGCAGAAGGTTGCCCGCAACGCCAAGGGCGGCGACAAGGACGCCCTGGCGCAGAAGGCCATCCTCGAACAGCTGATCCCGCACTTCACCGAAGGCAAGCCTGCACGCAGCCTGATGAAGAACATGAGCGCCGAAGACAAGGCGGTCATCCGCGGCTTCCACCTGCTGACCAGCAAGCCGGTGATGTATATCGCCAACGTGGCCGAAGACGGCTTCGACAACAACCCGCACCTGGACGTGGTCAAGGCCATTGCCGAGGAAGAAGGCGCGGTGGTGGTGCCGGTGTGCAACAAGATCGAAGCGGAAATCGCCGAGCTGGAAGACGGTGAAGAGAAGGACATGTTCCTCGAGGCCCTGGGCCTGGAAGAGCCTGGCCTGAACCGCGTGATCCGCGCCGGTTACGAACTGCTGAACCTGCAAACCTACTTCACTGCCGGCGTGCAGGAAGTACGTGCCTGGACCGTACGCGTCGGTGCCACCGCACCACAAGCCGCTGGCGTGATCCACACCGACTTCGAAAAAGGCTTCATCCGCGCTGAAGTGGTGGCCTATGACGACTTCATCCAGTTCAAGGGTGAGAGCGGTGCCAAGGAAGCCGGTAAATGGCGCTTGGAAGGCAAGGATTACATCGTCAAGGACGGCGATGTGATGCACTTCCGCTTTAACGTATAGTGAGTGCTCATTGGCAGCCAACCATCATGTGCCAACCTATGGACACGATGGTTGGCTGTCAATCTGTAAAGTGCTAGCTCGAGCTCATCTCGGGCAGCTCTTTAGAGGAGGCTCATATGGCTTGTCTGGAATACGTTCACCTTTCTCCTGTCTCCTCCACCACCTCCTGTGGTCCCTCCTCCTTTACCCCCCCATCTACGCCTACCTGACATCAAACACCTTCCGCAAATTTTCTGGGATACGGGTGCGAGCTGGTCAGAGGTGAATCTGTGGGCGTTAGACAAAATCCAGACTCAGCATCGAGATGTTGAAACGGTAAACGCTCTCCTTAAACACCTTCACGCCTATGCCTCTCACCTGGAAAGTTCAGGCTTAGACTGGCGCCATTTTCCAGTTCGAATCTCAAACAGATCGGTCTATAAGTATCGAGGCGAGCTTGTTGCGTGCATGAAAGGCCTTGCAGACATTGGCGGAAAATGCCGTCGGTAACCAGCCCAATGTGGTGATCCAAGTGGTAATGCCTGGCAAATCGGAAACTCGAACACTCCGCCTCGCTCAGGACCAACCCTGACAGAGTGCGGATGTAATGAATTTCGGATGTTTGCATCGAGTCGGGACCACGGGTGGAGGTGGGCTGAGTCAGCGTGCCAGATTCACCCGTCCGTTCATTAGAAGCATTAAAAGGCACTATCCGGATGGATAGTGTCTGCGTAAGCGAGCAGCTTAATTGTCCCCAAAAAAGGAACAATCATTCCCGTTTAAGCCTAATTGTCTTGAAATAGACCCTTCGTCAGAATGGCATCCATACCGCAGACAACGCCACCGGCACAGCGCGGTGACCCATTTAAAA